>CAMCVC010000024.1:0-15347 GCA_945879785.1 Staphylococcus epidermidis | reverse complement strand
TTTGGCGTGTTCTTAGGATGTAACAAATATCCTTCCTGTAAATTTGTCTCTAATGATGTGCCATTACCATGGCTCAAAGAAGATCCTTCTGAACGTGAAGACGATGAAGATGGCAATGGCAAAGGTGTGTTCCAATCGAAAAAACCAGTTGCAGAACCCATTGGTAAAGATTGCCCATTATGCGGTAAACCACTCATCAAACGTTTTGCCAAACGCGGTGGCCGTCCATTTGTGGGTTGCTCAGGATTTCCTAGCTGCCGACATTTAGAAAATATTGATGGCACGGTGATTGTCCTCAAAGAACGTCCAGCTAAAAAATCCGCAAAATCTGCAAAAGCAGCCAAAACAGAAAAAATAGCGAAAACCGAAAAAGCAGCGAAAACGCCAAAAGCTAAAAAACCTAAACAAGCTTAATCGCTTTATAATGTAGCTGTGAATAAACCAATCCAAGATTTTTTAGATTACTTAACACACACAAGAAAATTTTCTTCTCAAACGGTGGCGTCTTATGAACATGATTTAATCATTTTCTTTCGCTATCTTCATGACCAATCCACCCTCTTTGATCGCATCCATGTGTTGGAAGCTAGGGCTTTTTTGGCGTCGCAACTACAAGATGGTTTAAAACCCATCACCTTAAAACGTCGCATTGCAACCTTAAAACATTTTTATCAATTTTATATTGATGCCGGGGTCTTATCGATCAATCCTTTTGCCTTGATTCACTCTCCGAAGGTGAGTAAACCATTACCCAAAACCATTGATGAACCGCAAATCCATCAAGTCTTGAATCAACCTTTTGATCAAGCTTCCATCTTGATGATGAGAGATTTGGCCTTGGTTGAATTGATGTATGGGTCTGGATTACGCGCCAGTGAAGTGGTTGGGTTAACCATGCAAGATGTTAATTTAGGGCAACGGATGTTGCGAGTGCTTGGCAAAGGCAATAAACAAAGACTTGTCCCCATCACTAAACCTTGCCAACAAAGCATCAGTTTATACCTCAAGGATGTTCGTCCTGTCTTAATCCAAGGACTCTCCTCTGAGCAGTTATCTTCTCATGTCTTCTTAAATCATCTAGGCAAACCGTTAACGGTCAGAGGCTTAGAATATATCCTTGCCCAATTATCAAGACGATCAGGGGTTGACCTTCATATGCACCCCCATCAGTTAAGACATACGTTCGCCACCCAATTGCTGGATAATGGGGCGGATTTAAGGACGATTCAAGAGCTTTTAGGTCATGCCACGATCAACACCACCCAAATCTACACGCATGTTAGCCGAGAAGCCTTACAGAAGGAATATCGCTTGGCCCATCCACGTGCCTATAAAAAGAAGTAAAATTCATTTGATATTGTTACCATTTGTGCTAAAATTACCCTGCTCTAGCGAAAGTTAGAGACAACACACATCATGAATTCAACTACCATGTCTAACCACGGTTAGGGCGGTTGTCAGAAGTGATGGAGGCACAACAAATAGGAGGTTTCACCCATGAGTGAACAAAAAAAGGAAGGCGTTTTACCTGCAGCAGTCATTGCTGAAACAAAAGACGCGATGCAAGAAGTCGTTCGATCCTCTACAGAACCGATTATTTCGATGAAAAAACTCGCTGCAGCTGGGGTCCAATACGGACATCAAATGCGGAAGTGGAATCCAAAAATGGCGAAGTTTATTTATACTTCCGACCGTGGGATTTACATCGTTGATTTAAAAAAGACCGTCACCAAAATCGAAGAAGCTTATAACAAATTAAAAGAAATCATCACCAACAAAGGCACCGTTTTATTTGTAGGTACCAAAAAGCAAATCCAATCCGTGATTAAAGAAGAAGCACTCCGTTCCGGATCCTTCTATATTAATACGCGTTGGTTAGGTGGAACGTTAACGAATTTCCGGACGATTTTAGGTCGGATTCGTTATTTAAAAGATTTAGAACAACAAGAAGCCAATGGCACCTTGGATTTATTAGCCAAGAAAGAAGCCAACGGATTACGTAAGATTAAAGATAAACTTTTAAAGAACCTCGAAGGGATCAAAGAAATTCGTGGTTTACCAAAAGCAGTCTTTGTCGTTGATCCTACGATTGACCATAACGCGGTTGCTGAAGCTCGGAAGTTAAACATTCCAGTATTTGCGATTACGGATACCAACTGTGATCCTGATTTAGTGGATTATCCAATTCCTGGCAATGACGATGCAATCGGTTCAGTTCGATTAATCGTTCAAACCATTGCTGATGCAATTGTGGAAGCCAAAGGTGGCGTCACCGTTGTCGCTTACACCAAGGATGATGAATTTATTGCCAAGATTGCTGCTTTAAAAGAAGCAACCAAACCTCAAGATCGTAGTTATGGACCACGGTCTGATTATCGTTCCCATAGTTCTCATGGGTCGAGTTCTTCGTATCAATCCCGCAGCTACTCAAATTCAAGCTCAACTTCAACTTCAGCGCCAACAGCAAGTTCAACACCAACCGCTCAACCTGTTAGCGTCACGCCTACCCCAGCAGCAGCCCCTGTGGTTGCTCAACCTGTCCCAGTAAAAACTGCACCTGTTGCAGCCGCTGAACCAACGGTTGAAAAAAAACCAAGAGCGCCACGCAAACCAAAGATTGAAGCGAAGGAAGAATAAGCATGGCGGACATCATCACTCTGATTAAAGAACTTAGAGAACGCACCGGTGCTGGGATGATGGATTGCAAAAAAGCACTCCTTGAATCCAACATGGATGTTGAAAAGGCCACCAAATGGCTTCATGAAAAAGGTGTTCTCAAAGCGGCTAAAAAAGCTGACCGTGTTGCTGCTGAAGGTTTATCTTTAGTTTATCTTCAACCCCAACTTGCCTTAATTCTTGAAGTGAACTGTGAAACGGATTTCGTCTCTCGCGGTGATGCTTTTCGTAAACTTATCAACGATACAGCAGCCATGTTGTTAACATCCAAACCAGCAACCTTAGACGCTGCGATTGCTTTAACTCAAAACCTCTATACTGAAGCAACCGTCAAAATCGGGGAAAAATTAACTCTGCGTCGTTTTACGCTCATTAAAAAACAACCTAATCAAATCTTCGGTCAATATGTCCATATGAATGGCGCAGTGTCTAGTTTAGTCCTTGTTGAAGGTGGCAATGTCACCTTAGCTGATCAACTCGCGATGCACATCACGGACCGCAATCCAGTCTATCCAAGCTTTGCGTCGGTTTCTCCTTCAATGATTCAAGAAGAAACATTAAAGCAAAAGAATCTAGTGAAGCAAGATCCTAAGTACGCCAACAAACCAGAAGCAATTTTAAGTAAAATTGTTGAAGGTAAAGTTAACACCATGTTTAAAGAATCCTCTTTAGATATGCAACCATTTATGTTTTCAGAAACAGAAGAACTTACCAAAGTCTTCTTAGATAAAAACAAAATGAAAGCCATTCAATTCGCCCGTTATAAAGTTGGCGAAGGGATTGAAAAGAAGATTGTTGATTTCGCAAGTGAAGTCATGTCACAAGTTAAAAACACTCATTAAGAGTGTTTTTTTTCTGATAAACCATGGAGGGAAACATGAAACGAATCGTCATCAAGTTATCTGGGGAAGCGTTGGCAAACACCCAAGAAAAAACCATTCTTGAAGCTACTCATTTGTCCACCGTTGCCAAGGCCATCAAGACAATCCAAGGCGAAGGCCTTGAAGTCGCTGTGGTCATTGGGGCTGGCAATATTTGGCGGGGAAAATTAGCCAAGTCGATTGGCATCGAATCGTCCACTGCCGATTACATGGGCATGTTAGGCACCATCATCAATTCTTTAGCCTTACAAAGTGCTTTAGAAAATGAAGGCGTGCAATGCCGTGTGTTATCTTCTATCCACGTTGAACAAGTCGCGGAAAACTATATTCGTCGCCGGGCGATTCGTCACTTAGAAAAAGGTCGAGTGGTGATCTTCGCAGGGGGGACGGGAAGTCCTTATTTTTCCACCGACACCACCGCGTCACTTCGAGCAATGGAAATTCACGCGGACACAATCTTTATGGCTAAAAACGGGGTTTCCGGCGTGTATGATAGCGATCCAAAAGTCAATGCGAATGCAAAACTCATTAAACATTTAACCTTTGATGAAATGCTCAATAAAAAATTAGCCGTGATGGATTTAACCGCCGTATCCCTGATCAAAGATTCCCCAATTGTGATTCGCGTTTTTGACATGAAGGACACCAAGAATCTCCTTCAAGTGATCAAAGACCAATCGATTGGAACCACGATTCAAAAAGGAGCCAAGTAAATGGAAGCGATTGCCTTAGAAGCCAAGGCTGCAATGGAAAAGACCATCAATGCCCTTCTTGCTCAATTCAACACCTTAAGAACCGGTCGGGCCAATGCCTCGTTACTAGACCGGGTGATGGTGGATTATTATGGAGAACCTACTGCCGTCAACCAACTTGCCAGCATTGCCGTACCTGAACCTAGACAATTGCTCATCAAACCTTATGATAAATCTGATATTAAAGCGATTGTTGAAGCCATCAACAAAGCTGAATTAGGCATCAATCCTATTGCCGAAGCGGATGTGGTGAGATTACAGTTGCCAGCCTTGACCGAAGATCGCCGTAAAGACCTAGCAAAACAAGCCAAAAAAATGGCGGAAGAATCTAAAGTTGCCATTCGTAATGTTCGCAAAGATTTCCTCGCGAAGGTCACCGATGACGAATACACGCAAGATTTAAAAAAACGTATTGAAGCAGACATGACCAAAGTTCATGATCAAATCATTGCCCAAATCGATGCCTCCTATTTAGTAAAAGAAAAAGAAATCCTAACCTTGTAGTAAAATGAATTGAGAATAGACTTGGGGGAAGTTGTATAATTTAGATATGCAAAAATTAAAGGAAAAACAAACGCATCAACCTCCTTTAAACCATCTTGCGATCATCATGGATGGCAATGGTCGTTGGGCAAAAGCCAAGGGGTTACCTCGGTTAAAAGGACATGAAGAAGGGGCAAAAAGGGTTCTCGAGATTGCCAAAGAAGCAAAATCGATGAACATCCCTTATTTATCCTTGTTTGCTTTTTCAACTGAAAATTGGTCAAGACCTGAACTCGAAGTCAAAGGGTTGTTTAAGTTACTGAATGAATTTGTGAGTAAATATATAAAAACATTGCATGAAGATCAAGTTCGTTTGGTGATTTCCGGTCGAATCGAAGGGCTACCTCTACCAACACAAAAGTTACTTTTAAAAGCAATGGAAGACACCAAATCCTATCAACGATATACCTTGAACATTTGTGTTAACTATGGCGGCCAAGATGAAATTGTTCGGGCCACTCAAAAGGCCATCAAGGCAGTTCAAAACGGCCTCATCAAAATAGAAGACATCACCCCGATGACCTTTCATCAATTTTTGGATACAGCGATTTTACCTCCTGTAGATTGCTTGGTGAGAACCTCAGGCGAACAACGTATTTCTAATTTTTTACTTTATCAACTTGCTTATGCTGAGTTAATCTTTGTCACCAAATCATGGCCTGACTTTAAGGCTGCAGACCTGCAACAGGTGATTGAAACCTTTCAAGAACGTCAACGACGTTTCGGTAAACTATGAATCATCTTCAACCAGAATTTCAAAAGAAATTTTCCAACCGTGTCCTGGTTGCATTAGGCTTGGTGGTGTTGGCCATCCCTTCAATTGTCATCGGCGATTGGTTAATTGTTTTGTTCGCGTTAGTAGGATTGTTGTTTGCAACCCATGAAATTCTCACCGTGAGAATTGGCCAAGTCTATCCTCTTCCCATTCGCATCTTTGTTTATTTGATGATGGTCGGTTTGATCTTTTATATTTTTCTTAGAAACAACATCATCAATGTTGGGATTGATTTCACCCAATGGTCATTTGCCACTGGATTGAATGAGTTAGAATTACCAACCATCATCTTAACCATGTTGGTGGCAACGTTATTTTTCTCATCGATTACCGATGTGCGTTTTAAAGTGCAAGATGGCACGTATTTAATTACCATGTCAATTTTATTATCCTTAAGCTTCCAAGCGTTTTTATTCTTAAGATTCTATCCTGAATTTATTTTCAATGAACCACGGTCGTTGATCGCGAATTCACTCCTATTATTGTATGCAGCCATGGGAACGTTCTTTACCGATATTGGCGCATATTTGATTGGGACTTTCTTTGGTCAACACAAAATGAATGTCCGGGTTTCTAAAAATAAAACATGGGAAGGTTTTTTTGGCGGGGTTGCCGTATCATTCCTGGGTTCCTTCACCTTTGGTATTGTCATGGCGATGATTGGTACACCGTTATTACCTTTCCTCACCCTTGATCAATGGTATTGGATCTTATTGATTTCCCTGGTGATGCCTTTGATTGCCACCTTAGGAGACTTTACGTTCTCGATCATTAAACGAGAATATGGGATTAAAAATTTCTCTAATTTGTTAGGAGAACATGGGGGCATCCTTGATCGGGTTGACTCTTTTTCCATGGTGGTGTTGGTGGTGGCGTTGATTATTTCCTTGTTATCTGACTTCATTTATCCCTTACCGATTTAAAGTCATCCAATGACTTGGAATTTTGTTAAAATAAGATAGTCTTTTTTATCATCTTGGAGGTGACCTATGCAAGCAATCCTATCGACGGTGTTATTTCTGTTATCGCTAGGCATCCTTATCCTTATTCATGAACTCGGTCACTTTTTAGTGGCCAAAGCATTTAATGTCTACGTTAGAGAGTTTTCCATTGGCTTTGGTCCTGTCTTATTCTCTTGGACCAAAGGTGAAACCAAATACTCCCTGAAAGCTTTTCCATTAGGAGGCTATGTTGCCATGGTTGGGGAAGAAGTCAGTGGCGCAGATTTAAATGTCCCCTTTGAACGTAGTTTATTAGGGATTTCTAAACCCAAACGTGCGATGGTCCTATCCGCGGGCATCATCTTGAACTTGGTCCTTGCCTTTGTTTTATTTTTTGCATCGAATTGGGGATTTACCCAACGAACATTAACCAACCAAATGGTAATCACAGAAACCTCGGTTGCCGCCCAAGCGGGAATTGAAAATGGGGAAGTGCTTGTCTTTGCCCCGTTAAATGATGGGAGTATTCCTGTCACCACGGAACAAGGGCTTGATACCCATAATCTCTACATCAACGACTTTGAAACGTATGAAGACACCTTATCCACCTTGCTCAAGATTGGCAAGGTTGTTGATGGCACGTTCGTCGCTTACGCCGTTGATAGTCTGAATGACTTTGTTGAGTTTCAACTCCCTGTTCGAATCTATGAAAATTCAACCACGTTTACCGAAAGACAAGTGACGATTCGCTTGGATGCGATTGCCACCGAGGATGGGTTTAGTTTAGAACCTTTAGGGATTGGATTTTATGTGATCATGACCGATTACACCTTTGTCGAGGCCATCGCGGAAGCAGGGCGCGATTGGTGGCGAGGTGTTACATTGATCGTGGATACCGTCATTAATTTATTCCAAGGGCAAAACCTGGATCAAGTCGGAGGAATCGTTGCCATCTTTTCTACCACATCTTCCATCTTGAATAACCTTGGGTTAGGGTCTTATATTTTTATATGGGGATTGATTTCGGTCAATCTTGCGGTTTTTAATTTACTTCCATTTCCTGGTTTAGACGGTTGGCATTTATTGGTCATCACCATTGAAGGTATTTTTAAAAGAGAAATACCAAGTCAATTCAAGAATGCTATTTCGGTGATTGGTTTCTTTATTCTCATGAGCTTAATGGTGTTTTTATTAATTAAAGATATCCTCGCTTTGGTCCTGGTCCTCTAACATGCACGAGAAGATGGTTCGGTTTTTACAAAGTCTCGGGATTGACGATCCTACTGGTTTTGATCTTGCCTTTGAGGCAGTCACCAAAAATCCATTGCTTCCTCAGCAATGGGATATGGTCATCACCAAGGATACCCCATGGACTTATTCGCAGCTGGAACCATTTTTAGCGGGCATGAGCAAACTCAATTACCCAAGTCATTTCACGTTTACGTATCGCCAAGCCGCGTCCATGGAAAGTATTTTTCAACTATTCCTTGATTGGTATCAGCAACAATATCGCCAACGCTATCCCCGTATTCCTGTGATCAATGGGGATTCAATCCGCCTTGTGTATGCGGACGCCAACGCTTTTGAACAAGAAAAAACCATGTGGACCCAGTTCAACGATTTACTGATGTTTATTCATTATCCACTCTGTTTTAAACATAAAATCAATACTAGTCAACCTAAGGTCAATCAACAAAAAGTTGATCAGTTACAAGAACAAGTCAAAGCTGTCATTGAGTCGCGCCAAGAACAAGAAGATGATGATGTCTTTATTCGTGAACATGTGGAACGCATCAAAGAAGCTGAAACTCAACTTGCCTTAAGTTATGAACAAGATGTTAAACAACAAATCAACGTTGAAGCAAAAAGAAAACTAAGACAAAAAGGTGACTATCAAGCGACCCTCATCAAAGATATCAAACTCAATAGTGGCCATGTGGAAGTTGTTGGCACCATTTATAATTTATTCCGAAGAGAGTTCAATGGGAATTTAGTGATTCGCTTCGTCTTGGCAGAAGGTGAGGATGCCATCCTTGCCAGCATCAATGATAAGGACTGTGACATTGATTTAAGTTTTGCGAATGCGTTGGTCGATGGTGACCGCGTTCGTATTCGAGGTGGCGTCGCCCTTGACCAATTAAGCCAAGAACCGAGAATCTACGCCAAAGAATGTGTCAAGGCTCCTCCGCTTCCTATGCGTGAAGACGCACATCCGCAAAAACGAGTGGAACTTCATTTGCATACAAAAATGTCGACGATGGATGGGGTTGGCGATATTGATGCTTATTGTGCGTTGGCAAAACATATGGGCCATGAGGCGATTGCCATCACCGACCATGGGGTTGTTCAAGGCTATCCTGAAGCCCAAGCGGCTGCAAAAAAACATGGTTTAAAAATGATTTATGGTGCGGAGCTTTACATGATTGATGAGACGATTGCCCACATCATGAATCCAAGGCCAATCCAACTTCAAGAGACCGACTATGTCATCTTCGATTTAGAAACCACAGGGTTATCGTCTCGGTATGACCGCATTGTTGAAATTGGGGCGATTCGCGTTCGACGTGGAGAAATCATTGATCGACTATCGTTACTCATCGATCCTAAAGACGTCGTCATGTCGGCATCCGCGAGTGACGTGAGTGGCATTACGATGGCGATGTTAAAAAATCAACCCACGTTTGAAACCATTCACCAAGACATCCTGAGGTTCTTTAAAGACGCGATTGTGGTTTCGCATAACGCGCCGTTTGATATGGGATTCATGGTCGCTAGTCTATCCCGATTAGGGTTGAGCTTCACCCCGCCAGTGATTGACACCCTAACGTTATCTCGTTATTTATACCCAGAGGCCAATAGTCATCGATTAGGGGCACTTGCCAAACGATTAGGGATTACCTATGAAGAAGACAAAGCTCACCGAGCGATTTATGATGCAGAAGTCTTGGTGACGATTTGGCAAACCCTCAAAGATAAAATTAGACTAGACCATAACATTCAATCGCATCAAGATTTAAATTCGCTCAATCAAGTCAACACCTTATCGAAAAATCTCAGAAGTTATCACGTCACCGTGTTGGCTAAAAATACCAAGGGATTAAAGGCACTGTATACCTTGGTGTCCAAAAGTCATTTGGACTATTTTGCCGACCTCCCCAGAACCCCCCGAGATTTACTGTTATCCCACCGCGAACATCTGTTGCTAGGGTCAGCTTGTTTCAATGGTGAAGTCTTTGAAACCGCCAAAACCGGTTCACGAGAAGCCTTAGAAAAAGTCATCGGCATGTATGACTTCATCGAGATTCAACCATTGGAGCAATACGATTATTTAGTGCACACGGGTGTCCTACCATCCTTGACCATGGTGAAAACATTACTAAAAGAAATCATCCATGTTGCCACCCAACTTAAGAAGCTGGTTGTTGCCACTGGGGATGTTCATTACGTCAATCCTGACGATCACATGATTCGTGATGTTTATATCTTTGCCAAAGGACTCAAAGGGGTGAATCACCCGATGAATCCTTATTATCGAAAAGACTTACCAGCCTTTGAAAATCCGAAGCAACATTATCGCTCTACCGAAGAGATGTTAAAAGCATTCTCTTGGTTAGATCCTTTACACGCTCAAACCTATGTCATTGATAATCCTGTAGCAATCGCGAAGATGATTGAAAAAATGGAACCGATTCAAACGGTGTTAAGAACCCCAACCATTCAAGGGGCTGACACCATGCTCAAAGAGATTTGTTTTACCAAAGCTCATCAACAATATGGCAAGGTTTTGCCTACGCTCATTGAAGAACGCCTCACCACAGAATTGAATGGGATTATTCAATCGGGGTACGCGGTGATCTATTACATCACCAGTAAAATCATCGCCGAAGCGAATCAAAAAGGTTTTATTGTTGGTTCACGTGGATCGGTGGGTAGTTCCTTTGCGGCAACGATGGCAGGCATCACGGAAGTGAATCCATTGCCCCCACATTATTTTTGCCCAAGTTGCCAGTGGGTTGAATTTTCTCAAGCACCTACGATTAAATCTGGTTTTGATTTACCAATTAAATTATGCCCAGATTGTGGCCATGTATTAAAGAGTGATGGCCAAAATATTCCGTTTGCAACCTTCTTAGGATTCAATGCCAACAAAGTTCCTGATATCGATTTAAATTTCCCAAGAGATTATCAATCCTTAGCCCATGAAGCCACCAAGGTGTTACTTGGGGATCATCAAGTCTATCGCGCGGGTACCATTGAAACCGTGGCAGAAAAAACTGCGTATGGTTACGTCAAAGGTTACTATGAAGCCATCGGTCAAGATGTCAGTAAAATCAAACAAGCATCTCTGGTTTATCTCGCTAAAAAAGCTGAAGGCGTAAGAAGAACCTCTGGGCAACACCCGGGTGGGATTGTCGTTGTCCCAAAAGAATATAGTGTGTATGATTTCACCCCGATTCAACGGCCTGCGGATAACCAAGAAACCAACATCATCACCACCCATTTTGCCTTTGATTCCTTGCATGACTCGTTATTAAAGTTTGATATGTTAGGTCACGTCGATCCGATGGCATTAAAAATGAATGCGGATTTAACCGGATTAAAGATCGATGATATTCCTTTAAATGATCCGGACGCGCTTCGCTGCTTTGCCAGTGATGACGTCTTAAAACGAAAAGAAAAGTATTCAGACATGGTCAATGGCGCGATGGGGTTACCAGAATTTGGCACGAATTTAGGCATGGATATTTTAAACGTCATCAATCCAAAAACCTTTAATGATTTGGTGATTATTTCTGGATTAGCTCACGGCACCGATGTCTTTAATGGCAACGCGAGAAATTTGATCACCGATAAAGTTGCCTCGGTGGACGAAGTCATCGGGTGTCGGGATGACATCATGACGTATTTAATCTCAAAGGGCATTGATGCCTTGATTGCCTTTAAAATCATGGAAGATGTTCGTAAGGGTAAGAAATTAACCAAAGACTATGCTGAGCTCATGCGGTCGGTGCATGTGCCTGAATTTTATATTGATTCATGCAACAAGATTAAATATTTATTTCCCAAAGCCCACGCGGTCGCGTATGTGACGATGGCGGTTCGGGTGGCGTATTTTAAAGTTCATCACCCACTTGCTTACTATGCAACGTATTTTTCTTTGCGTTCAAAACAGTATGACTATACGATGATGCGTTTATCCACCAAAGAAGTGTTTCAACAACTTCAACGGTATAAAAACCAAAAGAGTAATTTAAAAAAGAAACTCTCACCCAAAGAAGCTGATCTCGAAGTGACCTTGATGAATGTCCTAGAAATGAAGGAAAGAGGGTATCAAATCCTTCCGTTGGATTTAGAAAAGTCTCAGGCAGAAGTCTTTGTGATTGATGAAACACGCCAAGGGTTGATTCCTCCCTTTACCATCATTGATGGGATTGGCACTAATGCTGCCTTATCGGTGGTTCAAGCGAGACTTGAACGGCCTTTCACCAGTGCCAAAGATCTCAGTAACCGTAGCAAACTTTCCACGACAAATATTGATAAATTAAAAGCTGCTGGTGTCTTCCAAGCCATGGAAGCGGATGAAACTGTTTCTTTGTTTTCATTTGATGATGAAATAGGTAAAATGAATTGATTCGGGATGTGGCGTAGCTTGGTAGCGCGCTTGGTTCGGGACCAAGAGGTCGTGGGTTCGAATCCCATCATCCCGACCATGACTTAACGTGAAGGTGATGAATATCACCTTTTTTTTATTCAAATTGATTTATTCGAGTTATCGGTATAATAAAGGCGATGTTTTATTCAATCGTGATCGCAAGTACTTTGATCTTGATGATGCTTAGTCTCAAGTGGTTTTCTCATTGGCGAGTAGGTCAAGTTCGAGGCCAAACGTACTGGGTCATCGTCTTGCTAGGGGCGTTGATGATTTGGGCTTTGGTTGGATTTGATTTCGCCTTCTTGCTTGATGCATGGACTGGTTCCTCCGAGATGAATCCAATAAGAATTTTAGGGCTATTTTTCTCTTTCACATTAATGGCGATTTATTTGGATGATATTGGGTATATTCAATATCTTGCATATGTAGCGATGAATCAAGCTGGCAACTCCCAACGTCGATTATTCTTTATTTGGTTTGTGATTGTCTCATTCTCAACCATGTTGACGGCCAATGACATCGTGATTCTCACCCTCACTCCTTTCATGATCTATTTTGCAAAACATACAGGGATCTCTCCCATTCCTTTTTTGGTCAGTCAATTTGTCGCTGCCAATACGTGGAGTATGTTGTTGGTCATTGGTAATCCCACCAACATTTATTTAGCCTCGATGTTTAACATTTCCTTTTTGGATTATGCCACGGTGATGTTTTTACCCACTATACTGACCGGAATCGTTAGTTACGGTTTACTTGTGTTGATCTTTCAATCAGCCTTAAACAAACCCATCCACCCAATCAAGCTAGATATTCAATTACCTCACTCTAGTTATCAGATCGGAATCACCGTTCTTGGGGTCGCTATTTTGATGATGGCGTTAGCAAAACCACTTGGAGTCAGTATGGATTTCGTGACGTTTGTTGCCGCAAGTTTACTTGTGATCTTGGTAACTCTAAAATATCCCAAGAATCCGATGATGGCTAGAACCATTCGCCGACTACCTTATTCCTTCATTCCTTTCTTCTTAGGCATGGCTATCCTGGTGAAGGCCATGGGTCTTGCGGATTGGACACAAACCGTGGCCACCCTATTTCAATCAGCTTCACCAACATTTTCTTTTGGAGTATCCAGTTTTTTGATGGCCAATGTCATCAACAATATCCCGATGAGCTTATGGTTTGAATCATTGATTCGTTTACAACCTCAGTTTCAACTTCAAGCAGTGTATGCCTCCATTATTGGTTCCAATTTAGGGGCGATCCTGACGCCAGTTGGCGCATTGGCGGGACTCATGTGGATGAATGTTCTACAAACCAAACAAGTCTCCTACGGGATTGGACAATTTCTAAAATTTGGGTTGATATTTGGACCGATTTTGCTGTTGGTAAGTTTGTTGATGTTGGATGTAATTCTTCGTTAATCTTGTTAAAATATAACCAATGCGGTTGTAACTCAGTGGATAGAGTATCTCACTCCTAAGGAGAAAGTCGGACGTTCGAATCGTCTCAACCGCGCCAATGTAGATAAATACATACCTAGGTATGTTTTTAAATTAAAAAAGCATCATTTATAACTTCATTCCCATTCAATAAGATTAAATGAATTTAATACCTCATCAAAAAATTTTTTAACTGATAATATACTCCAATTTGAAGATGCTGTTCCTCAATAACAATGCCTATTGGAATTTTCTTGGTGTTTTTGTTTGCCCATGTCAATATTTTCTAAGATTGAATTGTTAGGTAATATTTGGTAAAGTATAAAAGCAATTTGGGGCTGTAGCTCAGCTGGGAGAGCGCCTCCATGGCATGGAGGAGGTCGCGAGTTCAATCCTCGTCAGCTCCACCAATTTTGCAAGAAAAAACCCTTCTAAATCGAAGGGTTTTTCATTTTATCGGTAGTGTAAGTTTTCTAATTCAAGCAAGGCGAGCATATCATCACGCTCAAGTTTAAAATCAAGTTCACCATTTTCGATGATGCGCGAGGGGTTCGTGGATTTTGGTAACGTTATCGCTCCCAATTCAACGGTAAAGCGAATCGCAATTTGTGCTGGAGTTTTCTTGTATTTTTTGGCGAGAGTATGTAACAAATCTAGTTTAAAAATTCGCCCTGTTGCTAAAGGTGAATACGCTTCAATGGCAATTTCTTTTTCACTGCAAAAGGCCCGAACAGCTTTTTGCGGTCGACCAATCCATAAGGCAATTTGATTGACATGCGGAAGAAGATCAATGCCTTGAAAGAGTTTTTCTAAATGACTAATGTCAAAATTAGACACACCAATCGAACGGACCTTTTTTTCTTGATATAGTTTTTCCATGGCTTTCCAAGCGGCAATGTTTCCTTGACTATAATCAGGATTGGTTTGCCATTCACTCCAAGGCCAAGGGGCGTGAATTAAATACAGATCAATATAATCTAAACCAAGACGTTGTCTCGATTGTTCAAACTCCACAAACGTTTGTTCATAATTTTTAAGGTGAGATTCTAATTTAGTCGTGATAAAAAGTTGTTTTCTGGGAATCCCAGAATCTTTGATTGCTCGACCAATAGAAGTTTCATTTCGATAGGCTGCTGCCGTATCAATATGACGATAACCTGCAGCAAGTGCGGCCAAGGTTGACGCATATGCTTCTTCCCCGTCTTTGATCTGCCATGTACCAAAACCAAGCAAGGGAATGACGACACCGTTTCTTAGCGTTAACGTATCTTTGATGACCATGGTTGTGTCTCCTTATGAAGATTATAACAAGCATCCAAAGATAAACTTACTTTAATTTCGTTATAATAAGAGTGTTAATAAAGGATAAACTTATGAAACAAATTATTTTAGCCGGTGGTTGCTTTTGGGGCGTGGAAGCTTATTACAAACGTTTAAAAGGGGTCAGCGATACCCAAGTTGGCTACGCGAATGGTAATTACGCCAACCCAACGTATGAAGAAGTGTGCAACGAAAAAGCAACCCATGCCGAAGCAGTGCTGGTTAAGTATGATGAAAAAGTGATTAGCCTAGAAACATTAATGGATCATCTGTTTAGAATCATTGATCCAACCTCCGTGAATAAGCAAGGTCATGATGAAGGGGTTCAATATCGAAGTGGGGTTTATTTCCAAGATCCAAAAGACGA
>CAMCVC010000023.1:0-15633 GCA_945879785.1 Staphylococcus epidermidis | reverse complement strand
ATGCCACTGGTGTGTTGTAACACCACCATCGAGGCAATCCGTGGAAACCCCTCTTCTACATCCATGGAACCAGGCGTTCGCGGGGTTTGACTTAACCAAATGGTATCAGCGAGTTTAATACGCCAATCTTGTTTACGATAATAAATTGGACAACCTTCCCCTTGTGAATCTGCATTTCGACCAACATAGTAGTAACCATAGACATTTTCTATTTTTTCCAAATCTTTTAACATCGCAGGGGTGGTTTCTTGAAGCATCAAAATATCGGGCTGGTGTTTTTCAATCATTGCTTTCACAGAAGGAATTCGAAATCGCCACTGATTGTCACCATCCACCGGGACATCGATTCTTACATTAAAAGTCATCACTTTGATTTGCATGCAATCATATTATACTTACTCTAGAGGTAACATGTATGAAATGTCCAAGTTGCGGTCGCGAAACTCAAGACCAAACCAAATACTGCGGTTTTTGTGGTGCAGAGATGAATAAACCCTCTTCAAAAAAAGAAAAACCGATTGAACCAGAAGTCATGGAAGAAAAGGATGTCAAAAGAGACCAATCTCAATCATCCAATCCTCAAACAGAACCCAAATCAAAACTCGTTGCAGGCTTACTTGGCATCTTTGTGGGCAGTCTAGGTATTCATAATTTCTACTTAGGTTATAACGATCGCGGGGTTATTCAATTGTTGTTAACCACCCTAGGTTCTTTCCTCTTGTTTGGACCTATTGTCGCAACGGTGTGGGCGTTGATTGAAGCTGTTCAAATTTTAACAGGCACGATTACCACGGATGCAAATGGGACAAAACTAACTGACTAACTTTTTATAGTCTACGATATACCAAACCAACATCATCACACTCAAGACCATGAATACATAATTACCAATCGCACCTGGTGCGGTTTGCACGGTTTCAAATGGTTTGAATTGACCAATGAGCCATCGTGATGCATATTCAATCAACAATAATAACCAAGCAAAGGGTAACCATTCTTTTCTTTTTATCAGAATATAAACATAAACCAAGCTAGATAAGAGTTGGGATAATCCCCATAAGGCAAACATGCCAATAACGACCGCTTTGGCTTCCTCTGAAAATGAATCCAAAGGAATCGTCGCGATCAATTGCGCCCCACCATCAGGAAGAAAGATATGTAATAAGCTTCGTACAACACCTACAAGTGTAAAGACTGTGATCAATGCGAAACTTAAGCGAACATACAAACGTTGAAGATGAAGTTTTTTTGGAAATAATGTCATGGTGGTGTTCATTAGTAATTCTTAATGAAGCGTTTTGCTAACGCCACCCATTCTTTCATATAAGCAAACCGATGATGGAATTCTTCAAGGGAAAATTCACTATAGGCAACGTCATCACTTCCCACTGAAAATCCATGTAACCCTTCTGGATAAACATGCAAAGCAAAAGGGACATTGTGTTTTCTTAACGCTTCTGCAAACATCAATGCGTTATCGACATGAACAATCGCGTCGTCTTGGGTGTGAAAGATAAAACAAGGTGGGGTTTTGTCTGTCACATGTAATTCTAAGGACACTTCCGCGGCCATTTCTTTGGTGATATTGGGACCCAGTAAATTCATTAACGACCCAAGATGACGGTATTTGATGTCTGAGGTGATGGGGGCGTAGGCAAGAACCCCAGCATTCACCAAGTTTGGATAGGTGGTCATGATCGTCGCCGCAAAATGTCCGCCGGCAGAAAACCCAACCAAATAGATTTTACTGACACGAGGATCTTTTCGAAGTAATTCCAACAACGCTTTTGCCTCAAGGTGGGTATGAGGGTGAAGTAGTTTTTCCTCACGGTAATAAAAAATACCTGAGTGATAACCTTCACAGTCAAAAGCTTTAACAACTGGCTCCGCTTCTCGCCACGACGTGTATTCGTAGCCGCCACCAGGCAGAACAAGTAAAAGGGGTCTACGTTCGTTATCCCGCCAGTTAAGATCAATAAAGTTTTTCGTTTGATGATGTAATTTCATTTAAATCTTTTAATTTAT
The DNA here is from genome assembly GCA_945879785.1 of Staphylococcus epidermidis. Taxonomy (GTDB): domain Bacteria; phylum Bacillota_I; class Bacilli_A; order RFN20; family CAG-826; genus UBA970. Next base: position 13,608 of record CAMCVC010000023.1, on the reverse strand, counting down.
TATAACAAGTTCTTATCTAATCTTACGAATGAATGACAAAAACAACCCCTTTCTAGAAGGAAAAATCAAGTATAATAAAACCATGAAAGATGAAACCGTTCTCCTTCATAAATTCAAATTAGACCGCTTTTCTCCACTTGTGGAAGATGCTCTTTTAATCCAACTTGATTTAAAAAAATATAAACAAACCCCCGCACCTTTATTTCAGGCAACCATCTTAGGTTTATTTGAAAACAAAAAAGAACTTGTGATCTTTTTCTATGTTCCAGTTGCGGGCCAATATTTGTTAGATGTGGTGATTAACAAAAATCGATATGGCGTGCAAATTCAAGACGAAGAGGGTTTTGTTCACAAATATATTATTCCTCTACCATTTAAACCGGGTAAGTTACATGTCACTGAGTATGTGTTTATCGACGACTCACTCAAGAAAACAACCTCTGTTGTTAACGAAGAACATGTCTTTGGTCTGCTCAATGGTCAATATATGTATGACTCAAAAAAATATCATCAAACCCAACTTGAAGGTGAGTTGCTTTACGATGTCGTCGATATGACCACCATTCAACAAAAATTTGAAGATCTCGTTGGACGCTCACTGACTTATCGCGATGTCTCGTCACTAAAAGCTAAGGCTATCAAACTCTATTATGTTGCCTTTAACTTATTTGATCACCAACAAAAAAAATATTTTGTCCCTGACGATATTGTTGACATGAACGTTTCTTATCAAGAAAGTCGTTATGTCTACCAAGCAAAAAAAGTAACCAACACCCAAGATATTGATCCACTTCTTGATGGAGAAAAATTCTTACTCGACAAAAAAGAAACGATTGCAAAAGAGCCACGAAAAATTGAAACGGGTAAAAAGTCTGATTGGAATGTGGTTCAAAATTTCTTTTCTTATAAGCAGTATCGCTATGACTCCATTTATCGATTAACAGACCAAATCAAAGTAAAACAAAAACAAGCGGCTAATTATAGCTATGTCGTGGTGATCGGACCAAAGCATGGATATCGACATAGCCAAGTCATTTTTAAACGCGGCAACCTCACTGACTTTGATTATGAAGAAACAACGCTATCTCAAATCAAGGTTTACAACATCACGTACCAAGAACGTGGTCATCGTTACTCTGTTCCGGTTCAAAGTTTGGTCTATGAAACCGACAAAAAGAGTCGTTTGCCGCGTTTAAGAAATCGACTTGTGAACTTTTTTAAAACTGTGGGTAAAGTCCTTGTTACACCCTTCAAGTTTTTATTTGGTGCAAGCGGCTTCATCATTAAATTGCTGACTTGGATGGTGCGTCATTGGAAGCTTGTCTTGGTCATCTTAGTGGTTGTTTTATTGGTGTATCTAGGTATTCAAATCGCGGGGGTTATCACATAATGGACATCATCTCTTTCCTGTTATTTATTGGGACGTTATCACTGATTGCAGCGATGATTTTCTTGGACTTATCTAAATACAAATTCCATTTCTTTATCGGCATCGTCATCATGGGTGTTGCCATTTATAGTTATGGTTTATCATTCAACGGTGAAACCCTGAACACCATTGACCTTGTCTTAAAAGCATTTGGAAATACCACCGCCATTCTCCGGGGTATCTTTCGAACCGCTGAGATCAGTGACCGAATCAATAATGATGTTTTATTTTTAATGTCTGCGTATGCGATTCATGTGATTGGTTTTGGTTATACGTATATTTTAATTTTTGCAATCTTCTTTAAGAACCTTGGTCTTAAGATGCGGTTTTATCTTCAATCAAGAAAACCACACTTTCTTATCCTTGGGGATGATGAAAAACTAACCTACTTATTAAAAGCTTATGAAAAGGATATACAAAACTCAACTTCATCCAAACTTCAACGCGGGATGAATGTTGCTGTCCCTAAAACCTTTTTAGCCGCGAAAGAACTCAACACCAAATATCGTTTTCATCCAGGCGTTACAACCTTTGATGTGGGCAATCAATCCCTTGATACCTTGGTAGGTCAAGGTGGTCAAGATATCATCTTGGTGAGTTTATTAACCAAAGATCTAGAGGTAATGGCGTTAGTAGAAAAACTCAATCGCCATTACCAACAACATCCAACCAGTCAATTAAATGCTTTTATTCTTTATGAGGACAAACAAAACTTACCCATCTATGAATCCTTTAGCCAAGAAAAACATAAGATGCGTTTCTTCTCTTATCACCAACTCATTGCCCAACAGCTTATCCTAGAGTATCCGTTGACGTCATTGCTTCCTCACCAATTCATCGATACGGAAAAAGCAACTTTGGATGATGTGACCATTCAATATCATCTGCTTGGGTTTGGACCAACCAATTTAGAAATTTACCGCCATTTATTCGTCACCAATCAATTCCCACCCAAAGCCTCGAAGTTCTTTGGCAAAGAAATCACCAACTATAAAAAACCAACCATTGAATATAATATTTACCGTGATCCGACGAACGCATTGATTTCAATTCCTAGATTCACGAACCTTCTTCAATCCAAAAAAGACCATTTACCGAACCCACCCATTTCTATCGCCACTGAAGAAATCCTGACGAGTTTTCATGATGGTTCCTTTGTGTCCCACTTTGACAAACAGCTTAAAAAATCAGATCCTTACCATGTTTTAGTTATCGCTTTTGATGATGATGTGATGAACTTGCGGGTGCTTCAACAAGTACTTGCTTACTTAATTGAAAAACGACTCAACCACTATCACCTCTTTGTGCAAATGACGAACCGGGATTATGTTCAAACCAGTCAACTGTTTAAGCAAAAGAATGTCATCGCCTTTGGCTTTGGTGACTATGGTTATTCCTTAAATCAAATCACCAATCCAATTTTTACCAAGATCGCGAGTCAAATTCAATCGACGTTAAACCCTTCGATTCCTTTTGATTCACTTGTGAGTGAAGAAAAAGAAAGTTTATTATATGAGGCAATCAGTTTACGGTTTAAACTCAACCTCATGGGTTTAGATCTTGCTGTCAAACCCAAAGGGTTAACCGAAGCTAATTTTATGAAACGATATGATGTGGATGAACAATCCTCGTTCCATCGTAGTCACCCAAGAGCAAAGAATGATGCGGATCTGAATCGCTACAAACCCGTTGCCAAGAAACTTAGGAATTTGCTCGCAAGACAAGAACACTTACGTTGGACCGCCAATCAAATGACCAAGGGATACATCCCGATGAGCATGGAAGAAATGGTCAACAGCAAATCTTATGTCGACCATCGCGTGAAAAAAGATGCTCGCTTAACATCGTTTGAAGGGTTGTTTGATTTACACGATTATTTAGTGAACAATCTATCCTTTACTTTTTCTGAAGCAGATATGATTTATCCTTTCTTTCATACCATGGATCATCTTTATGAGATTCTTAAAAACACACCCTTTCAAGTGGTGGATAAAATAGATGAAAAGAATAATCAAACCGTTGAATTAACGATTCTTGAACCAAGTTCAGTTAACAGCAAGATTAAATAATCTTATTTTTTAATGATCGTGGATTGAATGTAAGGCACTTCAATCAACGGATCTAATCGAGGAAATAAAGGCACTGGGGTGGTTAACACCAATCCATCCACCACACTAGGTTGCTGAATGCCTTTTAATGTAGGTTTCGTCGTCAAACCTAATTGTGCAAAGAAAGCATCCGCGGTGGTCACCAAGATCGGTTGATAAAGGGTTCCTGCCACATAGAGTGCATAAATCAATTGATGCATCACCACTTGAAGTTCTTTGATTTTGTTTGGGTCTTTGGCAAGGTTCCATGGTTGGGTTTCATCAATGTATTTATTCGCCCGGGCCACCAATTGATTCACCTTTGCATAAGCCTCAGTGATCAAGAGTTGATTCATCAATTGTTGATAGTCCTCGATGGTTTGCTTGATTAAGCTGGCGAGTTGTTGATCAAAGGTTGAGATCGGTGCTTGGTGAACAGGAACCACACTTTGGAAATATTTCTTCACCATGTTGATGGTTCGGTTGAGTAAATTGCCAACATCGTTAGCTAAGTCTGTGTTGACGCGTTCAACGAATTGTTCCGGACTAAATTGACCATCGCCGCCAAACACGGTTTCTCTGACCAAGTAATAACGTAAGGCATCCACGCCATATTTTTCAATCAGGGGTAAGGGATCAATGACGTTGCCTTTGGATTTAGACATCTTCGCATCTTTCATCATGAGTAGTCCGTGGGCAAACACTCGGTCAGGTAAACGTAAGCCTAACGCCATCAAAAAGATCGGCCAGTAGATCACATGAAAACGTGTGATATCACTGCCAACAATATGAACAATTTCTGATTGGTCATCTTTCCAAAACTTTTCGTATAAAGCAGGTTGTTGACTCCCATACCCTAACGCGGTGATGTAATTGGTTAAAGCATCAAGCCATACATAGACCACGTGACGTGGATCTTCTTTGACCTTCACACCCCAGCTGAAGGATGTACGCGAGACACATAAATCTTCTAACCCCGGTTTGATAAACGTATTGATCATTTCGTTCTTGCGAGATTCTGGTGTAATAAACAAAGGATTATTTTGATAGTAGGCAACCAATCGATCGGCATACTTGCTCATCCGAAAGAAATAAGCATCTTCTGCTTCTGGGTGGACTGCCCGCTTACAATCTGGGCAAACTTTAGCCTCCCCAATTTGTGTATCGGTCCAAAAGGATTCACAATGGGTGCAATACCAACCTTCATATTTTGCTAAGTAAATATCACCTTGTTTTAATAGTTGGGTGAAGATAGATTGAACAACTCGTTCATGGCGAGGTTCCGTGGTCCGAATAAAATCATCATAGCTAATATGTAGTTTTTGCCATAACTCTTTGATACCTACCACGACTTCATCGACAAATTGTTGAGGGGATTTTCCATTTTTTTCAGCAGTTTCTTGAATCTTTTGTCCATGTTCATCCGTACCGGTTAAGAAATAGGTCGGAACCCCCGCCATCCGTTTATAACGGGCAAAGACATCTGTGACCACGGTGGAGTACGCATGACCAATATGTAATTTTGCACTTGGGTAATAAATCGGGGTGGTGATATAAAATTTTGTTTTCATATGGTTCATTATAAAGAAAAAACCACTTTCTTGATAGGAAGTGGTTTGTTTTTCATTTTACTTCTTCGCGTAACGTTTATTGAAGCGATCGACGCGACCGTCAATCTTGTTGAAGCGATCTTTACCGGTGAAGAATGGATGACAATTGGCACATGTGTCGACCCGTACTTCGTCTAAGATTGATCCTGCTTCGAAGGTATTTCCACAGCTAATGCAAGTCACTTTGGCTTGCTTATAGTTAGGATGGATGCCTTGTTTCATAATGCGTGCTCCCTTCCGCCTTAAATCACTTTTGGATTTAAAGTAAGTGCTAAGAAATATTACCACTGATGTTTATTGGATGCAATGGAAAAGAGTTTATTTGTAATAATTCAGTAAAGTTCTATAATAAGACCAACAAAGGGAGTTAAACAATATGAAACTATCATTCAAACAACATTGGTTAACGTATCTAGTTCTCGCTTATGGATTATTGTTATTTGGCGTTTTGGTAGAAAAATTTGTCGTGGATTTTCTTAACGATCCAACCGACGACTGGTGGCGTTTCTGGTATTTATTTACATACCAAACCAACATCATGGTCGCCCTTTGGTCTATTGCTTATGGGGTTGGTAAAGTCTTTAGTCTCGCCAACCTGATCACGTGGTTAACCAAGAAAATCGTTGTCATTATCATCACGGTCAACACCTTGATTGTTTTCTTTATCGTCTTATTTGTCTTAAATCCTATTCAAAACGGTGAATGGGAACCGTTATCAAGTTTATCTGAACTGCTCACCCATAATTTATCCACCGCCTTGATGATCATGGTCTTTGTGTTAATTCCCGGTAGCGGTGTGCTTAAAAACCGTGACGCACTCACGGTTCTTATTTATCCTTTTGTTTACTTTATCCTTCACACAATCATTGGATTAACCGTTAACTTTAAATCTGGAGAACCAGCATTTAATTACGGATTTGTAAACCCAAATAATTACGCGGACAACCTTTTTATCTTTGTTGGTTTAATCGTCATGTTAGTGGGGATATTCGGTGCACTCGGTTTTGGTTTAATTCAATTCAAAAATCGCTTTGATGTTATCAAAAAGATTTCCCGTTAATTAGTTAAATTGAGGATGACTTAAGCAACGTAGCCTTCGTAAGTTAATTTTTCTGTTGGGGTTAAAAGGTATTGGCTTGCTTGAATAAGATCTGGTTGAGAAAGAATAATAACTACTTCGTAGGATTTATTGTCTCCACTTGCACTTAACTCAATTTTTCCTTGATTGGTGCTGGTAGTTAATTCAACGACAACGTCTAAATTAGTTGGAACAAAGCCAACCAAATCCTCAAACGTTTCTAAATCCACAAAGTTAGCCACTGGTAATGTGTATCTTTTTACATCTTGAGCTTGTGGTTGACCACCAATGATGAGGTTGGTTGCTTGATTATTAATAATACTTTCTAATTCTTCAGTCAAAAGCGATTCTGCAGTGTTAACACTTTCTAAAAAGATATCAAAACTATCGTCTTCAAAATCACGGTAGATTTTTTCTTCGCTTTGAGGGTTATTAGCGTAAACTCTCTTGGCAAAATAACCACCTTCCGCATAGTCATAGACTAAGTCAAGGGTTTGGGTGGTAGCAACATCATTAACTGTCGTTGGTGTAACCGAAACTAGTTTAATTCCCGTATTAAAGAAGTAAACGTCAAAGGTTATGGTTTCATCATCAACAGTGACAGATGCTTCCAAGGCATAATTCATCACCAATCGATCATTGTTATCAAGGACTGGGAAGTATACATCCTTAAGTGTGGAAAAGACTGCGGAAAAGTACGTTTGTGGTCCGAGGCAACTCGAGAGAATAAAACCTGTGGTCACGAGGGCGAGAATTTGCTTTTGTTTCACCTTCATTACTCCTTGATCTTTTATTAAAGATGCTTTTATTAAACCATATTCGAAAAAAAATAAAAGAAAAAGTTTCTCACTGATGAGAAACTTGTGATTGTTTTGTGTTGGCCCTGGTGATGCATGTCGTGAGAGCGGATCTTATGCCGATCAGTTGATGCTTTGTTTGACACGTTGTTCAAACAACCAGAGTAAAATCACTATACATCATCATGGGTTGAATGTCCAATTCTCGCTACGGATGGTTGCGTTCAACTAACTTTCGATACGCATATCGCAAAAAACTTGTTAAAATGGTTTTATTATAGAGGAGGTCGTTTATGATTTCTAAGACATTAGCGAGCGCTGTACTCACAGAAGCAACTGCATTTGGTGCAGATTTTGCTGAAATCTATTTAGAAGATACCTTAACGTCTAGTATTTCCATGGAAAATGGCAAAATCGAAGAACGAGGCACAGGCAACGGCTACGGGGCAGGTATCCGCGTCTTAAAAGGTTTACAAAGTGCCTACGGATATACCTCTGATTTATCCAAGAAGAGTTTATTAAAACTTGCTCAGGATGTCGGTAAAGCTTTTTCTGGACCAAGAGTGTTAACCCCGCCAGCACTTCAAAAGGTGAAGGTGAAGGAAATCATTAATTTATCCACGCAACCCATGGAAACAATTTCTGTTACCGAAAAAATTAAATTATTAAACATGGTGAATGATACGATGTCAAGTTATGACAAACGCATCATTCGAACCAATGTTTATTTTAATGATATGGTCAAGCAAGTCACCATTTTTAACACCTTAGGAAGATTTGTTGAAGATACACGCCGACGTGGTCGTATGTACATGATCGCAGTCGCCGCGGAAAATGGCAAAATCGAAAACTTCGGTGAAGGCCCAGGTGCAAGTGATGGCTTTGATTTCTTCACCTCAAAAATTAAATTAAAAGAGATGGCCACTGAAACCGCCAAGAGTGCAATTGGTTTACTTGGTGCAAAAGAATGCCCATCCGGAAAAATGCCAGTGGTGATTGGTAACGGCTTTGGTGGGGTTATTTTCCACGAAGCATGTGGTCACCCATTTGAAGCATCTTCTATTTCCAAGAAACTATCCGTCTTCTGGGATAAACTCGGCAAACAAGTCGCCAATCCCATCGTCAATGCAGTCGATGATGGCACCATTCCTTATGCTTGGGGTTCGACCAATGTCGATGATGAAGGTTTCCCAGCTCAAAAAGTACAATTGATTAAAGATGGGGTTTTAAATAGCTTCATGATTGATCAATTCAATGGTCGTCGGATGAAGGCAGAACATAATGGTCACTCCCGCCGTCAAAATTATAAATTTGAACCAACCTCACGGATGACCAATACCTATATTGAAAATGGTCCTCATACCGTTGACCAAATTATTTCGGCAACCAAGTACGGTTTATATGCAAAGAAAATGGGTGGCGGATCGGTCAATCCTGCAACTGGTGAATTTAACTTTACGGTTTCTGAAGGTTATATGATTCGTGATGGTAAAATCGCTGAAGCTGTCAAAGGTGCTGCCTTGGTTGGTAAAGGTGATGAAACCTTATCGAAAATCGACATGGTCGCCAATGATTTAGCCAGAGCTCAAGGGATGTGTGGCGCAGCCTCCGGTAGTATTCCTACCGATGTAGGTCAACCAACCATCCGCGTCACCGAAATCACAGTCGGTGGTCGTGGAGGAGGACAATAACATGGCAAAATTTGATACCTACTTTGCGTTAGCAAAAGAAAAAGGGATTGAAGTCTTTGAACTTTATTATTCCCGAGCTAAATCGTTAAGCTTTAAACTTTATAACGCTCAAATCGAAGGTTATAAATTATCCGAAGATATCTCTTTATATGCTCGGGGTATTTATAAAGGCAAGATTGGTTATGCTTCCACTGAAAAAATCAGCAAAGAAACAGCTTCATTTTTAGTCAATGAAATCATCACCAACGCTGGTACAGTCACCAAAGAAGAATTGGCGATTATTTTTAAGGGTTCTGATAAATATAAGAAAAAGAACATTTATAACCCAGCAATTGCGGAACTATCCGTTGAAGCAAAAAAGAAAAACCTTTTTGACATTGAACGCAAACTCAAAGCAGCAGATAAGCGGATTGCTCAAGTCGACGCTTGCAGCTACCAAGAAAGAGAATCTGAAGCTGTTTTAATAAACTCTTATGGCTTAAAACTCAAACGTAAGAGTAATTACTATTACTACTATGCGAGTGTCTTGGCCATTCAAGGAGAAGAAAGAAAAAACGAGGGCGATGTTCATTTCTCCAATGATTTAACCACCCTCAACATCGACACCTTTGTCAATGACATCACCAAAAAAGCGTTAAGCAAATTTAACGGCACCCAATGTGCCTCCAAAGATTACAAAGTGGTCTTAGATAAAGAAGTGGTTTCTGATCTATTAGCCGCCTACCTTGACAGTGCTTCCGCTGAAGAAGTCCAAAAGAAAACCTCATTGATGATTGGTAAACTTAACCAACCGGTTGCCAGCAAAAAAGTCACCATCTCAGAAATGCCATTAAAGAAAAATATGTTTTTTACATACTTTGATGATGAAGGGGTTGCTACCTATAACAAACCTATCGTTAAAAAAGGTGTCTTACAAACTTATTTCCATAACTTGAACACTGCTCACACAGATGGGGTTCAAACCACTGGTAACGGGTATCGCTCGGGTGGAAAAATTGAAATTGGTTTTAGAAACATTGTCTTAAAAGCTGGTCGAAAATCACTTGAAGATATCTTCGCCCAAATTGGTGATGGTGTTTACATCACCGAAGTCATGGGCATTCACGCGAGTTTAAATCCAACCTCAGGAAACTTCTCCTTACAAGCCAACGGCTTCATGATTGAAAATGGAAAACGCGGTGTGCCATTAACACTCATTACTGTCGCGGGAAACCTCATGGATTTATTCATGAACGTCAAAGAAGTTGCCAACGATAATAAACTCCTACCCAATGGCTATGACATCCCAAGTCTATGGATTAAAAAACTTACCATCTCTGGTAAGTAATTACTTCTTCTAGAAAAACAAAAACCAACCTACTTCTTGATGGGTTGGTTTTTTCTTTGTTTGATCAAATAAATCACCCCCAAGGTCACGAAGGCGGATAACCCAAGGCCAATAATGGCGAGCATGAACACAAAGATTGCAACCAATGCCCACGCACCACTCAGATCTGCCAACAACCAAACGACGGTGGCAAATAAGATGGTGACCATCAGCAAGACAAGATGGGGAATTAACGCCAAGCGCGTTTGTTGGGTTCGTTGATAGATCACATAAGCCATGCCTTGAATGCTCATAAAAAGCAGCAATGCAAATAGTTGTTGAATCAACGTATCCATGATGATTATTTCTTTGTTTTTTTCTTCGCTTGAGGTTGAACTGGCCTTGGTTTAGGTTGCAGGGGTTTGACCACAAAGATTAATACCAAAGAAATCAAGGTTGATATCCCTGTGGTGATGAAGGTCACCATTAATAAAATAATGAAACCTAAATCAGCCCAACTTCCTGGTTCGCCAATGGCAACAACATATCCAGTCACCGACAACACTACACCTATCAAGAGTAAACCTACATTGGGCAATAAAGCTAAACCAATTTGATTGGTTCGATTTCTTATGACAAAGACAAGAGCTTGGGTAACAACCACCAAAGCAATAACGGTAAGGAAAACTAGCACTTCTTCCATGGTTTGTTGACCTCCTAAGATTAACTTAACATAACTTGATTAAAAAAGATGATCTCAGTTGCAGTCTTGTGAGTCTTTCGTGTTAAAAACGCCAGGATGGATGTTTCTTTTTCACAAGCTTTAACATCCGATCAAATAGAATCGCTTCTGCTGCTTTTCGTCCTGATTCTTGAATCTTTTTAAGAGAAACCACTTGGCGTTCCATCGTGTAGGTTGCTTCTGAATACGATTCTTCAATTAACCCCGCAACAAATAAGTACGTGCTTAAGGTTGACATATTCGCGTCATTACTTAAGTATTTTCTTTGTTTTGAACTTAACTCATAAAAGAAGCTACCAGCAGCTTTTGGTTTCTTTTCGATGAAAGCAATGTAGGTTTGCAATACAAAAATCTTTTGTTGCAAGGTTTCACCAAGTCGTGGTGACGCGGCAAGTTTTTTTAAATCAGCCTTCGCCTCATCGTATGCTTCATCCACCATCGCTTGATAAATTTTATGAAAATAAATTTGAACATTAAGATTGTTTAATTCTTTAAAGACGTTAAATGGTTTGGGACTTTTTCCAAGCTTATACATTTTTTCAATACGTTGTAATTCTTCATAGGCGTCGTTGCCTTTCGCTGTGGTTAAGGTGGCTAATTTATATCCATCTGTCACCGTATCCAGCTTAAAAGGCATAAAATTATAAATCATCAACATCCCACCAACCGCGATGACCACAACCGATGCATAACGTCCCCATTGGCTTTGATCAAACAATCCATAACCAATGACAAAGGCGAGGACCATTTCAATCACATACATCCATAAACCACCCCATAAGAATAGTTTTGGTTTTAATTTTTTTGCTCTTGGCACGACGATGGTTTCACCGGTTAATCCTTCATAGGGTTGTAAACGTAGACGAAGGCCTTTGGGAGAAAAGATCAATGCTAAACCAAGAAAGTTCACGGTTTGAATGCTGTAACCACCTGCTAACGCGCCAAGGATATGGCCAAGTTCTAAAAGAATCACGTTAATTAAAAACGCAAAAAAGATCGTGATGGTCGCGTACACATATTGACTAACCCCAGTGATCCCCAGGGTAACAAACGCTGGGGCAATGATGTTAACCCCAACAAAGATGGCAATGGCAACCATCATCGCGTAGACAATGACGGTATAAATATCTTCTTTTTTCATGTTTTTATTATTTTATCACGGTAGCTTTTATCATGTAACACTTGGTTCCCATAATATATAGGTTTGACTCACGTCTTGCCAAGTTTGTCCCTGTAAAGAAGCTTGAAACTCAAAACGTTCAAGGGACTCCAACCAAGCATCTCCTTGATAGATTCTTAAGTTAAACACCATGGTATCTTCCGATGTTTTTTCCATTTCAAGTGCGATTTGATAGGAGGCTAGCGGATCTTGTAAAGGAATACCAAAAGGAAGCAATCCTTGGTTTAACAAATCCCAAACACCAATCATCTCAGTTGCCGGGCCAAGGGTTAATGCTTTTTTGAAATTATCTTGAGTCCGAATGGTTTCAAATTTGACATCTCTTGCCCCAAAGAAATTACTAGGATAGGTTTCATCACGAATCTCATAAATCATGCTTGTGTCTGCATAAAGTTGATATTGAACACCGACAGGAATACTGACTTCGGTTTGGAAAGTCTTCACTTGATTCGCCGTACCATAAAGAATGTGATTAGGATAACGTTGAATCGTCATCGACTCCTCAAGGACATAATGATTAAACCAGTAGTAATCGGATGCTAAAAAAGCGTGTGATAAGTTTCTTTCTTTGGTCTGAGTGGTTCGTTGATTGAAAACCTCATCACTCAAGGTGAGTTGTTGCAACAACGCCAGGGTTTCCGTTTCTGAACCAATGTCACCTACCGCCATCAACGCAAGGGTGTCACGCGCATCAGGCTGAGCGTTAAGATCAAAGGTGATCGTTTGATTGGCAAATGGTCCCACCACAGCATCCTTGACTGCATAAGGGGTGACCACCTCTTGATTGGTGGGGTAATTGATCTTGGATAAAGGTAATTCGTTGAAATCACTTAACGTTGTGGTGGCATAGGTCAATGTCTTGGTTTGTTCAATTAAAAACTTTCGTCCTTGAATGTAAGGTGAAAAGTCACCAGTAGGAATAGGAATGGATGAAGAAAATGAAGGCGTTGATAAAGATGAGGTGCCCCATTGGCATCCCGATAAAATCAACAAACCTACATAGAGAAGTTTATTCGTTTTCATGTCGCTTCTTTTCAAAATATTGTCGGAGTTGAAGTTGACAAGCAAGTTCAAGCACACCACCTTGAACGATTGGTAAATGCTGAATTCTTGGTAATTTTTGAATTTGAATTTGGGATTGGATTGCCCCAGTTTTTTCATCCTTCGCCCCATACACAATCCGTTCAATTCGACTTTGAATCAAAGCTCCTGTACACATCAAACATGGTTCAAGGGTGACATACAGGGTGCAATCGGTTAACCGCCAAGACTTTAAAAACTGACTCGCTTCTTCCATGGCGATGATTTCCGCATGGCCAGAAATTTTATGATTTTTTTCTCGACGATTAAATCCACGACCAATCACTTTGTTTTGATAAACCATAATCGCACCCACTGGTACTTCATCCACTGCAATGGCAAAACTTGCTTGCTCAATGGCGAAACGCATCCAGCGTTCATCATCCAGGGTGACAACGGAAGGATTATTTTTGTTTGCCAATGGTGGTAATTCCGCCCATGAAAGGTACGAGAACTTCTGGAACTTTGACATCACCATTCGCCAATTGGTATTGTTCAAGAATCGCTGGAAAAATACGTGATGTGGCTAACGCTGAGGCATTCAAGGTGTGGGCAAATTTAGTTTTTTGAGTGAGTGGATCTTTATAACGAATCTTTCCTCGTCTTGC
>CAMCVC010000022.1:0-16085 GCA_945879785.1 Staphylococcus epidermidis | reverse complement strand
TTTTCGGTGGCATAAATTATGATTTCAAATATACTTCCCAATAACGACTACAACTTAATGCTAGGCTTAACAGTCATCCTCTTAACAGGATTGGCGTTTGGTAAGCTTTCAAAATTTCTTAACATTCCTAATGTCACAGGATATTTATTGGGTGGGTTCTTAATCGGACCAGGCCTTCTTAAACTTATCTTTCCTGAATTTCTTGGCATCATTAGTACTGAGTTTATTCATGCACTAAAAATTATTGCCGATATTGAATTGGCATTCATTGCCTTTAGCATTGGTGCAGAATTTAAACTTGAATATTTAAAACGGTTAGGACCCGCGCCGATCATTATTGCCTTTTTAGAATCTTTCTTTGCGGTCGTCTTCATTACGTTAGGGTTGCTCATGTTTGGCTTTCCGCTTTATATATCCCTTGCCTTTGGTGCGGTTGGCGGCGCGACAGCGCCGGCGGCAACGGTGATGGTGATTCGTCAATACAAAGCCAAAGGTCCGTTAACGGAAATGATTTATTCAGTGGTTGCGATTGATGATGCGAGTGGTTTAATCTTTTTTGGAATCGTCATCGCGATCATTAAAATCATCACCGGACAAAGTACGGGAAACCTTGGTTGGCTTATCATCTTGCCTGTGGTTGAAATTGTTGCCTCAATTATCTTTGGCTTGGTGTTAGGATATGTATTAAAGCTATTAACCCAATGGTTTACCGGAAGAGGGAATCGAATTTCGATCGTGATTGCCTTATTATTTTTAGCCATCGGTTTAGCAAGATTCGTGAATGTTGAATTTGGCTTTGGTTTATCAAGCTTGATGGCAGGGATGGCGATGGGCACTATTTTTACGAACACATCCAAACATGTCGATCAAGTCATGCCACTGGTTGAACGCATTACGCCACCCTTTGTGATTCTGTTTTTTGTTTTATCCGGTGCTGATATTCAACTTAATAATTTTAGTTTGGCTGCGATTGCTATCTTAGCCATTTATTTGGTGTTTCGTGTCGGTGGGAAAATCTTTGGTAGTTTTCTTGGGGCCCGGATTTCCAAGGCTGGTAAACAAGTGGAACGTTATTTAGGTTTTGCCTTATTACCTCAAGGTGGCATCGCATTGGGTCTATCAATTTTGATGTTAGACATCATTCCTCTTGAGTTAGGATTACCATACGATGGTGGATTGTTACGCGTGGTCGTGATCGGTGCTGTGTTCGTATCAGAAATCTTTGGGCCAATTCTGTTAAAAGAAGTTCTCATCAAGTCTAAAGAAGCCACCGTGATAAAATAAGAAAGAGGGATATATGAAACTATTAATTTATGTCTTGAGTCACGTTGAAAAACTTCAAACCCTGTTAAATCAATTCAATGACCAAGGGATTGCTGGGGCGACCATTCTTGATTCCAGCGGCATGGGTCGAGAACTTTCTGAACGTGATGAATTCTCCATCTTTGGATCGATGCGCGCCTTGATTGATCAAAATAACCGCACCACCAAAACATTATTTTTGGTCGTGGAAGATGATCAAGTCAAAAAGATTGAAAAAGTCATTGAATCGGTGATTGGGGATTTGTCAAAACCCGACCAAGGCATCTTGTTTACGATTCCACTAGACTACGTCAGTGGCTACAAAAAGAAAAAGAAGTAAGCCTCATCTAAAGAGAAAACGCCTCGAACCGAGGCGTTTTTATTTGAAGAGGTTGAATATAGATTAAACAGCGACTTGAACTTTTTCTAAATACATTTCAAAAAACTCTTCCATCGCTTGGTTATGATAAGGTTCTAAAATGCTTCTAAGTTCGGTTCCCGAAGCATGGACGGGTAAGACCAAGTCGGTTAAATTTAACTCCGTGTATTGCAAGGGGCGGGAACCATCAAAGAACGTTCTAGATAGCGACGTGGTTCTTGGGTTGGTGTCTGCGTTGAATGGCAACAAAGGATTTTGAAGTGAAGAATCATTGTAGGTGACCAACATATCCTTGATGATCAATGGGTTGGCTTGAATCGATTGACCATTGGTTTCAATGTACATAAAGGTTGGGACGAATCCACTCGCATATCCAAAGGTGGTATTGAGGATATTGTCCATTCCGTAATTGGTTTTAAAGTCTGACCATCCTAGGGTGGCGTTGCCAGTGTCAGCGCTCCATAGTTGATTGTCTAAGACATCAAGGCCATAGATCGGTGGCAATGTTGGATTGGCTTGAATATAAGGTAGCACAAACGTGTTGAAGGCATACGTGCAATCAGGACAAGTTCTCCGTCCAATATAAATAATCATCTTTTGGTTTTTCGTAAAAAGTTGATCAAAGTTTGCTTTGGTTAAAAATGCAAAGGTGGGTAAGATCAGGCGGTCATTGAACCACGTGGTTAATAACGCCAAATCATAAAACAAGTCATTGTCACTTGATCGATTGGGATTATAGGCTTTGAAGTAAGCAAGATCACCTTGATCAAATATCGTTAGGACTGGGACAGAACCTGTCACCATGGGAATACCAAATTTATCTTCAGCGAACTCAAGATTGGTGTACTCTAAGTAATACGTAAGGATCTTGGTTTCTTCAATCCAGGAACGCATCACTGGTAAAAATTCAGTGGTACAGCCACAGGTTGCATTGCCAACCATCAAAATAAATGTTTGTTCTTGATCGACCATCACAGACAATTCACTATATTCGGTGAGGGTTACATAAGCCCCATTCTCGGTGCGAACTTCATCAGAAAAAGCAATGACAACCTTGTCTAGATTGGTGGGCTGACAAGCAGCAAGCGAAGGGACAAGTAAGAGAAGATATAACCAAGTTTTTTTCATCAATGTTTTTACCTTATTTTCATTATAACGAAAATGCAAAGAAAGCAAAAAAGTTAATGTTAAAAATTTGTTAAAAAATTCATTGACTATTAAGACAATAAACTATATATTTTTCTCAGGCACAAAACCAATAAAAATTTGCTAATTTTTATTCGGTCAAACGTGCCTCTTTATTTTGGAAAAAAAGGAATGGATCAATGGAGCAGGAAATCATTATTGAACTTGACGGTATTTCAAAGAAGTTTGATAGTAAGTTTGCGGTTGAAAATTTCCATCTAAAAATTAAAAAAGGTGAGTTCGTTACTTTTCTTGGCCCTTCAGGCTGCGGAAAAACAACAACCTTACGTATGATTGCCGGTTTTGAATTACCAGACACGGGTAAAATTTTATTATCCAATATTGATATTTCTAACTTCCCTCCGTATCGGCGTCCAGTCAACACGGTCTTTCAACGCTATGCGTTGTTTCCACATTTAAATGTTTATGACAATGTTGCCTTCGGTTTAAAACTTAAGAAAGCCAATGTCAAAGTCAAACAAAGTGATGGCAAAGATTCGTTTCAATATCGTAAGTATTCTAAAGATGAAATTCATACCAAAGTCACTCGCGCCTTAAAGATTGTTGATCTTGATGAATTTGAAACCAGAGATGTCACCACCTTATCCGGTGGACAACAACAACGCGTGGCAATTGCTCGGGCTATCGTCAATGACCCGCAAATTTTATTGTTGGATGAACCACTTGGTGCCCTTGATTTAAAGATGCGAAAAGAAATGCAGCTTGAACTGAAAGAAATGCATCGTAAATTAGGCATTACCTTTATCTATGTCACCCATGATCAAGAAGAAGCGTTAACGATGTCTGATCGAATTGTGGTCATGAAAGATGGCTTGATTCAACAATTGGGAACGCCAACCGAAATTTATAATCAACCAACCAATGCCTTTGTGGCCAACTTTATTGGTGAATCGAATATTTTCAATGCCATCAGCATGACAGGCAACAAAATTAAATTTTTAAACCAAGTCTTTGAAGTACCGCATCAATTTAATGACAATGAAAAAGTTGATGTTGTCCTACGACCTGAAGATATCGAAATCAAACCGGTCCAAGAAAATTCCATTCAAGGAACGATTTTCAACCGTATTTTTAAAGGTGTCCATTATGAATACTTATTGAATGTTGGTAAGAGTGAAGTCATCGTTCAAGACACGAAGTTGTTTGAGGTAGGGAATATCGTCTCCTTATATATCGATCCAAGTTATATTCATATCATGAAAAAAGAAATGACCATCAACCAATATCGTGATGCTTATTTAAATGATGCGAACCAATTGATCATTGATCAAGGTATTTTTGATGTCAACGTCACCCAGTTACTTGAAGGGTCGAAGTTAGATGAACAAGGATATTTGATTGGGCCAAAGAACAATAAATATAATTTAAAGAATTTAAAAGTAACGGCAGAAATTCCTTTCACCGATATTGAATTGTATGGTAACGATACCCCAGGGCAATTAGAAGCCAAGGTCATTTCTTGCATCTATAAAGGTGACCATTATCAAGTCATTTTAAGAACGGAAGAGGAAGAAGACTTTATCGTTGATACAGAATATCAGTTTGATCTAGGTACCAAACTCACGTTAAAAGTTGACGGAAGTAAAATTAAATTAAAGCTCCGTGGAGATATCTTAGACTATGAAATTTAACTTCCAACGGAAGTATTTGGCGTTCCCTTACATTATCTTCCTGATTGGATTCATCGTCTTACCACTGGCGGTGGTTTTCTTTTACGCATTCACCGATGCGCAAGGTCAGCCTTCTTTGTCTGCCGCGGAATCCTTTTTTAGTAATCCCCAACGAATTGGCATTCTGATCAACTCCATTTGGTATGCCTTGGTCAACACGGTGTTATGTTTGGTGATTGGGTATCCCATCGCGATGATCCTTGCCAATCAAAAATACAATAAAAATGCGATTGTTGTTTTACTGTTTGTCATGCCCATGTGGATTAACTTTGTGATTCGCACCTGGGCTACCAAAGACTTACTGTACTGGATTGGGGTGACTGCCAATGAAAACCCTAATTATCCTTTAGCGGTCACCATCGGTTTAGTCTATAACTTCTTACCATTTGTGATTTTACCTCTTTACACCACCATGCTTAAATTAGATAAATCCCAAATTGAAGCCGCGCAAGATTTAGGCGCAACCCCGTTTCAAACCTTCTATAAAGTCATCATTCCAATGACGATGCCTGGAATTATTGCTGCTGCAACCATGGTATTCATGCCAACCATTTCTAGTCAGGTCATTCCCACGATTCTTTCTGAAAAGAAAGTGATTTTATTTGGTGAGGCTATTTACAACGCTTATTTCCGAAGTTCAACCCCTGATGCAATTAATGTAGGTTCATTCATGTCCTTAATCATGCTTGTGTTTATTGGTTTAACTTTATTTTTTACCAGAAAGTTAAATCGCCGGGAAGAACGAGCAAGGAAACACTTATGGTAAAACGCTTGTTTGCTCAAGGCTATGTGGCCTTTATTTTGTTGCTTATCTATTTACCCATTTTTTTGTTAATCATGTTTTCATTCATTGATACCCGCATCGTTGGTGTCATAGGTCCTAATGCGACCTTTACCCTTGATTTATATCGTCGACTATTCCTCAACGAACGAGCGATGCGCGCGGTCGGAAATACTTTTATGGTTGCCTTGATCAGTAGTGTCATCAGCACCTTGCTTGGCACCTTAGGCGCGGTTGGCATCTTCTACATGAAGCGAACCGGAAAAAGAGTCTTTGAAACCCTCACCCAAATTCCTGTCATCAATGCAGAAATCGTCATGGCCTTGTCACTTGCCGTTTTATTTATTTTCTTTCAATATGGGGATCGAGATTTATTGACCTTAGTGATTGGTCATATTGTCTTAACGATTGCCTTTGTTTACTTATCGGTGAAACCTAAACTTCAACAACTCGATCCAAGCATTTACGAGGCTGCCCTTGATTTAGGCGCGACGCCTCTGAAAGCTTTACGCTTGGTTATCCTTCCACAAATCTTTCCTGGAATCATTTCTGGATTTGTTTTGGCTTTTACCCTGTCGCTTGATGATTTTATTATTACGTCCTTCTTGAAACCTACCTCAGGATTTGATACGCTTTCTACTTATGTGGAAGCGCAACTTCGTGTTGGGATTCCACCGGAAATTCGTGCCTTAACTACCCTCATATTTCTCTTCGCCGTGGGTGTCTTGATTGTTAACTACTCACTCACAGGAAAAGGCGATAGAAAGAATATACAAGCGATGTCACATCGCTAAAGAAATGGAGACAAGATGAAAAAGAGTTTAAGTTTTGTTGCCTTAGCATTATCTGCTGGTACCCTCGCTGGATGTGGTCCTTCGGCTGATGTCACCCTTAAGGTTTATAACTGGGGTGGCTATATTTATGAAAAAGACCCAGAAGTCCAAGGGGATTTAGATTTGGTCGATCAGTTCGAACAATGGTATGAAGAAGAATATGGGGTTTCCGTCAATGTCGAGTATGACATGTATGGCACCAACGAAGAAATGTATACCAATGTTGTCAACCTCAGCGGCGACTATGATATTTTTGCCCCATCGGACTATATGATCCAACGCTTAATGAAAGAAGGTTGGTTAACCAAGTTTGATGAAAATCCAGATGGTTCTAGAAAATATTTAACCAACTATGATGCCTATGTTTCACCATATCTTCAAAACATTTATGAAAATTTAGAAGTCGACAATGTAGGCACCGTGGCTGAATTTGCTGCAGGCTATATGTGGGGGACGGTTGGATTGGTGTACAACCCATTAGAAATCAACCCAGAAGATATGACTTCATGGCAAGCCCTTTATGATCCTGCCTATGAAGGCAAAGGGATGATCAAGGATTCTGTACGTGAAGTGCTCATGGCCGCGATGATGAATGTTTATAAATCAGACTTTGATGGGTATGCTGCAGATTTTGAAGCAGGAACCATTACTGGTGAAGCATACAACTTATTGGTCACCCAAAAAATCAACACGATCAATAACGATGTTTTAACTGCCCTTGAAGCCTCGTTAGAAGACATGGTGGATAATGCGTATGGATTAGAAACCGACAACGCCAAAAACGATATCGTCTCTGGACGCATCGATATGTTTATGGCATGGAGCGGGGATGCTACGTTTGCCATGGACACTGCTGATGATGAAGATGGTGTCGCGCTTGAATACGTGATTCCTGATGAAGGTAGCAACATTTGGTTTGATGGTTTTGTCATGCACAAAGATATCGCCGAAGACGATGCTGGACTTGATGAAGATTTACAAGTGAAAGTCGTTGCTCAACGTTTCATTGATTATGTCTCACAACCAGAAATCGCCATTCAAAACATGGGCTATATTGGTTACACTTCCTTTATTGCCGGTGATGACGTTTTACAAAGTGTGATCGATTTAAATGATGAATACAATACTGATACGGATGCTGAAGACTTGGTCACGTTGGATTTAGGTTATTTCTTTGATGGCACCACCGAAACCTTAGATGCCGAAGACATGATCATCCAAGTTCAACCTAACCGCCAAATCATGACTCAATATCCTTTACCAGAAACGATTATTCGTACCGCCTTATTCTCAGACTTTGGTACCTTTAACGGACAAATCGCTGAGATGTGGGAACGCGTCAAGTCTCGCTAAACCATCTTTAAGCATTGAAACCACCGAGCGATAATGATAAAGTATTTATCGGCCATCACTCGGTGGTTCCTTAGCCAAGTGGTAAGGCAATTGACTGCAACTCAATCACCATCGGTTCGATTCCGATAGGAACCTCCAACAGGGTTAAGGTGTGTCGTAAATACTTGCGCCCGTAGCTCAATTGGATAGAGCGTCAGACTACGAATCTGAAGGTTACGTGTTCGACTCATGTCGGGCGCGCCAAGTACAATCGGGAAGTAGCGCAGTTTGGTAGCGCATCTGCTTTGGGAGCAGAGGGTCGCAGGTTCGAATCCTGTCTTCCCGACCATGAAATCCCAAAACACCCACTTCGGGTGTTTTTTTGTTTATAATATATAGAGCAAAATCATTGTGCTAAATAAAGGAGTCTTCATCATGAAGAAAATTAAACTCTTTGACTTAAGTCCGTTCCAATTTTTTCTGACGTCGATGAACGGAATGGTGTATGGTTTATTCGCCACCTTAATCATCTCCGTGATTCTGAATCAATTAGGATTACTCTTGAATATTCAATTAAGTGAGACCGTCAACTTAGGAACTGAAATTACCAAGGTCTCTGGCATCGTTCGATCATTTTTAGGGGTTGGTATTGGCGTTGGGATTGCCTGGGCATTAAAACTTCAAGGTCTTAAATTAATTGGGGCGATGGTGATTGGGGGATTATCGACCGCCACTGGTTTGGTGCTTCGTGCAGATCCACTTGTGGCCTACGTCACCACGATATCTTCTCTCTTGGTGGTTGATTTAATTTTTAAAAATAAAACTCCATTCGATATTATTTTGATTCCTTTATTATCGATTTTAACTGGAACATTATTTACACTGCTTTTTTTTCAACCGATTAGTTCTGTTGCCACGGCCATTGGTGAATTTGTCAATTCCGCGACCACCTTACAACCATTCCTCATGGGTATCGTGGTAAGCGTACTCATGGGCATTATTTTAACATCTCCATTTTCATCTGCTGGGATTGCCATTAGTTTTGGAATCTCAGGATTAGCAGGTGGTGCAGCCGTCGTAGGATGTGCGGTTCATATGCTAGGTTTTGCCGTGATGGGAAGAAAAGATAATGATTTGGGGACCACCATTTCTGTAGGTTTAGGAACGTCGATGTTGCAATTTAAAAACGCGATGAAGAAACCTGCCTTATGGTTACCAGTGATTATCGTTAGTGCCATCTTGGGACCTCTATCAACCACCGTGTTTGAAACGCTAACTTTAAAAGAAGGCGCTGGCATGGGAACCTCTGGATTCGTAGGCCAGTTTGCAACGTTGTCTGCGATGGAAGGAAATTTAATGGGTGCTCTTCTTTCCATCTTTGTTTTACAAATTTTATTACCTATTGTTTTGGTGTGGTTGGTGGATAGGTTTGCACGTCGTGCTGAATGGTATAGCGCTGGCGATTTAAAAATTTAATCTTAATATTGAAGTAACTAAAAAAACTCCATCAACATGGAGTTTTTATTTTTCAAAAATAATACTTTACATCTATGAAGTAATTTTGATAAGATTAACACATCTCTTTGATAGAGGCGCAATCAACAAAAGTAATGTGGCGAGAGGGTACTCGCTGACCCACATGAAAGGGACGATTGCCGAAACATGATATCGACAGATATCGTGATTGGACTAGGGAAGAATATTCTCTAGGCTCCTACCATGTATTTGGTAGAGGCGCTATCGATACAAGAAGACAATGTTTATTTGTCTACTTAGGCATCGGTAGGGCGATGCATTTTTTATTTTAAGGAGGTAAAAAAAATGAAAAAGCATTCAGCCTTATTCGCAGTCATGCCAGCGCTTGCATTAGCAAGTTGTGGCACGCTCCCACCAGCATTAGAGGATGGGATTCTCACCGTCGGTTTGGAATGTGGATATGCACCATTTAATTGGTCTACCACCACCGCCACCGATACCACCGTTGCCATTGCCGACTCCCAGTTCTTATGTGATGGTTATGATGTTCGTGTTTCATCCTATTTAGCAGAAGCACTCGATGTGGATTTACGAATCGTTAAAACAGATTGGGATGGATTAATTCCTTCACTTACTTCTGGTAACATCGATGCAATCATTGCTGGGATGACCGACACCCCAACGCGCCGAGAAACGATTAGTTTCTCACAACCTTATTTTGAAACCCGATCGGTGATGATTGTGTTGCCAACCTCAGATTATGCAGATGCAGAAACCGTTGCTGATTTTGCAGGCGCGACGGTGGTTGCTCAACAAGGCACCTTACAAAATGACATCATTGCTGGTTATGAAGAAAGCGATGGCTGGGTTCAAGGGACTGCTTATCCTACCTATCCTGATGCATTGACTGCTTTATTATCTGGATCATCAGGCATCGATGCGATTCTTGCCGAAGAACCATTTGCCTTACAAATGTTAGGTCAACATGGTAGCGCGATTGAATTAATCACCATTGTGGATGATGCCAATGTTCCTAATGATGATTTCTTAATCACCGTTTCGGTTGGTTTAAGAAAATTTGACACTGCCTTATTAACAGGCATTGAAACTGCCTTAACTGCACTTAATGAAGCCACCCGTTTACAATGGATGGCAGACGCAAGCGAACAAGCAAGTAACTTATAAATCATATGCCACAAGGGTTTTTTCCAGGGGTCTGGTTTCTCATTACCAAGCATTGGTTCGTGTTTGCCACGGGTGTCTTAACCACCCTCGTGATTGCAATCATTGGAACCTTGATTGGGATTATCTTATCTCTACCCCTTGTGGCGTTACGTGTGTTACCAAAGCAACCGATGGATTCAAAAGTCTATCGGTTTTTTCGTAACATTGGTAATGGTTTATCCAAAGCTTATATTCAAGTCTTTCGTGGGACGCCGATGATTGTTCAAGCGACCGTGATCTATTATGGGGTGATTTATTTTGCTGGGTATTGGCCGGCCTTCATCGCTGGGATTGTCGTGGTTGGATTAAACACCACCGCTTATATTGCTGAAATCTTACGTGGTAGTATTCAAGCCATTGAAAAAGGTCAATCAGAAGCTGGATTGTCGTTAGGGATGACCTATGGCCAAATGATGTTAAGAATTGTCTTTCCTCAAGCCATTAAAAATTCTTTACCAGCGTTTGGCAATGAAATCATCGTTAACATCAAAGATACTGCAGTGTTGTCTGTCATCGCCGTGAGTGATTTATTTTATTCTTCACGGTTTTTAACCACGACTTACTACCGTCAATTTGAAGTTTATTTTATTGTTTCTGTTTTGTATTTAATCATGACCGTATCTTTTAGTACCTTACTCAAGTGGATAGAAAAGACATTGCACGTGGTGAATCGCGTCAGCACCCCTACGTCGCAAACCACCTTAGAAGTGGTGGATGTCAGTGATGGCCATGGACATCATTAAACTACATCATGTCACCAAAGCCTTTGGTAAGGCAGTCGTCTTACGTGATTTAAGCGTGGGTTTTTCTCAAGGCCACGTCACCTGTATCATTGGTCCTTCTGGCAGTGGTAAATCTACCTTGTTACGAACGCTCAATTTACTGGAGTATCCAACCCAAGGGGATTTGATGTATCGTGATCAAATCGTCAATCAACGTGGTGCCAATCTCACCCAATTGCGATCAGAAGTCAGCATGGTGTTCCAATCGTTCAATTTATTTCCTCATATGGATGTACTTGCTAACTGCATGCTTGGTCCAACCACCGTCTTAAAGCGTCCAAGAGCAGAGGTGGAAACCTTGGCTCGTCAATATTTAGGCAAAGTAGGGATGATGGACTTTGTTCATGCTTCGCCGTTATCCCTTTCAGGCGGTCAAAAGCAACGGGTGGCGATTGCCCGTGCTTTAACCATGACCCCACAAATTTTATTATTTGATGAACCGACTTCAGCTTTAGACCCTGAACTTGTCGGCGAAGTCTTGGCGGTGATGAAAACCCTCGCCAATGATGGCATGACGATGATTGTGGTCACCCATGAAATGGCATTCGCCAAAGAAGTCGCTGATCGCGTCATCTTTATTGATCAAGGACAAATCATCGAAGATGGAACCCCTGAACAAATCTTTGATTCCCCTCAACAAAAACGTACCATCGAATTTTTAAAACGCTTTCGCTAATTTCAATCAAATTGTTTTATAATATCAAGGTGTGCGCCGGTAGCTCAACTGGATAGAGTACTAGGCTTCGAACCTAGGGGTTGTGAGTTCGAGTCTTACCCGGCGCGCCACATGCTAAATTACTTGTAAATGATGCGGAAAAATAATAAGATTATTTCGCACGCATGGTGCACATGGGGTCATAGCTCAGCTGGGAGAGCGCCTGGTTTGCAACCAGGAGGTCAGGGGTTCGATCCCCCTTGGCTCCACCATGATTTGGCTGCGTAGCTCAGTTGGCTAGAGCGTCCGGTTCATACCCGGCAGGTCGGGGGTTCGAATCCCTCCGCAGCTACCAAAACTTATTCACCCTGTAGGGTGTTTTTTTATTTTATCAACGTATAATCAAAATAGAGGTCAACCATGGATATTTTAAAAACTAATGCTTTATCGAAAACCTATCGAAAGACCAAGGCGCTCAATGGCATCAATATTACGATTCATCAAGGAGACATTTACGGCTTTATTGGCAAGAATGGTGCGGGGAAAACAACGTTGATTCGTGTGATCGCAGGGATTGCTGAACCCACCAGTGGATCGTTTAGTTTGTTTGGTGAATCCAAACCAACTGGCATTATTAAAGCTAGAAGACGGATGGCAGCGGTGGTGGAATCCCCAGCGCTTCATTTAAATTTATCAGCCTATGATAACTTAAAACTTCAATGCATTTTGTTAGGGATTCAAGAAAACCATGATGGGGTGATTCGCGATGTCCTCAAACAAGTGGATTTAGAAAAATTGTTGATTGAACGAAAAAAGAAATCGAAAAATTTCTCCTTAGGGATGCGTCAACGCTTAGGCATTGCCATGGCCTTGATTAGCAAACCAGAGTTTCTGATTCTTGACGAGCCTAATAACGGTCTAGACCCTGAAGGGATTCGTGATTTACGCAACTTGCTACTCAAGTTAAATCAAGAACAAGGATTAACGATGTTGATTAGTTCGCACATGTTAACGGAACTTTCCAAACTTGCCACACGTTATGGATTCATTGATCGAGGCAAACTATTAAGAGAAATTAATGTCGAAGAACTAAAAAAGGAATCAAGACAAGCGACGATCCTTCAACTTAATTCCAGTCAACTTCGTATTGACGAACTCAACGCAGCTGGTTTAAAAGATTTTGAATTGGTAGGAACTAACTTACGCATTTATGGTCAACAGTCCTTACAACCATACTTAAATGAATTGCTTAAACAAAAGATTGAACTCGTGAACATGCAAAAAGAAAGTGACGATCTAGAAGCTTTCTTTATGAACATGATTGGAGGAAAATAACATGAACCGTTTATTTGCATTGGAATTTTCTCGATTAAGAAGGCAAACCTCAACTTGGGTGATTGCTTTGATCATCTTGGCACTTGGTGGATTTAATGTGCTAATTTCGTTAGCCTTTTCATTTACTGAAGAGGATGGGACAAGACTTTTTATTTTTACCACACGAAGCATCTTGGAATCTAGTTTTCAATTAGGGCAAATTCAGATTTTACTTATCGGTGTGATTGCTAGTTTATTTATTTCTTCAGACATCAGTCAAGGAACGATTCGCAACAAAATTATTGCAGGCCATTCTAAATTTGAAATTTATATGGTGCAAATGGGGATGTCTGCAGCGATTACAATCGCAGGTTTGATGCTATTTCATGCATTACCCACAGCATTCTCTTGGTTAATTACGTTTCCAATCACCGTGGATGATGGTGGTAGTGTTGCCAATTTCCTAATCCATATGAGCTTTGGTTATTTTCTTGTCATCACTGGTGTCTTGGTCACGACGTGGGTCGCCTTAAGAACAAAGACCACCGCATCAGCGATTATCTTCACGTTGCTTATTTTTGTCTTAGGACCTTCTTTTTCAACGATTGTCTTATCGATCGTTCAAGGGATTTTTCTAGCCAATACTGATCAGTTTCTTGACGCTGCTGAATTCGTAAAGATTCAAGCGCAAGTGGTTGACATCTTTGAATGGGTTTATTTCTATCAGTTAAACCGCTTAGCCAATGTTGGCTCGTTGTTTGATTTTGATGGCATTACCAATTTGAATTTTTTTAATGCAAATACGGTACCCTTTATCCTTAAAACGTTAATCAGTAATGCTATCTTGCTGACAATGATCATTGGTCTTGGTGGCAGACGTTTTGCTAAATCCGATTTACGTTAAGCTAAACCACACGCTTGGCGAGTCGCAGTTGACGTCATCCCATACACCAAACAAATATAGGCCGCATGATCGACATAGGGGTTACGGTTACCTTGATTGGTATAGACGCGATTATTTCGCTGCATGTCTCGATTGGTGGGTGGATATTGTAACGCCCACAACACCGCCAGTTCACTGGTTTGAAAGTTACCTTCTAAGGTGTACCCATAATAGGTGTTCATATACAGGGTTGCCCGAGCGACTTCACCTTTGGCCGTATCATTGGGCAGAAAAAAACCTCCACCCTCAAAATTATCCGTGTTCAAGCCAGAAGAATCTTTGACCCGATTGTTTTCGGTAGGACTGACTAACCCAAAACGATAATTGCTTCTTGTGCCATTGGTTTTCCAATCATCGGCGAATATATGGTGATTGTCATTGACGGCAGCCCCACTTATTTTCGATTGAGGATAGGTATGTTCACGATTCCAAGTTGCACCTTGATTGCCACTGACATGAGCTGTTTTTAAGTAATTTCTCCGGGGATAAATGGTGATAACTTTATTGGTTTCGGTTAACGATTCATCGGCAGATTCAAATCGCCACCAGTCGTAACCAACACTGACGTTACTTGAAATTAATAAATCCAAGGCATTCTTTAATGCTTCCCCACTTAAGCTAGGGGAAATCCCGTTGTAATACGTTGGTGCATTCGTTGCAATGGTGATATTGCTCTGTGAAGAAGAAATACTTGTTGATGGCAAAGAACTCGTTGAAGATAACGTACTTGATGATGCTGAGGAACTCGCAGAAGGTAATGAGCTCGTGGATGCAATTGGACTGGTTGAAGAAACACTTGAAGAGGACATTGACGTGGAAACCGATGCCTCCGATGACGTCACTTCGGACGTGGTTGAAGCTAACAAAGACGAATCACTTGATGACAGACTCGGAAATGGAATTGAGGTGCATCCAGTTAAAATCCCGGTGACCCAAGTCAATAAGATGATAGGATGAATGGTTTGTTTTGATGAAGTTTTGGAATTCATGGTTTAAAAAACATCAATGAGTAGTGTATCTAAAAATTGAAGATAAGGTAAGCCATCCAGTCGATTGTCATCGGCTGCCCAAATGGTAGAAAAGTTCCAGGCGGTTCGGTAAATGAAAAGATCAGGGTTGAACAAATATTGAGGGTTATGAATCATATTCATGTCAGTATTGTTTCCATTACCAACCCCAGGTAAGTCTAAATCGATGATCTTACCGGTTTCTATATAAGTATCGATTTCATACGTGGTTTCTTCATAGGAGGTAACCTGAGGGGTATAACTGACGCCATACATATAGGTTAGAATATAGCGAAATCCAATAATGGAGCCGCCAGCAAAGTCTTCAAAATCAGTATTTGCTTTTCCTAAATTCAGTGTCCTTACCAAGCCAACATTGAACGAATTATACATGTGAAGTTCACCCAAGACTGGAAATTCAAAGTTTGGTAATTCTGGTGCGACGCCACCAATTAAACCACCCACCCCATAATCTAAGGCAGTGACCACCCCACGATTATAAGAATTGATGATGTGGACCTTGATGCCTTGAATTGGGGAGATGATTCCGAATAATCCGCCCACGATATAGTTTGCATTGATGTCACCATAATTCATGAAGTTTGCAACGATGAGATTGGTTCTGATGTCACTCACAACCATCAATCCACCGACGATTCCATAACCCCCTACTGATCCAAAGTTTGCACTTTGATCAATGACAATCAACTGTTGTAAATCAAAGAATGCAATTCCTGTAGAACCAATAATGCCACCGACTTCAATGATGCCCATGACCAATCCGGTATTGACCACATACTTTAAATTCACCGACCCATACACATAACCAATGATGCCACCGATATATTCAACAGGGGTTTCTTCTACGTTCAAGTAAGCATCGGTATCTAGTCCGTTTTCAGGTGGATAGATTGCCACGACTCCTGAATTCATCACGGTATTGAACGTTCCATGGTTAACTGAACCAATCACCCCACCAATGGAACGAATCGCTACCTCATAATCGGTTTCATCCATGTAGATCCTAATGTTGGTCTTATTTTCAACATAACCTAAAACAATATTATTGCCATAGCCAATCACGCCACCAACATTAACTAATACAAAATTAGTATCAATAGGAATAAATTCGATCATGCCTGAGGTCGTCACTCGAAATAACCGATCATGTTGTGAATTGC
>CAMCVC010000021.1:0-16623 GCA_945879785.1 Staphylococcus epidermidis | reverse complement strand
AAGAAGAAATCGACCGAATGATGCGTGAAGCAGAAGCCAATAAAGAAGCTGATGAAAAACGCAAAGAAGAAGTTGAGCTCAAAAATAAAGCCGAACAATACATCAATAGTATTAATCAATCCTTAGAAGAAAAAGGCGACAAGATTGATGCTAAACAAAAAGAAGAAACCATTAAACTTAAAGAAGAATTAGAAAAAGCGATTAAAGATAACGACTATGAAAAGTTAAAGGCCAAATTGTCTGAATTAGAAAAGGCTGCTGAATTCATGGCCCAAGCCCAAGCAGGCCAAGCCGGTCCAGGTCCTAATCAAAACGGAAACACCAACACCGATAAAAAAGATGATGATGTGATCGATGCTGACTTTACCGAAAAGAAAAAATAGGTAGTGCATGGCCACCAAAAGAGATTTTTACGACGTCCTTGGTATCAGTAAAAGCGCCAATAAGGATGACATCAAAGCTGCTTACCGTAAACTTGCAAAACAATATCATCCCGATCTGAATAAAGCTCCGGATGCGGAAAAGAAATTTAAAGAAGTGCAAGAAGCTTACGACATCCTTTTTGATGAACAAAAGCGCGCAGCGTATGACCAGTTTGGTCATGCAGCGTTTGATCAACAAGGTGGTGGCGGCAATCCTTTCCAAGGCGGAGGCTTTGGTGGTTTTTCCGGTTTCCAAGATGTCGATTTAGGAGATGTCTTTGGTTCTTTCTTTGGTGGGGGCCAACGTCGAAGTCGGCAACCTAGTGGACCACAACGTGGGGCTGATACGCAAATGCGTTTACGCATTGATTTTATGGACGCCATCATTGGAAAGAAATTAACCATCCCTATTCAATACGATGAAAGCTGTCTGACGTGTGCCGGATCAGGCGCAAGATCAAGCAGTGATTTAGAAACTTGCCGTCAATGTAATGGATCAGGTCGGCAACGCGTTCGTCAACGTACGATTTTAGGCATGATGGAAACCGAAGCTGTTTGTGATAATTGCCAAGGTCGTGGCAAAAAGATTAAAGCAACGTGTGCCACTTGCCAAGGCAAAGGTTACAACAGAACCAAAACGGATATTGAAGTGAACATCCCTGCAGGTATCAACACCGGTCAACAAATTCGCATCAGTGGTAAAGGCGAACGTGGTGATTTAGGTGGTCCTAATGGAGATTTGTATTTAGAAATATCCATCAATAAGCACCCCCACTTTAATCGTGAAGGCAATGATATCCATTTAGAAATTCCAATTTCTTTTGTCGATGCAACCTTAGGCGTGACCTTAGATATTCCGACGGTGTATGGCGATGTCTCGTTAATGATTCCTGCGGGAACTCAACCTGATAAAGTCTTAAAGGTTAAAGGCAAAGGCGTGAAAGATTTACGCGGTCAAGCCCCTGGAGATCAATACATTCATTTAAAAATTGAAACCCCAACAAACTTAAGTAAAAAACAAAAAGATTTACTTGAATCTTTTCGAAGTGATGAACAACAAGAAACTTCTTTTAAAAAATTTAAAAAGTTTTTTCGAAATTAACTTATAATAAAATTATGACAAAAACATGCCGGAAATGTGGGACTGCATTCAGTGATGATTTAAAAACGTGTCCCGTTTGTAAGACTGCCATTATTGTTGACCA
Organism: Staphylococcus epidermidis; assembly: GCA_945879785.1. Taxonomy (GTDB): domain Bacteria; phylum Bacillota_I; class Bacilli_A; order RFN20; family CAG-826; genus UBA970. The sequence goes on along the minus strand of CAMCVC010000021.1, from coordinate 14,996 downwards.
ACCCTTAGCAAATTCCAATGTGACTGCAAGTTATGCAGCCCTTCGAGACCAATTGGAACTTGTCTCTTTAAAATCTCGATATGCTTCAAGTCTATTGTTTTTTTTGGTCGGGTTTCTAGGTATTGGCTGGTTTTATCTGGGTTTTCGCCGTATGGGCCTGATTCATGGATTGATTTCAGTGCTTTCGTTAACCTTATCTTGGTTAATGGATCCAACTTCATTATTCACCATCGGATTGCTCCTAGCGATGACACAAACTGTCTTGTCACTTTATTATTTATTTAATCCTGATGCAAAAGATGCACGGGGAGAATTGTTGAAGTAATATGATTCGGATCTTCGCCCAATGGCAAGACCGTGTCATCCTTAGTGAAGACAGTCGCCATCACCTGGTGAATGTTTTAAGAGTTCAACCTCAGGAAATGATTGAATTGGTCATTGATTCTTTGGTTTATCTCGGTAAAGTTCGTCAGTTAAAACCATTGATCATTGATCGCTTAGAAAAGATAGATAGCCATCACGAATTGCCATTTTTATTGACCCTCATTTATCCGGTGAGCAAAGGGGAACGTTTTGATTGGGTTGTGCAAAAAGCAACTGAACTTGGGGTGTTTGAATTGATTCCTTGTTCTAGTGAGCGCACGGTGGTCGTTTGGCAACCTGATGATTTAGTGAAAAAATTTCTCCGATATCAACGCATGATTGATGACGCAACCCTACAATCTAAACGTGAAAAAAGAATGAAGATGGATCGTTATATACCTCTTTCAGAAGCATTAACGTTAAGTTTTGATCATCGATGGATTGCTTCTGAATATCACTTACAAAATGCTTCTACTAAACAAAGTATCCCACCCATTGCTCATGGTCAACGTGTGGCGATGGTCGTTGGCCCTGAAGGTGGTTTTAGCGAAAAAGAAATTCAATTTGCCATCTCCCAACAATATCAGCCCTTATCCCTAGGACCAACCATCTTAAGAACGGAAACTGCAGTGACGGTGGCGCTGTCGATGATTAGGGATCGAGGTATCTACATTGGCAAATAACCTCTGGCAAAGTTGGCTGGAAAAAAGACGATTCCTTAAATCAAAGGATGGGCAATATTTTTTAAATCAAAGAAGACGTTTGTTACTTTACCCGGCCTTTACCGATTTATTTTTTTCTACCACGATTTTTTCAATGTTACAAGCCGTCATCATCTTAAAAGGTTTACAACAAAAAAAACAGATTGACGATTATCTCAACATTCAAGGAATGGTCTCCATGCAAACCCATGGCAGAATCAAACACCATTTAATTCGCGAGCGGTTCTTACAAGACCTTCAATTCACATATCATTTTCTTGATGAACAACAAACGATCATTCTTCCTTTTTTTAATCGGGCGATGAATTTCATTTATCGCCGTGAACCAGATAAATTATTTGATTATCCATATAGTCGATTGAATGAAGACTTCTCAACGTCGATTGTCGATGCATTTGAACATTATTCCTGGGGGTTGTTTTCTTCTGGATTTGTTCATTTAATTCCCCTTCTCGTCGGTGACAAGTCGGCACAAGCCTTTTATCAACCTGATGCTCGGGTGGTTCTGATCATCAATAAACAAGGACGATTGGATGTGACGATATCTTTGTTTGATCGAGGCATCAAACGACCAAATCTTCGTGACATATCCAAACGATTACTCCCAGCTTTAACCGCCTACTTTCACCATGATCGTCCCAGCTTTATTCAAGGGTTGGTCAAAGCAGACTTCTTATCCTCAAAGTACGGCAACGCCATGCTTAACACCAAGAATGCATCCTTTATTCGTCGTGAAAAAGAATAGTGTTTTTCATTGACTCAGGTCAAAAATCCCCATATAATACATGAGGAAATAAGGAGGTGGTTTTATGGCAGTACCGTTTCATCGCACGTCGAAAACAAGAAAACTAAAACGACGCACGCATTTTAAATTGAAGGTCACTGGCTTAGTCACCTGCAGTAATTGCGGTAAACTCATCCGGTCTCATACCGTTTGCCCATCTTGTGGATTTTATGCAAAAAAACAAATTATCCAAGTTGGCAAAAAAGTAGCAGCAGCTCCAATCAAAGAAGCAAAAGCAAAACCAGTGAAGAAAGCTAAGAAAGAAAAAGTCAAAGCTGACGCTGGCGAAAAGAAAGAATAAATGCCCTCACGGGCATTTTTCAATGATGCAACATTTAGCAAAATATATTGATCACACCTTATTAAAACAAGATGCAACCTTTGCTCAGATTGACACGCTGTGCCAAGAAGCTAAGCAATATGATTTTATGTCGGTTTGTATTCAACCTCATTTTGTGAGTTTTGCCAAACAAAAACTCGTGGAATCCTCGGTTAAAGTTTGTACGGTCATTGGTTTTCCTTTAGGGCAAAATACCAGAGAAACCAAAGTCTTTGAAACGAAAAAAGCGATTGGAGAAGGGGCCGATGAAATTGACATGGTGCTTAACATTAGTTTGTTAAAAGCTGCGAAGTTTCATGAACTCTATCTTGAAATCGCCGATATCAAATATGCTTGCCAAGGACGCATCCTCAAAGTCATTTTAGAAACGTGCTTACTCACGAATGAAGAAATCATCAAAGCCTGTGAAATTGCCAAAGAAGCCAAGGTAGATTTTGTGAAGACTTCAACTGGTTTTTCTACAGGTGGTGCGACCGTTGAGCATGTTCGATTGATGAAAAAAACCGTTGGCGATAAAGTTCAAGTCAAAGCCAGTGGCGGGGTTCGCTCCTTAAGCGAAATGCAAGCGATGATTGAAGCTGGGGCAACCAGAATTGGCACGAGCAGTGGCATCAAAATACTTCAAGGACAAACGAGTCAACAAGCATATTAAATGATTGCCTTAGCAAAGATGCATGCGTATAATATAGAAGATTTAGGGTAAGGAGGTGGAACATTATGGCAAAAACACCCGTTCGTGAAAATGAAGCATTAGACGAAGCACTTCGTCGTTTTAAAAGACAAGTCAATAAATCTGGCGTCTTACAAGAAGCTAGAAAACGTGAGTTCTATCTCAAACCAGGACTTAAACGTAAATTGAAGTCAAAAGAAGCTCTTCGTAAAAAATATTAAAGAACTGAAGGACCTGTCAAGGTCCTTTTTTCTTTCCTATTGATAAACGTGAACCGATTTTACGCCATTCAACAAGTCAGTGATCAAGATTGTGGGCCAACCGCATTAAAATCATTGCTTGCTTATCTTTATCACAATGAGAATTTTCTTTTTTTGCAAGAAAATTGGACCCGGCCCACGACCTTTAAACAAATGCTCGAGTATGCAAGTCATTTTGGGGTGACTTTAAAAGGCTATAAACTCCATCATCCTAGTTCAGTCAGAGGACTCACCCAACCTTTTTTAGCGTTGATGAGAAATCCAAACGCCCATTATGTGTTGGTGATTCCCAAACAACATCAAGGCTTTGAACTCATCGATCCACATGGAACACAAACCATCATCACCGATCAATACTTTGACAAAACCTTCACTGGATACATCTTACTTGTCAAACATATCAAAGCAGAAACCAAGGCATCCATTCCCATGATAAAAATATTTTTTGAGGGCTTTTTTATCCTCAGCTTGGTGGTGTTTTTAAGCTTGTTTCTCGTTTGGTTTTATGCCTCTACGATCCCAAGGTGGATCGTGCCAACCTTGGGAGGGATAGCTGGCATGGCCTGGCTAGTTTACGTGTATAGGCGAATGAGGTTTTTGGATTCGTTGATGGTGAAACATTACCTCCATTTAATTCAACATCGGGTCCAATTTGTTAGATTTCATCAATGGAAACAAGGATGGTTACTCTTTCCATTACAAGCATTTTATCGCTGGATGGTGGTAACGTTCGTCATCACTTATGTGAGTTATGCTTCTATGACTTTCTTAATCCCGTTGCTTGTGTTGCACGCCATCACCCAGATATGGTTACCTTATGCGGAGCGGGGACACCAAGATCAAATTGCCCATTTGCAAAAAAAGGAAGATTCATTAAAGTATCCTCGCGTCACCCTCAGTGAGATGAACCAATTAGGCAAGCAAGTCTTTCAACTGTTTCACCACCTTCTTCAACGCTGGATTATCTTTGGATTATCGATGGTTTTTATCATCCTGGTTTATGGTTATTTCTTTCCTTATCAAGATTTTTTAAGTTGGATCACGATGGTGACGGTGATGGTGATCACCTTGCAACAACATCAACGTTGGTTGCGGCATCCCTATGAAAAATCATCATGGCGTCAACAAGGATATCTCTTTTTGAATAACAAAGATTATGATAAGATTAAGTCGTGAATATCGATTTAATTGCCCCGTCCTCCTTACAAACTTATGATTTAGAAAAGCTTTATTTACCATTACTAAAAAAAACATTAATGGCAACCAAACATTCTTTACATGTCTTGGTGGATGTCAACATCACCAATAACCAAACCATTCGCAAGTTCAACTCGTTGTATCGACAAAAGGATATGGCTACCGACGTCTTAAGTTTTTCTTTTCTAGAAAATGCCGAGACAATCAAAGGTCAACCCATTCACTTAGGTCAACTGATCATCAGTTATCAAAAGGCTTTTTCTCAGGCAAAAGTTTATGGTCATTCACGAGAAAGAGAATTTTCTTTTCTGTTTGTCCATGGTCTTTTACATTTATTGGGCTATAATCATGAGACCGCCTCTGATGAGCAAAAGATGCTTGATTTACAAGACAAGATCTTAGGAAAGAGAGTGACATCATGAAACCAGATATGTTAATTTCCCAAGCCATTGATGCAACCAAACACTGTCACGTTCCTTATTCAAGATTTAAAGTTGGTGCAGCCATCTTAACCAAAGACGGAAAAATCATTCAAGGCGCAAACATTGAAAATTCTTCTTATGGTTTATCCATGTGTGCGGAAAGAACAGCGCTTTATCATACTTATTTACAAGGCTATCGAAAAGATGACATCGTAGCCATGGCGGTCATCGGCCCAACAACTGGACCAATTTCTCCTTGTGGCGCTTGCCGGCAAGTGATGGTGGAATTAATGAATGAAACAACCCCGATTTTTTTATCAAACCTAAATCGCATCACCCAAGAAACTTCACCCAAAGGACTCTTGCCATTTGCCTTTACTAGCAAGGATTTAACCAAATAATGAAATCTGGATTTGTCGCCATCATCGGTCGTCCTAATGTTGGCAAGTCAACGTTACTCAATGCGCTGATTGGGAAAAAAGTATCGATTGTTTCCAATAAACCACAAACCACGCGCTTAGCGATACAAGGGGTTTACCATGGTCGTGGCTTACAAATTGTTTTTGTCGACACCCCAGGCATTCATAAACCAAAAGCCCGATTGGGTGAAATCATGAATGCTCAAGCTTATGCTGCCCTTCAAGATATCGATGCGGTCATCTTATTGGTCGATGCCTCCAAAGGTTTTGGGGCCGGGGATCAATTCCTAGTTCAGCGTTTAACAGTCATTCCTCAATTAATGGTGGTCTTTAATAAGATTGATCAAACCAATGTTCAACTCATAGAGCAATTAAAGTCAACGTATCTAACCCTATTACCTCAAGGAAAACAAATGGAAATTTCTGCATTAAAAGGAACTTTTGTTGAAGATCTTATTGAAAACATCAAACCATTATTGAAGACGGGTCCAGCTTTTTTCCCAAAAGATGTCTTGACCAATTTTCCTGAAAGTTTTCAACTGATCGAAGCGATTCGTGAACAAATTCTTCATTTAACCTATGAAGAAATTCCTCATAGTGTTGCCATTGTCATTGACCAATTAAAAACTGAAGAAAACAAACGGCAATTATATGCCTCCATCATTGTCGAAAAAGATTCACAAAAAGGAATCTTGATTGGCAAAGGCGGTAGCATGCTGAGAAAGATTCGCCAACGCGTGGTTCAACAAGTGGAAAAAAACATGGGGCTTACCTTGTCTTTAGAGTTGTTCGTGAAAGTCGAACCCAATTGGCGTGACTCGCCGAATCGTCTCAAGGAGTATGGTTTATTTTAAAAACTTTACCAGCTTTTATTCTCCGACAAACCCCCTATCGTAACGCGGATGGCATCCTTGAAGTGTTAACCCCAGAGGGTTTTTTAACTGTTCAGGCACGTGGGATGATGAAAATGACCTCGCCTTTTCAAGCTGTCACCAGCCTCGGGGCATGGGCGGAATTAACCTTATCGGTGACCAAACAGAAGCATTACTTAGAAAAAGCATCCTTAATCAAGTTTGCCCCTTTGCCTGAAAAAGAAGGTTTACTGGCGAGCATGATGATGCAAGTGGCCATGCAAATCCTATTATTCAATGATGCCAAACTTGAAAGCCCTATGCTTTATCCCTTACTCGTAAATTTTAGAAACCAAGAACAATCTCCGATATGGCATTGGTTGAGACTATTGACCTCATATGCCTCTTTACAAGGCGTTCCCATCGTCATTGATTATTGTGTGGTATGCCAAAGCAAAGAGAAAATTGTAGGTGTTTCCACCAAATTGGGAGGGTTAATTTGTCAATCTTGTTTAGCAAAAAATGATGCAAAACCCTATCCAGCCCTCACCTTAACTCGACTTCGCCAGTTGCATAAATTAACGACAATCGCAGGAGTAGATAAGGATTATTTACCTTTAGTTCCGATCATTCACGACCATCTTGAGTATCACCTTGATTGCGACATCGAAGGATTAAAAACATTACGATTGATGATGCAGAAAATACACTCATAGTAGGTTGACACGTTTATCTAATCTTGAGACAATATCCCTCGTGCATGAAAGGAAATCATCATGAATTCATTAACTTTTGAGCAGCTCGTGACCCATTTAACAAGTACTGGTTTTGTTTTTCAAGGTTCTGAAATCTACGGTGGATTATCCAACACGTGGGATTACGGTCCTTTAGGTGTTGAACTTATACAAAATCTTCGCAAAGCATGGTGGAAGAAATTTGTTCAAGAAAACCCAATGAACGTTGGGGTGGATTCGGCAATCTTCATGAATCCTAAAGTTTGGGAAGCAACAGGCCACGTCGCAACGTTCAATGATCCGTTGGTGGACTGCAAAAACTGTAAAACCCGTCACCGCGCGGATCAGTTGATTGCCCACGCTAAACCTAACATGGACATTAGTAAGATCCCAAGCCTTGAATTAGGCAAAGTTTTAAAAGAAGAAAAGATTGCATGCCCTAAATGCGGAAGTCATGATTTCACCGATATTCGTCAATTTAACATGATGTTTAAAACCCATATTGGCGTCATCGAAGATAGTAAAAATGTGGTTTATTTAAGACCAGAAACCGCTCAAGGAGTGTTTGTTAACTTTAAAAGTATCCAACGCACCACAAGAAAAAAAGTCCCTTTTGGCGTCGCCAGTGTTGGTAAAGCGTTCCGTAATGAAATCACCCCAGGAAACTTTACGTTTAGAACCAGAGAGTTCTCGCAAATGGAACTTGAGTTTTTCTGTAAGCCAGGTACCGAAGCCCATTGGTATAAGTATTGGCAAGATGCTGCCTTTCAATTCCTAAAATCCTTAGGGATTCAAAACAGCAACCTTAGACTACGTGAACACAGCAAAGAAGAACTCGCCTTTTATTCCAAAGGAACCTCGGATATAGAATATGCTTTCCCCTTTGGTTGGGGTGAAGTGTGGGGCATCGCCTCACGGACGGATTACGACCTCAAACAACATATGCAATTCAGCAAAGAAGATTTAAATTATCTTGACCCTGAAACCAATGAAAAATATCTTCCTTATGTCATCGAACCATCCTTAGGTTTGGACCGACTTGCGCTCATGGTTTTAAGTGACGCTTATGAAGAAGAAGTCTTAGAAAAAGATACCCGGGTTGTTTTGCGACTTCACCCGGCGATTGCCCCGTATAAAATTGCCATCCTACCGCTGAGCAAACAATTGAACGAAAAAGCCCAAGAAGTGATGACGATTTTATCGAAGCATTTTATGGTCACGTATGATGAAGCAGGAAGCATCGGAAAACGCTACCGAAGACAAGACATGATTGGCACCCCCTTTTGTGTGACCGTAGACTTTGATACGCAAACCGATCAAAGTGTCACCATTCGTGAACGAGATTCCATGAAACAACTGAGAATGCCAATTGACGACTTAGTAAGGTATTTTAATGTTAAGTTATTTTATTAGTTGATAATTAGTATTTATATAGTAGATTTATCTTCTTTTGAAAGGAGGCAACGACATGAATTTTGACCGCCAGTTTTTAGATGATATCATTAAAAAAGCCGACATCGCCAACATCATTTCCCGCTACATTCCTATCACCAAAAAAGGCAGAAATTTTGTCGCCCTATGCCCCTTTCATGATGATAAGAATCCTTCCCTGAGTATTAGCCCAGAAAAACAAATCTTTAAATGCTTTGTTTGTGGGACTGGTGGAACCGCCATCCAATTCGTTCAAAGTTATGAGAAAATTTCCTTCCCTCAAGCGGTTCGAAAAGTTGCCGATTGGTCTGGCATTGATGACCCTCGTTTAAAGCAAACCGATCAGGCGATTCAACGTGATGAAAAACTTGAACCTTTCTTTAAATGCCTTGAAGATTTATTGGGCTATTTCCATTTTGGATTGGCGAGTGATGAAGGCAAAGTTGCCCGAGATTATTTAAGTCGCCGCGGTCTTGATGCCACCATCCTTGAAACCTTCCAAGTTGGCTACGCCCTCAAAGATGGTGCCACAACCATCCAGTACTTAATCAAACGAGGTCATCCGCGTACAATCATTGAAACCTTAGGGATTACTGCAAGCAGTAACCAACAAGTGGATCGTTTAGCAGGTCGAGTCATCTTCCCCATTCATAACCGTGATGGACGCGTGGTTGGATTTTCTGGACGACTGCTTCAAGATGATCCTGGGCAAGCGAAATATGTCAATTCTACCGATTCTCCCATCTTCAATAAGGGACAAATTCTTTATAATTACCACCAAGTCAAACTCGCAAGCAAGCGGGTGGGTTACGTGTATGTGATGGAAGGCTTTATGGATGTGATTGCCCTTCACCGGGCCAACATCCCTCAAGCAATCGCCTTGATGGGAACGGCCGTCACCCCTACCCATATCAAACTATTACAAAACCTTGGGGTGGAAATTCGCATTTGTTTAGACCAAGATGCTGCCGGTCAAACCGCGATGATGAAAATGATGACACCATTGACCCAAACCAATGTCCCCTTCCGATATGTGGTGAGTGAAAAAGAAACCAGAGATGCCGATGAAATCTTATTGGCAGACGGTGAAAAGGGGTTAAAACAATACCTCAATCAATTGGTGGCAAAAATGGACTTTAGTTTCCATTTCTATCAACAAGTCATGCCGCTAACCTCAACTGAACAACGCGTGGCATTCATCAATCGGATGCTTCCATTGATTGCAGCGACACCGGCATTAGAACAAATTGATTACCTTAGACGATTAGGACAACTGACCCAATATGCTACCAAAGATTTACAAACATCCTTGGATAAGTTAACCAAGAAAGAAACTGATTTTTTCCAAACGTATCGCCCAGAAGCCAAAGTATTAAATCGATTGAAACGTGCAGAAAAAGCGATTCTGTACAATATGTTTCTCAGCGGCGAGGCGATTGACTTATTCCAGCGCGACGTTAAATTCTTCCATGATGATATATACCGGCAAATTGCCACGTACTTATTAGAAATTTATCAAAGTGATCCTCCTGATCACCAAGCGCTGATCAATCACATTTCGATGAGCGATACCAAAGACCAACAAGCCATCATCAACACCATTGCCGAGCTCATGAGTGAGAAGAACTTACCGAAAGCAGACCATCACCAGCTTCATGACTATCTCAACACCTTAAAGGAAGAACGCGACAAGCTTGTCAAAGCTCACCACATCAAAACAAGCATTGCCGGAAAGCCTGATAATGAACAAGCGCGAATCATTAAGGAATTGCACAAACAGGTAAAACCTGAACCAAAAGGAGAAACCACCGATGAAGAAACCGAAGAAGACGACGATAAAACCAAAGGCTAAACCAAGTAAGGTTGTGAAGAACAAACCGTCCAAAGTAGCCTTGTCTAAACCCAAGGCCAAGAAGGTGGTCACCAACAAAGTTGCTGCAAAAAAAGTTGAGAAAAAAGTTGCTAAAAAAGTGGAGAAGAAAGTCAGCGATAAAAAAGCAATCCTTAAACCAACGCCAACTAAAAAAGAAGTCATCAAAGCAGTTAAAGCAACGATGAAACCTTCTGCCAAAGTTGTCGAACCGGTCAAGCCCGTTGGAAAAGGCAAAAAAGCATCGTTGAACACCGGCGAACAAAAACTCATTTCTAAGCTTTCAAAAAAGGCAAGTTATGATGAAGATGATGATATTGAAACCTTGGATCAAATCAAAAAAAGGTTTGAAAAGAAAGCTCAACAAGAAGGATTTATCATCCAAGATGAACTTTTCGATGCCATTGAACATCTTGATTTAACCGATGAGGATTCAGAAAACTTATTGGTTTATTTTAAGAACAAGAAAGTTGAAATTAAAATTGAAGATGAAGATGTTGAAGATCGCGATGTCGATGAAGAAGAATTAAAAAAAGGCGCAGTCGTTGCCGATGAACCTTTTGAAACGGAATATGAACCTGATGTCTCTGAAGACGAAGTCGACGTCAATAAAGTCGATGTGTTTGCCAACTCCGAAGTCAAAGTCAATGACTCCGTGAAGATGTACTTAAAAGAAATTGGAAAAACCGATCTCTTAAAACCAGATGAAGAAGTTGCGATTGCCAAGGCGATTATTGCCGGGGATATGGAAGCCAAGAACAAACTGATCAACGCTAACTTACGGCTTGTGGTGAATCTTGCCAAACATTACGTCGGTCGTGGGATGTTATTTTTAGATCTTATTCAAGAAGGCAACATGGGGTTAATCAAGGCCGTTGAAAAGTTTGATTACACCAAAGGATTTAAATTTTCTACGTATGCAACCTGGTGGATTCGTCAAGCGATTACCCGAGCGATTGCCGACCAAGCGAGAACCATTCGTATTCCGGTTCACATGGTTGAAACCATCAATAAGATGACGCGCGTACAACGCCAACTCGTTCAAGAATTAGGCAGAGAACCTACCGCCGAAGAAATCAGTAAAAAACTCGAAGGTCTGATGTCTCCTGAACGGATTCGCGAAATTCAACGTATCGCCCTTGAACCTGTCTCCTTAGAAACACCCATCGGGGAAGAAGATGATTCCCACTTAGGTGATTTCATTGAAGATAAAGAAGCCACCAGTCCTTCTGATCACACCACCCAAGTGTTGTTAAAAGAAGAATTGTACAAGATCATGCAAGACTTAACCGATCGTGAAGAACGAGTCTTACGCTTACGTTATGGCCTCGATGATAATCGCCCTCGCACCCTTGAAGAAGTGGGTCATGAATTTGGCGTCACCCGTGAACGGATTCGTCAAATCGAAGCGAAAGCCATTCGTAAATTAAGACATCCTACCCGTGCCAAACGTTTAGGTGATTACCGCGACTCTTAATCATGGCTTCGCAACGACTTCAAACGTTAGCATCGTTATGTCCCACCAATGGACCGTTGGTGGATATTGGTTCTGATCATGGCCAGTTGCTGCAAATCCTTTTTGCTCAAGGATTTAACTTTCCGCTTTATGGCAGTGAACTCTCAACCTCTAGTTTTCAATCGTTAAAAAAATCGACTGAGGATTATCCGTTTCGTGTTTATCAAGCCGATGGGTTAAACCAATTACCCGTTGGGGTGACCACCATCGTCATCGCCGGGATGGGTGGGTTATTGATCATCGAGATGTTAACCAAGGGACTCGCTTCATTAACCAAGATTCAAAGCCTGGTGTTAGGACCTCAACGTGACGTCCACAAACTTCGCCATTGGCTTGCAGATCATGGGTGGGCGATCACGCAAGAAAAATTTGTCTTGGAAGCGGATCAAGGGTATCCATTGATCGTTGCTGAACGTGGGCAGATGAGGTTAACCGATATCGAAGCAAGTTATGGACCTATCTTAGTCAAACAACGCGATCCAGTTTTTTTACAATGGTTAATGTTAGAGAAATTAACGCTTTCCAAAGCCTTAGCCCTCCACGACAATAAAGAAAAGCAAACCCGCTTGGAATGGATTAACACGTATGTTAAAGACCGCTAAACTCTTGCAAGCCTTTGGTCGAGATTTCCCTCAACGATTGGCAAAACCGTATGGGGATTTTGTTGGATTAATGACTGGCAAGTTACCGACAACGTTAAATAAAATTGCGATTGTTTTAGACATGGAACCCATGCTATTGGATGACATCTTGAAAGAAAAACCTGATTTAATCATTACCCATCATCCCTTGATTTATGGAAGCAGATACTCGGTCTTGAAACACGATGAAGCCAAACGAAACCTTGTCCATGAACTCGATCGCCATCACATTCCCGTCTATTCCCTACACACCAATTTTGATGCAGGACAAGGCGGCATGAATGATGCGTTAGCTTCTGCCATTGGTTTACTGGATATCGCACCTTTACAAGGCGATCCACTGGCCCGAGGTGGGCGTCTAGTTAAACCGATGAAGCGTTTGGCATTTGCTCAGATGGTCAAAGAAAAATTAGCATTACCTTATGTGCATTTGATTCCCTCGGGCAATCCCATGATTAGTAAAGTTGCCCTCATTGGCGGCGGCGGGGCGAAATATTATCCAACCGCTCAAGCCGAAGGATTTGATATTTTCTTATCCGGAGACAGTGCCCATCATGTTCGCCGCGGCATCGTCAATGCCAACTTTAACTATTTAGAAATCGCCCACGAAGTGGAAACCATTTTTATTCCGACGATGGCCAATTACTTAAAACAATTGGATCCAACCTTACAACTGGTGACCCGCTTTGTTCAAGCATTTCCAGTTTTAGTTTGATACACTAACCCTATGCAAACAGGATTACCGTTTACAAGTTATGCGTTAAGTGGACCTTTATTGGCAGCGTTGACCACCCTGGGTTATACCCATACCACCCCTGTCCAAGCAGCAACGTTACCTCGAGCGATGCAAGGGGAATCATTGATTGTTCGATATCAAACAGGCAGTGGAAAAACTCACGCTTTTTTAATTCCGATTTTTTCCGCATTAAAACCTCATGGTGGATTACAAACCATCGTCGTATCTCCGACCAGAGAACTTGCCATGCAGAGTTTTCTTTTTGCAAAAACATTGAATGATGCCTTGGGCAATCCATTTAAAATTGTTGTCTTGCAAGGCGGTTTTGACAAACAACGAGATGGGGAAAAATTAAATGCTGAACCTGATCTTTTGTTTATCACCCCTGGACGGATGATGGACATTGATCGGTTTATCAAAAAAGATAGCTTAGCGAAGATCAAAAAAATTGTTCTTGATGAAGCTGACATGTTGATGGACCCAAGTTTTATTGAAAGCACGTTGACCGTTCTGTCGTTGCTTTCCCAACCACAAATTCTCGTTTTTTCTGCCTCGATGGCAGCCCCTTTATTGAATCGGTTAGCAAAGTATTTTCGTCCGGATAGCATCATTGAACCCAAAGAAAAAACCATTAACCCAACTGGAGTCCGTCACGCCTTGATCGATATCAAACACCAAGACCCGATTCAAGCGATCATTGATTTCATCGACATCACCAAACCTTATTTTTTATTGGTGTTTGCTTCCCGAGTCCAACGGGTCGTTTCCTTGGCGACAAGTTTATTATCCAGGAATTTAAAAGTCGCCAGTTTACATGGGGAGTTGCAAGCTCGTGAACGTCGTCACTTATTAAAACGAATTCAAGACGGTGAATTTCAAATTGTGATTGCCTCTGACATCGCCTCACGAGGCATGGACTTACCAAATGTCTCTGATGTCTTGAGTGTTGACCTTCCCCAAGACCTTGATTATTATTTTCATCGAGCAGGCCGAGCTGGACGTTTTAAAAATGACGGACAATCGTATGTGCTGTATAACAGTCATGAAGAAGATAGCCTTGCAAGATTAAAACAACGGGGTGTTCATTTCCAATTGCTCGCCTTAAAAAACAAACAATTGTTACCTGTTAAACATTTGACTCGGGGTAAGATTTTCAAAAAAGAAGATGAAGCCTTAAGCCGCGATATTAAAATTGCCATTCAAAAATATAGTTCCCATGAGGTCAAGCCAGGGTATAAGAAAAAAGTCAAACTCGCAGTGGAAAAAGTTAGAAGTCAGTACAAACGAAAAGCGATCAAGAAAAAAATTCGTGAACGTTTGTTTGGAGGCTAGTCATTTCATGGCCTTATTTATTGGAAGTCATGTTGATCTTGTCGCCCCTGATTACCTTGTCAATGCGGTGAAAACCACGATTGCCAATGGTGCGAACACGATGATGATTTACACAGGTGCTCCACAAAACGCCATCCGTAAACCAACCGAGTTAATGAAAATTCAAGAAGCCCATCAATTGATGAAGGCTCATGGCATCCCTTTAGATAAAGTCATTGTTCACGCCCCTTACATTATTAATTTAGGCAATACCTTGAATCCAGAAACCGCCACCATGGGGGTGACGTTTTTAATTCGTGAGCTTACTCGGGTTCACGCCCTAGGGTTCTCGACGCTTGTCTTACACCCTGGTGCCCACGTCGGTGCTGGTAGTCAAGCGGCCTTGGCTGGGATTAGTGAACGACTCAACCAAGTGTTTGCCGAAGAAACCTCTCCAGTGAAAATCGCTTTAGAAACCATGGCAGGCAAAGGCTCAGAAGTGGGCATTACCTTTGAAGAAATCAAATATCTTATTGACCACTCGACTCACCCAGAACGGTTAGGTGTTTGCTTGGATACATGCCATATCTCGGATGCGGGATATCAAGTGGAAGACGTTGAAGGGATCCTGGCAACCTTTGACAAGATCATCGGTCTTGATAAATTACTCGTTCTCCATATCAATGACTCAAAAAATCCTAGAGGGGCAAAAAAAGATCGCCATGAAAA
>CAMCVC010000020.1:0-17020 GCA_945879785.1 Staphylococcus epidermidis | reverse complement strand
TCCTGGGTTGACCATTGATAAGAGACTTCTAAGTATGCTGGATCTTTTCGTCTAAAGTATGCAACCCGGATGGCAAGTTCGTTGATGATGGTTTGCGTTTCAGCATCACTGTTGGTAAAGGAGAGTAATTCTTGATAAATCTTGTTTAACAACGATAAGGTGATGAGTTTGCGGTATCGATAAATATAGTTGAAGACTTTGGTAAAGAACATGTCGTTGTTGCCATTGAGGGTATAGACGATATCTTTGGTTAAACGGTTAGGTCCTTCATCCATGAAATAGCTTCTGAATTCTGTTTTTTCCACATCAGTAAGCCGTTCATAAAAGTCACTTTTCGCTTTGATCGCGGTTTTAAAGATTTGGATATTTTCTAAAGCAGCTTCATCGGCGGCACTGGAACTTTCTTCTTCGGCTTCTTCTGGTTCTTCTTTCACCTTATTCTTGGCATCAAGGGCTTCTTTAAGTCCTAAAAGACGAACTCTACGTTCGGTATAGTTGCCTTTGGTTCGATCATCAAGTTGTCTAGATAAAGCATCATCCACGAGGGTTAATGCGTCTTGGATGCGGTCTGATTTTTCTAGAATAATCGCTTGGCGAACAAAGCTATAAACATATTTATTCTTAGAGTTAAAGTTCTTTTGATGAAGACTTATATCTGAGGTAGCACACCGTTCACAGAAATCCAAGAATCCTGCGTCCTTACGACGTGGATAACTTGTTCTTGCTGCGGTTTGATACATCAATGATTGTGATTCTTTATCATCAGTTAACGTTAAAAGTTCTTTGAGTAAGACTTCAAGTAATGGCAGAGAAATGGTTTTCCGGTATTCAAAAATCGATTGGAAGACTTGTTTAAAGAAAGGTTCGTTAGCTTCACCAATTTTATAATTTAATGAAGGAACGAGATGATCTTTGCTTGCATCGACAAAGAGTTTTTTAAACTCAGGTTGTAAGGCAGGGTTTAATTTTTCATAGAAATATGGATTAACCTTGATGGATTTCTTAAAGAAAATCACGTCTTTCATGACGTTAGCATCGCCGTCATCTTCTGAATCATTGGCGCTCACCGGTGGCAATTCGACCGCATCCACACTCGCTAAGACAGCTTGTTTTGCTTCGAGTTCCTTATTTTTGGCAAGTAACGCTTGAGCGGCAGCATCTGCTTCTACTTTAGCTTGAGCGCTTGCTTCTAGATTTGCCCGCTTGGAAGCTTCTAAGTCAGCTTGTGCTTTGGCTTCTCTAGCTTTGTTTTCTTTATCTTGTGCTTCTTTAGCTTCTAACGCTGCGCGCTTGGATGTTTCTGCGTCTAACAAGGCTTTGGCTGCTTTATCTTTGGCTGCTTTATCTAAAGCTGCTTTCGCACTTGCCTCTTTGGCTTTGGCGTCTTTGATAAGCCCTTCGAGTCTAGCTTTACGTTCTGCATAATTGCCTTTGGTTCGGTCATCTAACCCTCGATTGATCGCATCTTGAACCACGGCCAAGGCTTCATTGAATTTACCAGCTTTTTCTAAAATAATCGCTTGGCGAACATAACTATAAACATAGCCGTTTTTCGTGTTAAGTTTCTTTTGATGTAAAGCAACATCATCCGCACATAAGGTTTGGGTATAGTCTAAAAAACCTTCATCTTTACGGCGGGTGTACGTGGTGGTTGCTGCGGTTTGATTGAGTAAGGTTTTTGTCTTTGCATCCGGCGCGTAACTCACTAGTTCTTGATGAAGTCTTTTCATTAAAGGGAGGGAAATCACCCTACGGTAATCGTAAATGTTTTGATAAACCTTGGCGAAAAACTCTGGGTTTTCTTGGCCAATGGTATAGTTAAGATCGTTGGCAAGATGGGCTGGTCCTTGATCAATGAATAACTTCTTGAATTCAGATTTTAAATCATCATTTAAGGATTCATAAAAACGTTTGTTGGTTCTTAATTTTCCGCTGAAGAAGACCACATCTTTCATCGCGTTGATGTCTGATTCAACATCCAATGCCTTATCATCACTGACAACGGTTGGCACGGGTAAAGAAGCACTCACGGTTTGATGAATCACTGTGGTTTTTTCCACCACCACCGTATTGGTGGTATGGGTTGAAGCCTGGATTGATTCAACTTCTTCTAGATCTTCGGCATTAATTTCTTTGAAGAAAATGATAAATCCAAAAATAATCCATACGACAACGAGGATAGCTTTTAAAAATTCAATGAACGTCATCGTATTGAGAAACATGGGTTCTACTCGCCTGCTGGTGGTTCTGGATTTGGATTTTCTGCTTCCACTAAACGTGTTGCGGTTTGTAAGGCAACAAATTGAGCGTAGTTGTTATTGGTTGGTGTGGTAACAACCGTGGTGTACGCAGTGGTGCTTCCAAATGGAATTTGCACTGTGAGCGTTGCTGGGAATAAATTACCTGATGGTGCGGTATTAAAGACAAAGGTACCCATGGTTGGTGGCACTGAGTTTAAGAATTCAATGAGAAGAATCGAAGGCATCGAGTTGAAGGCTAAATTACCGATCGAAGTTAAGTTTGGTCCTAACACAAGGTTGGTGATACCAGAAGCTTGGAATGCCGAAGCGCCGATGGTGGTTACAGAACGTGGCAAGACAAAACTCGCTAACAAGGTGGTGTTTTGTAAGGCGGATGCTCCGATGCTTAAGATGCCTTCGGAGAGGTTTAAGGCGGTGATTCCGGTGAGGTTTAAGAATGCACTCGCACCAATCGACGTAAATGTATTCGCAAGGGTGATCGTCTTTAGGATTGGGAATGCTGCACCCATGTTGAAGAAGTTTTCTGGTAAAGCTGTGCCACCTGTCACGTTCACGGTGGTTAAGGCAGAGGATGGTGTGGTTGGTAAGGTACCACCGCTATTAAAGGCTGCGCCACCATAGAAATATCGGAAGAACTTAGTGCCTGTTTGTAAGGAATCCACGCTGAAGTTGATGGTGACCAATTGAGGGGTGTTAAGAATTAAATTGGTTCCAATTGTGGTGACGCTGGTAGGAATGGTTAAGGCAGCCAATCGTGTTTGACTGAAAGCGAAGTTACCTAAGGTGGTTAAAGTTTGTGGTAACGTGATCACTTCAATTGCTGTTCTTAAGAAGGCGTTGTTACCAATGGATGTGGTTGCAGAGGATAAGGTAATCAATCTTAAGCTGGTTGCATCTGCAAAGGTGTCGACTGGAATCACGGTAATGCCTTGTGGGATCACCACTTCCACAATGGATGTGGAGCTTTGGAATACGTTGGTGCCAAGGGATGTTAAACCTGTTGGGAGTAAAACTTTATTGGCAACAACCTCTTGACCCGTGACTTGAACTTGTTTAAGTTGGGTCATGCCTTGGAAAGCATGGTTACCAATGGTGGTAATGGTTTGTGGAATCGTCACCGTTTCAATGGTGATAGCCGCTCTAAAGAAGTCATTAGAAAGGGTTGTATTAGATCCTCTAACTTCGACTGTTTTTAGGGCCGTCGGAATGACGTTACCGTTGGCGTAGGTGGTTGCACCATAAAAATATCTAAAGAATTTTGCTGTGTCTAAACCAGGTAAGGAACTGTAGTTGAATGACACCGATGCCAAGGCGTTGGTGGCAGTCAATACGTTAGTCCCAAGGGTGATGACAGAATCAGGAATATCAAGTTCTAATAAAGATGTATTGTTGGAAAAAGCACTATTGCCAAGGGTTCTTAGATTGGATGGTAAGTCAATGTATTGCAATCTACTTGTATTGACAGCAGCGTGGGCAAAACTAAATTCTTGAATTTCTGTGATGTTTTCTGGTAATTCAACCGAGGTGATGGAAGCGATGTTATAGAAGGCATAACTTAGAATTCTTGTGGAAGTGGTTTCGTTAATAATGACTTCTTGTAAGGTTGAAGGGACGTTGGTGATGGCCCCGTAAGTGGCTCCGAATGCATAAGACAAGAATGCGTTACCGGTACCTGCGGTATTTGAGGTAAAGGTCCAACGTAAATTACGTAAGTTGGTGGCCCCGGTTAAGACGTTGGTGCCAACGGTTGTGACTGAATCAGGAATAATCACTTCCGTGATCATAGGTAAACTGCGGAAGAAGTCATTGGGTAACCCAGTGGATCCTTCGGTTAATTCAATCGTTCTTAATGTACTTGGAACGGTAACGTTGTCACTGAAGATCGTTCCACCAAATAAATATTTGAAGTTAGAAACACCGAATGCATTGTTTTCAATATTGTTGTTTTGATGAATGGTGACTTTACGTAAACTTTCTGCGCCGGTGAGAATGTTGCGTCCTAAGGATGTGACATCAAATGGAATATTGAGTTCTCTTAGGGAGACAGCGTTTCTAAACGCATCGTCTGCAATGGACGTGAGGGTTTCGCTCAAAATCACTTCTCGTAAGTTAGGCATATCCATGAATGCACCGCGACCGATGGATTCAATTTCACTGCCTTCTGGCATGACCACGGATACCAGGGTGCTATTGCCTTCGAAAGCAAAGTTAGTGATTTCGGTGACTGGGAATCCGTCGACTTCCGTTGGAATCATGACGATGTTATGAATGCCATCGTATCCAGTGACCACATAACTCGTGCCTGTGAATGCGTAAATCAAGCCATCGCTTGCCACATCACCCCATAAGGCGTGTAAGGTAAAGCTTTCTTCTGGCATGGTGGTGAAGGTGAATGGTTCAGTGAAGGCTGCATCCAAATACCAACCTTCAAATGATGCGTTCATCTTGGTTGGACTGGTTGGGGCTTCAATGTCACTATCTGCTTGGGCGACCATAGGTTCAACCGTAGAACCACCATAGGTTAAGAAGGTGATCATAAAACTTTGACGTTCCCAACGGGCCACTAAACTTGTATCGCGTAATACAACCGTGTTCGCAGTGAATAAAACGTCACCTGGTAAGTTACCAGTAAACCATCCTAAGAAGATGTAACCTTCACGGGTGGTTGATGGTAAGCGGAATGTTTTTCCATCTTCAACTTGAATGGACGTGACCGGAGTTCCTCCAGCAGCGTCAAAGGCAACCACGTGGGTGACTGCACCAGGTGGAGGTGTCACTGGATCTGGGTTAGCATTAAACCGAGCATAAAGAACCATGTCACGAGTGACAGGCATCAATGCAGTAAATAAGACATCACTTGGGGTGTTGCCTGTAAACCAACCTGCAAAGGTATGGCCTGCTAAGGTAACGGATGGGAACGATGGAATGGTGTTGTTTTCGGTGACTTCCATCGAGGCGATGGTCGCTGGTGTTCCACCCATGGTGTTGAATTCAACGGTAAATTCTTGAAGGGGGATAACCTCACTCGATGAACTGCTGATGGACGAACTTGAGCTGCTTGAAGACACAGTGCTTGCACTGCTGGATGAGCTGACTTGAGAAGGAACTGCATTTCCTTCACGAATCGCATCGGCAAGTGTATACATGGCACTTGCAATAATGGATCCAACCACCACTGCAGAGACCGCGATGGATAAAACCCCAACGATGTATCTCACTCCTGAATTTGTTAATTTAGCCATATGTTTTCCCCTTTTTATTTCTTAATTTTTATTAGAAAGCTTCCAGCCAAGACACTTAAACTTACGAAGACGATGATCCATGGGAATGAACCTCTAGGATCAATCGGTGGCTCTTCCGGTTCTTCTGGATCCTCTGGATCAACGGGGTCTTCGGGTTCTTCAACGACTTCATTGTGAAGCGCATTGAGTTTGTCGATGATTGCTCTAATTTTGTTCAAAGTCTCTTCACTGAGAAGTGCACGTTGATCATCGTGTAATCCTTCATATTCCGCAATGATTGCTTCATAGTTGGCTTGATTTTCTTCCGTGACATCGACGGTGACTAAATCCATCATGGATTCAAAATCATCAGTTTCAAAAAGGTGAATCATGGTGGTCGAGGTTGACAAAACTAAATCTTGATACGTTGCGGGGATGAGTGCTTTTTGTTCAGGGGTTAATTGTGACCATTCAGCAAGGATATGTTGAACATCATTCAATTGATCGAGGGTTAATGGGAAATCAAGTGCGTCGATTAAATCAACAAATTCCTTCACGGTTTGTAAAAGAGGATGTTGGTTGGTGGCCATGGTTAACGCAATGCGAAGTTGTGGGTCGACCAATTCTTTTTCCATGTCGGATAACGCCAAATAAGATGTTAAAACGTCTTCAACCAAGGGTAGGTCGTCCACACTTAAAATCGACGGGAGGGAAACAATCATGTCAGCAACATCCTCTGCATTGATCAAACGAATGAGTTGGTCCTTTAAATCTAATAAGTGATGTTGTCGGTCTAAAGGTAACAACGCAAGTTGCGCAGGGGTGAGGTTTTCAAAGTCGGCAATCGCGGATTCAATGTCTTCTTCCATCTCTAGGGTGGCAATACGTTCTAGGCTATCAATGTCGAACATAAGTTGTTCCACAATCAACATGTCGTTCATTTTTTGCGTTAAGGCGATTAATTTGGCTTGATTATCTTCGGAGATGTAAGGAATTTGTTCAGCATCCAACGCTGAGAATAGTTGATTGAGTGCTGCCAATGCCTCTTGATCATCTGTGGTTAATGTCGCCAAATCAAATTCATTAATGCCTTGCGTGACGGTGTTTGCAGGCGTGATGTCTAACCACTTGCTATGGATGGTCATGTTCGATGTCACCGGACCACCAAGGTATGGGTTG
This sequence comes from Staphylococcus epidermidis, assembly GCA_945879785.1. Lineage (GTDB taxonomy): Bacteria > Bacillota_I > Bacilli_A > RFN20 > CAG-826 > UBA970. The sequence goes on along the minus strand of CAMCVC010000020.1, from coordinate 10,359 downwards.
GTCAACGCAGCGTCGGTAAAATAACCTTGGAAAATTTGATTTAGGGTGTTGGTTTTATCTTGAAGGGTGAAGGTATCTCCATGGCCCATCGTTAGGGTTTGGTTACTGGTCACATCACATTGAATATTCACGGAATATTGAACTGGTGCCCATTTTGCATAAAGTGTCATCGCGTTACCGTTGATTGAATTTTGATTGTATGGGATGGTTAATGCTTCATCGGTAAACCAACCAACAAACGCAGCAAAGTCTTTGGTTGGTGCTTGGGGTAAACTGATGCCGGATTCGATGTCGGTGGTAATGGGGTTGATGGAGGAACCGCCATTGGTTTCAAAGGTTACTGCAAAAGGACTTAACGTCCATTGGGCAAAAAATAGAGTATCTCTTAAAAAGGAGTGAGATGATTTTAAGTTTCTAGTTTGTGTACTCGAAGTACCCCAGCCTTTAAAGGTATAACCAGGACGTGTGGGTGTCATGAGTGATTGGTTTGCGGTGACAGGGTAATCTTGACGATATTCAATAAAATCACCTTCAACCATAGGGGCGTTAGGATAATTTAAGTTATAAAAAGCTTTGTGGAACGGATAATCAGCTCGAAGCGAAAGAACACCACCAACAGAGATCGCGTACAAATTAATCACCAGTCGATTGGTTTCTGGTAATTCTGGAAAGTCATTATCAAAGTAAACACTACGGTTGTTTTCTCCATTGAAGGCATAAGCGTGAAAAGAAACTAAATTTGATGTTCTAGCAGCGTCAGGTCTAAAAGACCAACGTTTGCGATCCTCTAAGTAGACTGGTTCAATCACCGGGGTTAATGTGGCAGTGGTGTCTTGAACAAAGTTGCCAGATTGAGAAGGAACGATACCAGTGCTCACAAAATATCCGGTTAAATACCATTTATAAATCAAAGTATTTTGGACAGCGCCACCCGTGGAGGATGTAAAACCAGCAAAAAATTCATCACCAACATTATCAAAATCAAGTCCAGTGTATTGTCTAGTGGCATTAACTGGACGAGTTGAATTGCTTGAGTTCATTCGTAATTCCATGGTTTCAGACACACGTGAATAATCAACCCAAATACGCCAATAAACGCCATTATATCCGCCCACTTGTGAACAAGCACCTTGAGATCCGTTGATTCCTAAAGATAAGCACATCGGTGGTTGTCCACCGTTGTCAAAAGTATCAAATAAAATGGCAACAGAATTGTTAATTCCACCATATCCAATGGCACCCCCGGAAGCACCTAAAACGTTAAAGTCTCTAGAAATAATAAAAGTAAATCCGTCACCAAACCCAGGTATGCCTTCATATTTATTGTGACCACCATTTTGTAAAATTTCAAAATACGCAGAAAATCCAGATGTGACTGAATTATTCATAAAAATACGATTTCTAGAAAAAAAACCACCAGCAGCCCCTTCTTGGTTTTGAACCAGAGAGACTGCATTGCTAGAATAAACAGTCGTACCTGATCTTCTGAAAATCGTATCTAATTGAGTTGCAGTACCAGAGAAATTATCTTGTTTAATCGCAACGACTAATTGATTCGTGGCATTCGCCATTTGAAACGTTTTAAAGGGTGAGGTAGAAATAACAACCCCAAAAAGAACCCCAATCAAATATTTTAGTTTCATTTCATAAAAATAACCTAATTATGTCGTCAGATAAACACTAATTTTTATTTCAAGATTAAAATAACACCACTTATTAATATAGTTAGTATTAATTTAACTTGATGAATAAAATTGTTAATAAATTAGCGTTTCTTAAATATTCTTATATAAAGTAGTCCTTGGTGACCCTTGATAAATATTGAACCCACGCTGAAGCATTTTCTTCACGAAAAAAATGATTTAAAAAATCAATTAGGTATTGATGCCTGATGATAGCCTCTTTCTTTCCTGGCTCCGTCATCATTAAGTCTTTTAATTTGAGAAGTTTGTCAAAGAAGTGATGGATGGTGTATTGGGATCCGTGTTGACGATACTGGTTGGCATCGGTTAATGCTTGAGGAAAGACCTCGCGATTAAAAAAGGGTTGGCCCTTGGACATGCCATAAGCGTAAACCCTTAGTAATCCATTCGCACCAATCGCATCACACATATCCGCATCAGAGACAATTTGACCTTCTAATGTGATGGGACGAATACCCTCTAAATATCTGCTATAGCCAATCTGTTTAATGCTTTCAAGAATCTTGTGTTGTTTGATCGGTGGGATTACGCATTGGGTCATGATGGTGATTGCATTCTCATAAGTTGATGCTTTGTCGATACCCACGAGTTTATAGTCATCCACATCATGGAGCAAGGCAATCAAGGCAACGGTGTCTTGATCTGCATGAAGTTGTTTTGCAAAGGTTAACGAAAGATGAACAACACGCTCAATATGGTCGATACCATGACCAGTCTTATCGTGCTTTAATTGTTGGCCCACCAACGCTTTGACTAATCGAATATCCATATCCATATTTTACGCTTTTGATCTGGATGTGGATATGGTTTGTTGATGGGCTTTAGCGATAATAAAAAAATCAGTTCAGGAAATCATGGCATTGGAATGAAGAGCGCCAGAAATTCAATAAAAAACCCAAGACTCATGACAATCTTGGGTTTGCAAATTCAACGTTTAGCTGATGACGATAAACGGATTAGAATCACCTGTGGGTTTAGTTAAATCTGTAACGCTAACCGTCACCACGTTTTCTAGTTCTTCTTGAACGTCGGCGGTTGCAGTTGCAATCATCGTGACATCCTCTATGAACGCAACGGACCCATTTGTGTCTCCGAAAATATCCCCAACGTCATATATTTCAATGTCAAGTCGGTTTCCATCACCTAAGGTGATGTCATCAATGGTTACATCAAAAACAAGTGAAGTGTCAAACAACTCACCTAAGACTAAACTATCATCTAAATCGCCAACAAGAGCTCCAACGCTATAGACTTCAAAATCGTAATTGTAATTTGGTGAACTGATGTTGGTGACGTTTTGGATTAAGCTAAGATCGTAGGAACCTTCCAAAATGATAATGTTGCTATCATTACTTTCTCCGACAGCGCCCCCAATGGAATAGATATAGTTATAAAAATATTCATTGTTGGTGGTTTCTGGAGTAAAGTTTTCAACCAATACATTGAATTCAAGGGTTGATTCAACATTGGCGAGTAACAAGGTCGATTCAGTTATGTAACCAGCAACTCCACCAATTTCATTTACATTTAAATAAGTGTATTCAAATTTTGAAATGTCTTTCACCGTAAAATCAAAAGAAGCATCGACAGTAGAATTAATCACGCGAATTTGGTTATCATAATCGATTTCACCAAACATCCCACCCATTTGATTGAAGCTAAAATTAGCGCTACTCAGTTGTTCAAAATCTAGGATGTCAAAAGCAAAATTAACGGTCACATCCATATTTTCTAGAATAATTTGATTCGTATATTCAACGTCACCGTCTCTTTCGTCAATAAAACCGATGACACCACCAAAGGCTGAAGCATAAATGCTAGTCAGATTGCCAGCATCTTGTGGAACGGTGATGGTTGTATTGATCGTGTTGTTTTCAAACATCCAACGATGGTTGTTTGAATTTAAATTTCCAACAAAACCACCAACATCATCTTCCCCTTCTAAATCTGCTAACATGGTTGAATTCGTGATTTTAATCACAGATCCTTCATTTGAATTACCAATGAAACCACCAACTTTTTCATAACCACGGATGTCGCCTGTGACATCAATATCATCCGCGAACAACAACCCATATTCACCTAAATAACCCAACAATCCACCTGTTGAATAACCGGAATTGCCGTTTGAACGAGAGATATCGGCATTGACAGTCATCTCTTTTAAGATAACTTTACTATCGTCTTCAATCTGGCCAATAAAAGCGGAAGAGGATTCATCCACTCCACCAACGAATTGTGAATTAACCTTGTAAGCAATGATGGTTGCATTGTATTCAACATGGCCACCCACACCACCAATTCGATCGTTGTTGTATGTTGTTTCTGGATCATTTTGGATAACTTCTAATTGTGAGTTAACTTCGTATAATTCTAATTCTGAAGAAGAGTCCATGTATCCAAACATGCCACCTACTGCATTTAAACTACTATCCGTTGCGACGGTCATATTAGCACTGTTGGAACGGACGATTTGAATGCCTTCATCAATTTGACCAACCAAACCACCAACATTGGTTAAGTAGTCCGTGGAGATGATTTCAAATCCATTTAAGCTAACTTGATCTAAGACAGTGTATCTAGAATCAAAAGTGTCTACTCTGGCAGTTAATGCACCGACATTTTCAGAACCCCCGGTTAGATTGACTGAGAAATCAACCAAATTTAAATTTCGAATGTTTGCACCACGAAGTTCATAAAACAACCCAATGTCATTTGATTGAGAAAAGCTTGTGTCGCTAATTGAATAATTGGAAATGGTAAAGCCTGCACCATCCAATGTTCCACGGAAACTACCATATTCATTTCTAATCACATTGCGTCCATAGCTTGGTAGCCATCCTGCTAAGTCAATATCTGAAGTGAGAACATAATTTAGGCCTAATTCTTCTTCGCCATCACCGATGGCTTCAAGTTCTTCTACTGTTGCAACGCCAAGATATCCTTGGTTGGCAATTAAATTTTGAGCGTAGGTTGCGGCATTAGTTATTTCCGTTGCTTCAGAAAAATCAAATTGGAAGTTTGGGTTGACACCAAAAACCCAATGAGAGAAGAAACCTTCCGATCCACCAAAATTAATGGTAGAACTACCGCCACCTGTAATTTCTAAATCTAAAGCGTTCCATGTAGCCTCGCCAAGGTAACGCCATTGAAGGACGTTATCTTCGACTTGGAATTCAACAGGACGACCATCCTCGCCGGCTTCACCGATGGTTCCTTCTGAACCTTGTGGACCTTGTGGACCTGTTTGTCCGGTTGGTCCTTGAGCCCCTAAACTACCACCAATCGTTGAGATTAGTAAACTTAATAATAAGTTCGCCCCTGAAATCAACCCTAAGACACCAAACTGCTTTCCTGAAAACATAATTTTTTCCTCCTTTTATGTTTTATCTATTTACGTAACATATCTTGTCGTTCGCCATCGCTGTCCACCAGTTTCTTTTCCAAACGGGTTAAGCGTTTTTCAAACGTGGTTTCGGGTGTATCCACTAAACCACGCTCGTAGGCTTCACGAACCAAGATCACAGCTTCTACATAAATACCGAGTTCTTCTAGCAACGTAGCTAAACGTTGGTATGAATACACGTATTTATTTCTTGGGTTAAGGACATCGCGATTCAGTGCAACATTACGACGTAATATCTTAAGTAAGTAATCTTTATTTGAATTGGTCTTTAGTCCTTCAGCTGTTCTGGTTGACGCTTCAACGATGTGAAGTTGAGATTCTTTGTCATCGGTTAGTTTGATGACAGATTGAGTGAGGTTTGTTAGTAATCCTTCACTGATCACACCAGCAAAGCGGTGGATGTATCTAAAGAGATTGGTATAGAAGGGTACGTTGGTCGTTTGAGGAATGTATGTTAATTCTGGGATTTTCACTGCACGCTTTTCTGAGACAAAGACCTCGTTAAAATTTTGCTTGAGTTCAGGCGTATAACTATCAACTGGATCAACTTTAATCTTAAGTGGCTTTTTAAAGACGACTGTTTCAGTCAGTTGTTTATCGACTTCTTCAGGTTTCACAACTGGCATCGGAGGAGCTTTTTCAATTGGTTTTTTCACCACAACTTTAGGTTCTGGTTTTTTCACTTCAACTGGATTAGGCTTTGCAAGTTTGGTTTCTTTGACTTGAGCAACCGGTTGAGTAACTTGAGTTTGAACAATAGGTTTTACTTCGGTTTTAACTGGGCTTGGTTTTTCAATCCGTGGAGTAGGTTGAGTGGGTTGGGTTATTTGCTTAACAGGTTTAGCTTTATTCGCGGCCGTGTTCATCACAAGGGTTCCCCCTGAACCACCCGAGGATGGTTTTCGATTCAAGAAATAAAGGATTAATAATAGTAACCAAGTCCCTGCAAGCACCGATGCAAAGATGACCCAACGAAGGTTGGAATTATCCACCGCTTCAATGACATTGAAAGTGACTTCCACCACGTTACCACCAGCATCGGTGAGCACTAAGGTATAGCTGCCAGCTTCAAGCACACGGAATCCTGATTGGACAGACTGACCATTTAATAAAGCAGTTCCTTCATTAAAGATGATATCGACTCCACCAGCATAGGTGTCACCATCATTCAAGGTAAAGACAACGGGGTCGACATTATCTCTGAACAAAGCAATTAAATCAACTTCATCATCGGGCATTTTATATGTGGTTACATCAATCACCGTTTCACCATCGATCGACCAACCTAAAAACTCGTGTTGGTATTTAGTGGGTGAAGGAAGAATGGATGATAGCGAAGTGTCATAAGCAACCTGTGAGGTAAAGGTTAAATCGTCAATCGTCCATTGTAAACGATGCATGTTGATGTTCCATTTTGCATATAACGTGAGGTTATTGGGTGGCATCTTCGTGCCCGTCAATTGAGTCGTCAAAGCTTGATTGGTATACCATCCAGCAAAGGTATAGCCGAATTTGGTAGGAGCGGTTGGTAAGGAAAGTGATTGGTCAGTATCTCGATTAATTGGAGAGAGTGGTGTGCCGCCGTTGGTTTCAAACGAGAGCGTAAATGTCATCGCTGACCATTTGGCATAAATAATTTTGCTTTGATTTGGAATGGTTGTGAAAGCATAGGGTGTAGTTAAACCACTGTCTGAGAACCAACCCAAAAAGGTATATCCAAGACGAGTTGGATTCACTGGTTGGGAAAGTGGTTCACCTGGTAAATTAGAGATGGGTGATACTGATGTTCCACCATTTGTATTAAAGGTGACTGTGACAGGATCTAACCATTTTGCATAAAGTTGAACGGATGAGGATTGATTGGCGGGAATGGTTGTTACTGGATCGCCACTAAAACCAGCATTGTTATACCAACCTAAAAAACGACTTCCTGTTTTTGAGGGATTTTGTAATGTAATGGCTGAGGTTTCAATGGTGAGATTGGTTGGGTTGTATGGGTTGTTTGTGCCACCATTCATTGAATAATTGATGCCATACGTGTTAAGATCCCATTTTGCGTAGAGGGTTTTGTTAGCACTAACACCTGCGTAAAAGTTAAATGGGTTGCCTGAAAAATTTTGATCTTCATACCAACCAGCAAACGTGTAACCTGTTCTTGACGACGCGGTTGAGGCTAAGTGTGAGATGGATTGGTTTCCTGTAATGGTGTAGTAACGTGCTTGATTATTCTGCCAACCAACACCCATCACGCCTAGAGAGCCTAAGCCTGGATCAAACACAACCGTTCCGGATGTAGAGTCATCTTGTAAGTTAAATTCTTGAGTATAAAAAGTTCCATCAGCTCTTGAAACCATCATCCCAGAATTGCCACGGCTTTGCATATAAAATAAATCCGAATAACCATCGCCATTCGCGTCCATTTCATCACCGACCCAATTGACGAATCCAACTCTCCAATTGTTACCTGGATATTCTTGTAAAAAATTCGCGGAAAGATCGGCATTGAAGGAAACATAGAAAGGAATAGAACGACCAAGTTCTTGACCAATCAATTCAAATTTACCATCTTTATTAATATCCGAAGCAAATGGACGATACGGATTCATGCTTAACCCGGTCACGATTCCGCCAAATGGAGTCGTACCATTTCCCCATTTGATAAATGGACTGGCATCCGCGGTTCCAATGATATCCAGATGTCCGTCCTTGTTAAAATCAAACATCACAACACCACGACCATAACCGCCTATATTATTTACAAGTACTGCTGGACCGAAGGTAAAACTACCTAAATTGAGTCGATAGAGGATTTTTCCTTGGGCGGCAATGGCAACGTCTAAATCTCCATCCCCATCAATATCTTTCATGTCCATACCGGCTGAATAATTGTAATTTTCTCCGCCAGATTGTAAGGTGAATAAGGTTTCTGCGCCTAATGAACCATTGGGTTGACGTAAAGAATAGGTGATTGCTGTATTATCTGCTAACACGATAAGATCTTCTAAACCATCGTTATTGATGTCAAAAAACTTAGAAGCCCAAGCAAAGTTGATCAGGTTATTACTCACTTTAGTGTATTGAAAACCCAAGGTAGGGTGAGACAAAAAGATGTGGCGATCGCCATCACTAAATGTAATGAAATCACCTTTTCCATCACCATTGATATCTCTAGAAACACTTGTATATCCACTGGTGGCTTCTGATGTTCCTATAAAAATTGGAATAGGTGATTGAGAAAAAGTAGGAATTGAAAGTTGTTGCTCGATGGCGGTGCCACCATTGGAGACAAAATCAACGGTATAGCTTTGAAGACCCCATTTGGCATAAAGTTTAGTGACCCCAGCATGAGTGCCAGGCAATACATCAACACGATCCAATGCGCTAAAACCCTCGGATTTATACCAACCATGAAATTGAACACCAGCTTTGGTCGCTGGTAATAAATTAACGTTACTTTGTGTATCTGTATAGCTAGAGGGGTTACTAGCATGGTTCGTCCCACCAAACATTTCATAAGTGAGGTTATAGGTGTTCACAGCTTGGGTTGGGAGTAAGGCGTTGGGGTTGACCCATGAAAAAATCGCGAATAATGATAAGGTTAAAGAATATATATACTTTTTCATAAATCTCCTTTTCGCTGGATATTATAAACGAAAACAAACGACAAGCACAATAAAATAATAGCGAAAGCATCAAGGTTTTGTGCTTCTAAATTACTTAACATGTATTAAGTGTTTAGATTTTGTTCCGTTGATTTAGGACATTTCAAAAACTAGTTGGGTGAATGATGTCATCCGTCAAGATAAGGGATTTCATGTTTTTAAAAGAATTTATTGAAAACGGAACACCCCTAGCTTGCCAAAGACCAGACCAACCAAGAGATGATTCATTTAATATAAAATCCAGTCTATTTATTTATAACTTGACATGAAATGGATTGAAAAGAACGATTCACCATGGAAAGTAGTGTTGGATTAAAGAAGGATAAACACAAGCGCGATGATATCAAATAATCCAACCCAAATGATTCGTAAGTTTTTTAACAAACCACTTTATCGATTTGAATTATAAAGAAAAAATGAAAGTTGACATTGGTGTTAGAAAGACCCTAATTCTATTGCAAGAAGTTGAACCCAAATCATGTTCACTAACCATCAATCAGCATAAGATGACGGTAATGACACAGTCATAAGGAGAGAACGTATGAATTTATGGTATTGCCGCCGATGGATGGTTTCAATGTTAGGTGTGTTCTTGCTGACTGGGTGTTTGGGGAGCGAAGTCCTACCAGAAGATAGCTTTGCTTCTGTCTTCGTTTCCTATATCCCTATTGATGAAGATGACACGATTGATCCATCAGAATGGATATTGTCGTTAGAAGGCGTTGGATCTCAAGCAGCTTTAGAGGATGCAAACCTTACGCTGGTGGATATGCTTCATTATGCCGCCCAAGATGAATATCTAGCGAGAGCAGAATATGCATTGATTATGGAAACCTTTGGCAATATCAATCCTTACGTCAATATTGAAAAATCAGAACAACAACATTTAACTTTATTAAGAACATTGTTTAATCTTTATACCCAAACATTTCCAGTTGATCCAAGTGAAGGTCCAGCGGTTGTTCCTTTATCCCTGTTAGCCTCAGCTGAAATTGGGGTTGGAGCTGAAGTATTAAACATCGCGATGTATGAGAGGTTTATGAGTTATTCGATTACCGAAAATGCTTACAAGGTTTTTCATGCCCTCAAAACTGCCTCTGAGCATCATTTAATATCATTTCAGCGTCAAGTTGATAAATATTAAGACGACAGTTTAAGTCATTTGGTTTGGTGGAGATACTAGGATTAAACTTATCACGTTCTGTGAAGTATAGAAATCATCATGGCTTCAACAGAGCCCTCAAGGATGAGGTGTTTTAGTCAACATCAAATATTGGCTTGGCTTTTTTCTTCATGTAGATTTACGGTCGATCAGATAGGTTCTATTTCTTGTGAGCTAGGAAGAGCAAAAAAGAAAACCTCTCACTTTTATGTTTGATGGTGAGAGGTTTTGAAGGTAAAGGAATTTAGTTTTATAGAAGATGTTCATCGAGTTTGACTTGATTGAGAGGCGTGAACGAATTTGAGCGTCGTTCATGCTTCATTTGTGAAAAATCTACTTTTTTTTCTTGCTAGCAGATTTATTTCTTCCTTTGCTTGTCCCTTTATTTAATTTTACTCTTAGGTTGTTTGGCATATGTCGTTTTCC
>CAMCVC010000019.1:0-18338 GCA_945879785.1 Staphylococcus epidermidis | reverse complement strand
TTTGGTTTTAAATCGATGAGCTTTTCCAAAGCCCCTAAGGTTTTTTGTTTCGATATTTCTTCTAAATATTTTCCTAAAGTCACCAAGGCTAAAATGGTTGCTGCGGTTTCTAAGTACAATTGATTCATCCACGTTTCGCTTAAGGCCATGTTGTCCGTGGCAAGCCCATAAATAGAGATAAAGGTAACATAAATACCATAGAGAATCGCGGATCCAGTACCCATGGCAACTAGCGAATCCATGTTGGGATCTCGCTTCCATAAACGTTTCATCCCCACTGAAAAATATCGATAATTGACATAGACGATTGGAAGCGTTAATAACCACTGAGTTGTTAAATTACCCACTGTGGTTGTAAAGAATGCTAGGATGGGCAAGCCAAGCATCATGCTCATGGATACATACATCAAAGGAATTAATAAACTAAATGAAATAATTAAACGACGTTTCATCAAACTACGAGAAATTTTTTGTTGTTTGCGAAATTGTTCTGGTTGATCTTTAGAAATAAGATTGGCACCATACCCAGCTTCTTTGACTTCTTGAATGATGGTTTGTGGCTTTAAGGAATCTTCATATTCTACTTGCATGGCATGGGTAATTAAGTTCACATGAACTGTTTTCACCCCAGGAAGCTGGGCAACCGCACGTTGAACTGTCATTTGGCATGTGGCACACGTCATGCCTTCGATTTGAAATTGTTGTTTATTCATCATATACCCCTCCTATAGGGGGGTATCCTTATCTTATGCTGAAAGGATCAAAAATACAAGGTTAACTCTTTAGAATTTATTTCTTAGGTATTTGATAATTTGAATAAGACAATAATAAACGCATGACTTTATTCGAAACATTATCAACTTGATAATCTTCCACAGGATGAATAACCTTATCCAGCGTACTTTCGAGTAAAGAAATTCCCAACATAACTTTATTCGGATTTAAACCAACCATTGGTGTACTTGCTTCTTCCATCGCTTCCGGACGTTCATGGGCATCACGAATATTCAAAGCTCTTAAACCTAGAATTGAAGTTTCTTCGTTGATGGTTCCTGAATCAGAAAGCACCACGCGGGCATGCATTTGTAGCTTAATATAGTCTGAAAACTTCAGGGGTTTTAAAAGTCTGACAAGAGAATCAAGTTTAATTTGCTTGGAATCTATCATTTTTTTGGTTCTTGGATGGGTGGAAACAATAATTGGTTGCTTAAAGTCTTTAGCAAGTTGATTTAGAGTATTTATCAAGTGTTGAAAATTAGTATCATCATTGATGTTTTCTTCACGGTGAGCAGAAACGACAAAATATTTTTTATCTTTAATTTCCAACTGTTCTAAAATTTTGGATTGATCAATCTTGCTTCGGTTACGATCAATCACTTCCTTCATTGGTGAACCGGTTTTAATAATTCGATCTGCGGGTAAACCTTCTCTTAAAAGGTATTGTCTTGAAAGCGTGGTATATGGCAAGTTGATATCAGAGATATGATCAACAATTTTTCGGTTTAGTTCTTCTGGAACACGTTCATCAAACGATCGGTTGCCTGCTTCCATGTGGAAAACAGGAACTTTTTTCCTTTTAGCGGCAAGTGCGCAAAGAGCAGAGTTGGTGTCACCTAAAACCAAAAAGACATCTGGTTTATGATCGTCTAAAACTTTTTCCATTTTGATTAAAATATTACCAATGGTTGATAATGCAGTCTCACCTGCAGCGGCTAAAAATACATTGGGTTTTCTTAGCCCTAAATCTTCGAAGAAAATTTCATTGAGTTCAAAATCATAATTTTGACCGGTATGAACCAATACTTGATCAAACGTTTCTTTTGCACGATCAATGGCCTTAATGACTTCGGATAATCTAATAATCTCTGGTCTCGTGCCAACAACCGTCATCACTTTAAGTTTCTTCATATTCATTCAACCTCCATTGGGTATGTGTCAGGATTTTGTTTATCGAATAGTTCAGACGCCCACATGATGGTCACCAAATCGTCCTTACCGACGTTGGTAATATTGTGTATGTAACCAGGTGGTATATCAATCACTTGTAATTTTTGACCACTGACATGATATTCAATCACTTCTTTTGAATTCACGCTTCGAAACTTAATTAACCCAGTACCACTAACAACAATAAACTTTTCATTCTTCGTGTGATGATAGTGATTGCCTTTGGTAATACCTGGTTTACTGATATTAACAGAAACTTGACCTTCTTGACTTGTCTTCAATAATTCGGTGAAGGAACCACGATGATCGACATTCATCTTTAAATCATAAATAAATGCATGCTCTTGTAAGTAACTTAAATACGTTGCGTAAAGTTTTTTTGTGATTGGATCGTGTTGATTTTCTAAAGTTAAACTCGTTCGCGAACTTTTAAACCGTTGAAGCGTTGTCGCTAATTGACCCACAGTGATTTCATATTCTGGAAGTACCCTTAAGATGCCATCAATCGTGGTGACTTTTCCTTCCATGCAACGTAGCATTTCATCGACCACATCATCAATATAAATCAAAGAAATTTTAGAATTCTCATCGTTAATTTTGATGGGTAAATCTCGAGAGATGTTATGACAAAAGGTTGCAACCACAGAATTGTAATTGGGTTTTGCCCATTTTCCAAAAATATTCGTAAATCGGTATATATAGACTGGATGCTTATGTTTACTAGCAAAAGTTAATAATAAATCTTCACCTGCTTTTTTACTCAACCCATATGGATTGTTATTCATCGCTTGGATGGATGAAGACACAACCAGAGGGGCCTTTGATTTATGTTTTTCCAATAAAGTAATTATTTCTGCAATCGTTTGTGTATTGCCAATGACAAATTCTTGAGGATCTTGAGGCCTGTTCACACCGGCAAAGTGAAAAATAAATTGAGCTTTTTTCACATAAGTTTCATAAGTATGTTTTGATGTTTCTCGGTCAACGAGTAATAAATTTGAAAACCCTAAACCAATCAATCTAGCAATAAGGTTCTTGGCTAAGAAACCTTTTGATCCGGTAATTAGAATAGAGGCTATTTTTTCCATCCAGCTAAAGCTTCCTTAACTTCCTCTAAACTTAACAATTTGGTTTTGATTTCGTTGACATTGAGACGCTTGGTATTGTGAGAATTATATTCTGTGATTGCAGAAAGTTTTGAAGAACCAGAGGAAACATATACATCATAATTAAGGTCTCTATTGTCTGCAGGAATTCGATAATAATTACCCATGTCTTCACTGACGGCAAACTCTTCCTTGGTCAGTAAGGTTTCATAAAGTTTTTCACCGTGTCTTGTCCCAATGACTTGTATTTTGCTCTTGCCAGAAAATAATTCGTTTAAGGCTTTTGCTAAATCTTCTACCGTACTGGCAGGTGCTTTTTGGACCATAATATCACCTTGTTTACCATGAACAAAAGAATGTAAAACAAGTTCAACTGCTTCTTCAAGTGACATTAAGAATCGAGTCATGTTTGGATCTGTCACAGTGAGTGGTAATCCAGACTTAATCTGATCGATGAATAATGGAATGACAGATCCTCGTGAAGCCATGACGTTGCCATATCGAGTGCCACAAATTAAGGTTTTTGCTGGATCAATCGTTCGTGCTTTTGCGATAAATACTTTTTCCATCATCGCTTTGGAAATACCCATGGCGTTGATTGGGTAAACAGCCTTATCTGTGGATAAGCAAATGACTTTTTTAACACCAGCGCGAATGGCAGCATTAAGGACATTTTCAGTGCCAAGGATATTGGTTCTCACTGCTTCAATTGGGAAGAACTCACAAGAAGGAACTTGTTTGAGTGCCGCAGCATGGAATACATAATCCACGCCAACCATAGCATCCTCTAATCCACCTTCTTGTCTAACGTCACCGATATAAAATTTAATCTTTGGGTTTTTATAAAACCTTCTCATGTCCTCTTGTTTTTTCTCATCGCGAGAAAATATCCGAATTTCTTTGATTGAGGTTGATAGGAACCTTTTCATGACCGCATTACCAAATGATCCTGTTCCACCTGTAATCAACAACGTCTTGCCATTAAAAATATCCATACATTACCCCTTTAATTTTAATTGTTTGAATAAGACATCTTTGGTTTCAACCCGATTGGTTTCCGCAAGTGACACTAATTCTTTAAAGCTTAATTCATTAAACTCAATTAAATCCAAACGGTCAATAAAAATCTTTTCATTGTTTGTTTTGATGGTTGTCTTAGAATCGAGTAATAATTCTTCATACATTTTTTCTCCAGGACGTAGGCCGGTGAACTCAATGCGAATTTCTTCATAAGGAATGTACCCTGATTGACGAATCATCTTTTCTGCTAAATCAACAATTTTAACCGGTTTACCCATATCCAAGACAAAGATTTCTCCAGCCTTAGCGTAAACCCCAGATTGAAGAATGAGTCCAACCGCTTCAGGAATGGTCATGAAGAATCGGGTGATTTCTTTATCCGTGACGGTGACTGGGCCCCCTGCTTCAATTTGTTTTTTAAATAAAGGGATGACACTTCCGTTACTGGCAAGGACGTTACCAAATCTCACCGCAGCGTATTGGGTTCCTTTTTGTTGTTTGGCAAAATGGCGCATGATCGTTTCCGCGTAGTATTTGGTTGCCCCCATCACATTGGTGGGCCGTACAGCTTTGTCGGTAGAAACCAACACCATTTTTTGAACTTGATACATTTGGGAAAGCAGGGCAATGTTATACATGCCAAGAACGTTGGTGCGTACTGCTTCTTGTGGTGAATCCTGCATCAACGGAACATGCTTGTAGGCAGCAGCGTGGAAGACCAGATTAGGCCGATAGGTTTTGAATAATGGTTCCATTCTTTCACGATTGTAGGTTGCCCCGATTTGAACATGAATCGGAATGGGTTTGCCCAATTTTTTATTGAGTGTAACTAATTCTTGTTGAACATCATAAACGCCATTCTCGTATATATCTAACAACACCATCGCTTTGGGTGAATAACTAAAAATTTGTCTGGTTAACTCACTACCGATGGACCCACCCGCACCGGTGATGAACACCACTTGATCCTTAATAAAGGCTTTGATTTCATCATTGATGAGAGGAATCACATCACGTCCTAATAGTTCATTGACATCAACGTCTTTGACGGCCATGTTTTGACCATCTTTTTCAAGTTCTTCCATTAATGGTAATCGGCGAATTTTTACATTCGATGATTCCATCACGCGTAAGATTTCAAACAAACGAGTTCTCGTAATGTTACCAATGCCAACAATCACTTGTTGAATGCGATATTGTTTGATCATGTCTGGAAGTTTTTGAATCGGACCTTCCACGGGTAAGTTTAAAAAATGCCGTTTCCACTTTGAAGGATCATCATCGACCACAACCACAGGGGTAGCTTTTAATCCCCGATTGGTTCTTAGTTCATCAATGACCATCTTTCCAGCTGCTCCGGCACCAATGATTAAGGTTCTTTGAATGTGTGATTTGTCGGATTGCTGATAACCTAACACAATCGCCAAGACACGTCTTGCCACGCGTAAACCAATCAACAAGGCTGGTTCACTGATAAAGATAAAGGCTAGTTCTACGGGTGTATATTCAATTTGAGTCGACATGATGAGTAGATAAAAAATTAAATTAAAGACAATCGTAATAACCCCGATTTTTATGGAATCAATTAAACCAAAATGTAATGTAATCATGGAATAAATACCACCGATGAATAAAGCAACCATTAATGAGGCTGCATAGGTTAATAATAACCAAATGAATAAGGAGGTTTCACCAGCATTGCTGACTCGAGAAAAGTAAATGAATAATCCAAGACTGACAATCGCAACTAAATCTGCGGTGAGATATAAAGCAACTTTAAACCATCTTGGAAGCTTTTTCATGCTTTAAATACTTGCTAAGGGTTTCAGTAAACTGACGGTTCGTTTCACAATCGAGATGGCAAGGTCTTTGTTGATTTCACCTTTAAGATAGCGATAGATCAACCGAGCAATATCTTTGGCAATCTCTTCATTCGCTCCACGGGTGGTCAAGGCAGCAAAACCTATACGAACGCCGGAAGTCACTTGAGGTTTTTCTTGATCATTCGGTAGCATGTTTTTATTTAAGGTGACACCAATATCATCGAGACGGAGTTGGGATTCTAATCCTGTTAATCCAAAGGATGCTTTGGTATTTACCAAGAATAAGTGCGTTTCTGTTCCAGATACCACAGCGCCTAATTTTGCAAATTCATCGGCACACGCCTTGGTGTTGCGAACGATTTGTTTTGCGTATTGCTTGAAGGAAGGTTCAAGGGCTTCGGCAAAGGCTTGCGCTTTCCCACCAATCACGTGCATCAAAGGTCCACCTTGAGCACCTGGGAAAGTTGCGGAATTAATTTTTTTAATGAACTCTTCTGAATTGGTTAAGATCATCCCGCCTCGTGGTCCACGAATCGTTTTGTGCGTGGTTGACGTCACCACATCAGCATAAGGAAATGGGGAAGGGTGAACCCCAGCGGCAACGAGGCCAGAAATATGGGCCATGTCGACCAAAAAAATCGCCCCAATTTCTTTGGCGACGTTACTAAAGATTTCATAGTCAGTTAAATATGGATAAGAGGAAAATCCAGCAACAATCATTTTTGGTTTTTCTAACCGGGCTAACGTGACCATGCCTGGATAGTCAATCTTGCCGTTGGCCAATAAGCCATAATGAATGAATTGATAAAGTTTTCCGGAAAAGTTCACACTACTTCCGTGGGTTAAATGACCACCTTCGTTTAAGCCTAAGGACATGATTTTATCCCCTGGTTTTAACAAGCCACTATAGACAATAAAGTTAGCACTTGATCCAGAGTGAGGTTGAACGTTGGCAAACTTACACGCATAGAGTTGGCATGCTAAATCAATCGCTAATTGTTCGATTTTATCCACGTGAACACAACCACCGTAGTAGCGTTTCCCTGGAAATCCTTCTGCGTATTTATTCGTTAAAATAGAGCCTTGAATCGCCATGACAGCTTTGGAGGTATAGTTTTCAGAAGCAATGAGTTCCAAGCCTTCGTCTTGTCTAAGTCTTTCTAACTCAAGGTATTGGTTTAATAATGATGGGTAATCCATAAAAAGTTACATCCTTTGGTAATTTGCATTTTGGATCACAATCTTACCAGGACCGCTCACCTTGTATTTAATGACGTCATTGCCACCAAAAAAGAAAGCTTTGAAAATATTGGTTCTTTTCACAAGCAAGGTCATCGATGCATCCATGTACGCCACGGCGGCTTGATCAAAACTCATTGCTTTGTTTTTTTCTAAGGTAAAGGTTTTGGCATCTTTGTCGATGACAATATAGGCGGTTCCTTCTCCAGACAACACCTGAAGGGCTAAATCATCATTACCAAAGAGTGCATCCCAAAGATTAAACTTCTTTCTTGGGGTTAACTGGATACCTTTGGTCATAACCAGTAACGATCCTTTTTTAATCACCATGGGTTTTTTCTTGGTGAGTTTTAGGGCAATAATTTGTCCTGGAAGTGGAGCGGAAAATGCAATGATGCTTTCTGCTTTTCTAGAGGTGAATTGGTCCAAGACTTTTGCATCGCCAAAAATGAGTTTTGAGAAAAATGGATTCAGTCTCTTTTCTAATGAAATGGTTTCCTTAACAATCTCAGGTGACATTACGGAAATCGAGGTCACATCATTTTCAGTAAAAAGGATGTCTTTTGCCCCTAAGGTGATGGTTAAGACAGGTAATTGTTCTCCGGTAATTTCTACTTTCATAAGGTTCCCCACACTATCACATATTTTATCTTAAAAAGCCTATAAAAGATATGATAAAACTCTTAATCATATCGTTATACTTTTGAAAGAATATCCCCTATAATACAACTATATCTTCAGGGTAGGGTGTAATTCCCAATCGGCGGTAAACCCCGCGAGCAGCAATGCAGGAACTTGTGCAATTCAAGTGGCGACCGTAAAGTCTGGATGAAAGAAGATTGACTTTTTTCTTGCTATACCCTGAACTTATCAAAAAGGTCAGGGTTTTTCATTGAAAAAAAGAACAGATATGGATTTGATGAAGCAAGCGCTGATGCTTGCCGCAATGGGCAAAGATCGCGTGGGGGATGGCCCTATGGTCGGAGCTGTATACGTCAAAAACCAACAAATCATCACCAAAGGCTTTCATCAAAAGCTTCTTGGTCTTCACGCTGAATTTGATGCCTTTAAGGATCAAGATTTTGATGTGAAAGGTGCAACCCTTTATGTCACCTTAGAACCTTGTGCCCATGATGACTACTTTCCTTCTTGTGCTCAATTTGTGATTCGAAAGGGAATTAAAAAAGTGTTTGTTGCCTCTCTAGATCCAAACCCGATTGAGAATGGCGATGGCGTACGAATGCTCCAAGAAGCTGGCATCGAAGTCATCACTGGTTTGATGGATGAAGAGAATCGAATCCTCAATCAACTTTACTTTGAAAGGTTTAAATAAACTATGTTCTCAGGCATCATTGAAACCATTGGTCGTATTCAAAAAATCGAGAAGCTGGACGCTGGATTTCGTTACACCGTTGAATCGTCCAAGATTCTCAAAGGGACTAAGATTGGCGATTCCATCGCCCATGATGGCATTTGCTTAACCGTGATTAACAAAGGATGGCGACGTTATCAAGTGGAAGTCATGAACGAAACCATTTCCAAAACTGCACTCTCTTTATGGAAAGAGGGATCGGGAATTAATCTAGAACGAGCCCTTGCACCTAATCAACGCAATGGCGGTCATCAAGTCTCTGGCCACGTGGATGGCGTTGGTAAGATTCAACAACTTCGTCAAGATGGGATTGCCACCATTGTCACCATTTCTTTACCCGCAACACTCACTAAATACTTGATTGAAAAAGGCAGTGTTGCCCTTGATGGCATTTCTTTAACTTTAACCAAGGTGACGAACGATCAGTTTGAGGTTTGGATTATTCCTCACACCAAAGCCAATACAACTTTATTACAAAAAAAGATTGGTGACCCTGTCAACATTGAGGTCGATATGATTGCCAAATACATTGAGAAACTGAGCAAACGATGAACCAACCATTTTCAACATTACCGCAAGCAATACAGTCTCTTCAAAAGGGAAAGATGATCATTCTTGTCGATGATCAGCATCGTGAAAACGAAGGCGATTTTGTCATGGCAGCACAATTTGCCACTGAAAAATCCATCAACCTCATGATCACCTTAGGTAAAGGATTGGTATGTGCTCCTATTCATCAGGATGTTGCCCATCGCTTACAACTTCCGATCATGGTCGCCAGCAATACGGAATCGTTTCGAACCGCCTTTACCGTGTCGATTGATGCGAAAACAAACACCACAGGGATTAGTGCAAAAGAACGTGCTGACACATTAATTCTATTAGCAAACCCCAACGCAAAACCACAAGATTTTGTCAGACCAGGTCATATGTTTCCCTTGATTGGAAAACGTGGTGGTGTCAAAGAAAGACCCGGCCATACCGAAGCGTCATTAGCCTTAATGCAACTTGCAGGGCTTCATCCCGTTGCCGTCATTTGTGAAATTATTCTTCCTAATGGCAAGATGGCAAGACGACCAAATTTATTGAAGATGGCAAAAAAATTAAAGATGCCAATCCTAGACATTGGCCAACTCATGAAACCTTAAGGAGGTCATCATCATGAAAAAAATTCATCTCATTGTGTCTGAATTTAATAACCCGATCCCTGAACAATTACTTCAAGGCGCGTTGCGTGCATTGGAGGATGCAAAATTTCCAGACAAGGATATTATCATTACCCGTGTTCCTGGGGCGTTTGAACTTCCCCTTGCCGCCTTCACTGCAGGTCAACGAGCGCTCACTGCGGCCGTGGTATGTTTAGGGGCCGTGATTCGCGGTGATACCAGTCACTACGATTATGTGTGTTCAGAAACAGCACGAGGAATCATGGATGTCGGTTTAAAATTAATGAAGCCAGTGATCTTTGGTGTCCTCACCACCGACAATGAAGCTCAAGCCGAAGCAAGATCCAAAAATGATCGTACCAACAAAGGATATGAATGTGCTAACGCAGCGTTAACGATGATTAACGTGATGAAAGCACATCGCTAATTTTCAATAAAGGTAAGGAAAATATTTGCGCTAACGCTGGAAATGTTAATTGTCCTTGATACGTATTCAGTCCACTGGCTAGACCCGCATCATTCTTCATCGCTTGTTTAAAACCTAAATTGGCAATCGCTAAACCATAAGGTAAGGTTGCTTGGTTTAAACCAATCGTTGAGGTTCTTGGGACTGCTCCCGGCATATTCGCCACACAATAATGAATCACCCCATCGACTTCATAAATAGGTTGATCATGGTACGTCACATGACTGGTTTCCGTGCTACCACCTTGGTCAATCGCCACATCGACAATCACGCTACCTTTGGGCATGGTGGATAAATATTGTTTCTTAATTAATTTTGGTGCCGCATCCCCTGGTATGAGGACTGTAGAAATGACTAAATCAGCCTTTTGAATGGATTGTAGAATGTTTTTTTCATTGGAAGGAAGAATCGTTAAGCGGCCATTGGCCATCGGCAATAACGTTTCCACTTGGGAGAAAGAAACATCAATCGCAATGACGTTCGCTTGCATCCCCAACGCAATTTGAGTCGCGTTAAACCCAGCATAACCGTTGGCACCTAAGACCACCACGTGTCCAGCTTCCACACCTGGAATCCCACCCAAGAGAACGCCACGTCCGCCAAAAGATTTTTCTAAATATTTTGCCCCTTCTTGAACGGCAAGCCGACCCGCGACTTCAGACATCGGTCGTAACACAGGTAAACGTCCATTCTTATCTTTGATGGTTTCATAAGCAATGGCAGTCACTTTGTTTTTAAGTAAGGCAAGCGTTAAAGGTTTGGCGGCTGCCAAATGTAAGAAGGTATATAAAATTTGGTTTGGTTTAAGTAAATTAAATTCTTCTTCAAGGGGTTCTTTGACTTTAATGATCATATCCGCTTGACGATACACGTCGGCAATCGTTGTTAAGATGGTACAGCCAACTTGGGTATATTCCTGATTAGAAAAACCAGATCCTATGCCAGCATCTTGTTGGATGAAAACACGATGACCTGCTTGAATGTATGTTTTTGCAGCCGCGGGCGTTAACCCGACGCGATACTCTAATTTTTTAATTTCTTTTGGGACACCAATGATCATAGGGGTCACCTCGATTCGCTCTTATTATATCACTCGGTTTTGAGTTTACTTGCTTCTCCATGACGGACAAAATACATGGTGCCAAAGCTCGCTAAGGCAAAGAAGGTTGCATAAGGAAATAACAGTCCTAATCCGAAAGTGGTCATCAATGCTCCTGATAAAAGTGGGGTGAATATTTGTGCAGCCATCGAAGCGGTGTAATAGTAACCCGTATATTTCCCGATATTACTGCCAGAAGACATTTCCACGATCATGGGGTAGGAATTGACGTTAATCGCAGCAAACCCTAAACCAGCAATTGGCATGATTAGATAAACAATCCAAGCAGTGCTGACGGTTAAAAATGAGCCTGCTAATGTCCCAGATGCCAGCATCAAAATCCCTAAAAGAACTGTTTTGCGACGACCAATTTTATTGGCCAAAGCGGCCAAGGGTAAAAACCCAATCAAGGCTGCGACGTTGGCAACCGTCACTGGTAATACATAATTGGTTAACTCCAAGACGTTGCTGGCGTAATCCGTAAATTTCGTGGTGACCGCGTTGAAACTAAAGAACCATAAAAAGACAGATGTCATGATTAACCAAAAACTAAGACGATATTCTTTTTTTAATGGGGTGACGACATTGTCTTTGCGATCTTGTTCTTCCGCTTCCGTTTCATAACCTTTTTCAATCGATATGCGGTGCATGTCTTTAACCCAAGCGACTTCTTTGACAAAGAATCGAAACAAGACAAGCATGGCAACGAGGCTTAAAGAAAGCATGATAAAGGCGCGAACATAAGGTGTAAATTCTTCGGTTGCTGCGTTGATAATTAAGGTGGCAACAATGTAGCCAAGCACACCCATTAAATTGATGATCGCGTTGGCAACACTTCGGAAAGGTTTAGGGGTGATGTCAGGCATCAAGGAAACTGCAGGGGTTCGATAATAAGACATCGAAATTAAAGCGATAAATAAGGTGGCGATATAAAGAATCAAATACAAAGGTGAAATTGTGGTCACTTGTTCAAAGACCAAAGTATATCGGACGAAGGATGCATCTAATTTAGAGGTGAAATAAACCACATCGCCAATGACGGTGAATGCACGTTCGTTGGCATTGGCAATCAACATGATTGGATCTTTTAATTCTTGGGCAATCGCAAATGAATATTGATTGCCTGTTTGGGTAATCTCTAAAATACCAGCACCTACCACGGCACTTTGTTGATAAAAATCAACCACGGCAACACCGACAATAAAGATTGCGGCAACGATGATTCCAATCGTAATGAACGGAGTACGTTTCCCTAATTTAGAGGTTGAACGATCAGATAACGTACCAAAGAATGGTAATAGAAAAAGCCCAAGTAAGTTATCAAAGGTCATGACAAAATTTGACCAAAATGGATTCAATCCAAAAGAGTCCACAAGCATTTTGGAAATGATGGCTTCATAGAAACCCCAAAACATTTGGACACTAAGGAAGGCTAGCCCGATGAGAATCGTTCGTTGATAATTGAGCTTCATGATTAAAGCGATTTGATTTTAATCGTATTGGCGAGTGCTTCTAATTCATTGAGGTTGGTAATGTCTGCACCTTCTACTTTTTTAACTGCAAGGGCCATGGCAAACGCTAATGAAGCTTTGTGATCAGAGGTTTTTTCAAATCGAGACATGTATCCTGCCAATAATGCATCACCTGCGCCGACGGTGTGTTTGACTTTTACGCTAGGAGCTTCAACATGATAAGCCTTGGTTTTATCAACAAAGATTGCGCCATTTTCCCCTAAGGAAAGCAGGACTCTATTTTGAGTAATTTCTGCCACTTTTTTAGCTTGCGTGAATAACTTTTTGATATCGGTTGCATCGGTATCTGCTAAGAACTGGAACTCTGATAAATTTGGTTTGATAATTAGCGGCTTATATTTAATGAGCTTCTTTAATTCTTGCCCAGAAACATCAAGAACAAAATCAATTTTACGTTGAATAATATATTTGACAATTTGTTCAATCAAGCCTGTTTTATCGTTGGCTGTGGAGGAACCAGAGATGACCACGATGTCTTTTGGGGTGATGGTATTTAATTGATTCAATAAATTATTTAATTCCGATCCACTAATTTCTGGACCTGCTGCATTCAATTCAGTTTCTTGGTCGTGAATTAATTTAACGTTAATTCTTGACGTGCCTTTGACCATGGTTGGCCGTAGGTGAATATTGAGGTATCGACCTAATTGGCTCAGTAAGTAATCGCCAGTAAATCCACCAAAGAAACCAAGAATGGTTGATTTCACGCCAAGGATATTGAGCATGACGGAAACGTTGATGCCTTTTCCCGCAGCAACGACATGAGAATCCGTTGCGCGATTCAATGTTCCAAGTTTTAACTTAGGTAGATCTAGATAGTAATCTAAACTTGGATTTAAGGTAATCGTGTAAATCATGGGTGGGGTTTCCTTTTTAATTTATATTGAGAACAATTTATTTTGGAACGTGGACTTTAGGTTCAAATTTTGGACAGGAAGCGTTCGATTTTTTGTTCAGACCTTATAGTTGAGATACACACACCGTTTGAGGGTCGTATTCCCAAAACCCCCCTGCAGGGCTTTTTGGTTTCATGTGTTCATGGGTCGGGTCATACCAATACTTACAGAACGCATATAACCGGCCATATTTAACATTTGCTACTGCCATAATCCTATTTTAACTTAATTTCATCGCGATTTCGAGAAAGAAAAGGGATACTATGTTGTCTATAAGGTATAAAGGATAAATTAAAAAAATGAATAATTTATTAAATTTAATGGTTTTTGTGGGATTTTTAGGCTTTTTGATTGGATTTATATGGGTTGCCTTGCCTTTTCAATCCAAGGTTAAGCCAAAAATTCAACCACTTTCGATGATCACTTGGTTAACGATGACATCAGTACTCTTGGTAGGAACGGTGACTGCAAGGTCAAACGTTTCTGCGCCTTTACTGCCGGTCGGGGTTCAACAAATTCAAGATGAAAGTCATTTACGAAGCTTACTTCAATCTGCTCAAGAAGACAGGCAACTCACGGATGGCAATCCAGCTCCTGGGGTTTCTGAAGATATGAGCACAAATCAATCAGATGGAAAAAATTCTTTTGTCGATACCAATAGCCAAGTGGCTGGTATCAAAGAAGGCGATGTGATTAAAACCGATGGCGAGTTTATCTATTATGCAAGTCGTTGGGACAGTCGGATTCGCGTCATGCAAGTGGCTACCAATAATGATGTTACGTATGTGACCACCATCAACTTAGAAACCAAAGACGACACCATCTTTACAGACAGCATGTATTTAACCGACGACTATCTTGTCATCATTGGCTATCGCTATTCTATTAACCAAAATAGCTGTGCCACCGAAGATGAAAACGGAGATGTTTATTTTTGTGCTGATTTTCGATGGTGGCAACCAACGGGTTCAGTTGTCTTGATTGACCGCCAATCCTTAACTGTGGTGTACACACTTAATACAAACTCTGCATTTATCGATCACCGAATTGTACCCATCATGAATGGTGAAACCGTCATAGGAGAAACCTTGTATCTTGTCGGTCATCATTATTTTTACTCCTATGATGACACGGTGGATTTAAGACCTTATTACCTTGAAAACGATGAACCTAAATCCTATATGCCTTATGCTTCCATGGCCTTCGTTGAAGAAGATAATTTCTACGCGATGACCACATTCACCGGCATCCGCTTACGATCCAATCCTGATACGATTGAATATCAAGCCTCTGGTTACTTAGGCACCACGCCTGACTATAAAAAGTTATATGTCGATGCTAACCATCTTTATTTAGCCCAGTCCAATTATCTTTGGGAAGATCCACAAAGTTATCAAACCACAACCATCCTCAAGTTTGCCTTGGATGTTGCCAATGCGGATCTTACCTTAACCACGGTTGGAACGATTCGTGGCGTTGCCATCAATCAATTTGCATTAGATGCTTATGAAGGCATGTTTCGCATTGCCACCACGGATACCGTCTGGGATTATCGCGCGGATGAATGGTGGTGGTCTTGGGAATCGCGAGTGATTACCAACCGACTCTACATTCTTGAAGATTTAAACGACGGAACCTTTGCCATCATTGGTTTGATTGAAGAAGGTTTAGGCAAACCAAATGAATCCATCATGTCGGTAAGATTCCAAGGACCCCTTGCTTATGTGGTCACCTTTTTAAGAACCGATCCTTTATACATCATCGACTTAACCAATCCAGCAAGTCCTTCGATTCGTGAAGAAATTGTTTTACCAGGTTTTGATACGTATCAACACCCATGGGGTGAAGATTATGTTCTCGGGTTTGGTTATGATGCGGATGACAATGGTCAACTCAAAGGGATGAAACTTTCTGCGTACGATGTTCGTGAAGGTCAAAGTGATGTCATGCAAACTTATCTGCTCACCGAAGCAATTTTCGACGGGATTCCTGAGGAAGAACGCTTATCTTGGCAATGGGCTTGGTCTGAAGCATTATGGGATCATAAAGCCATCACCGTCTCCATTGACCATGGTATCTTTGCCTTCGCGGTGAATGCGTATCAACAAACATTTATCCAAGCAGATAGTACCCCTGACTCACGTGGTGAAGAAGGTTATTACGATTTTAGTTATCATAGTTATTACTTTATCTTTGCCATCGACTTTACCTCGAGTACCCCAATTCAATTGATTGAAAAAATTGAACATCCAACGAGTTCAGCTGGTTATGTTCAAGTGGATCGCGGTGTGATCATCAATGACTTTATTCACACATTCTCGAATCAACAAATGATTAGTTATGACCTTGCATCAAATACCATCGGTCAAACGTTGTTGTTCCCTGAATATCAAACCGCTTAAGGTCGGGCGGTTGTTAACTTGATACCTAATGAGGTTTTGCGAATAATTTTGACAAACCCTTGAATCGAAGGACCATAAGCAACGCCTAACACAAAGGAAAGCAATGTGATTGAATTGGCATTGGTACCAGAGAAGTAACCATAGATCAAGGCAAGAACAAATCCGAAATAGGAAACCATGGTTCGAATCAAAGGATAGTTTTTATTCTTGGTTAATGTCATCATTGAAAAAGTAAACTCTTCTAACACTAACCCTGGAAAACCCGAAAGAATAAAAAAAGCTGAACCAAGGCAATACAAGATAAATCCTAATCCGTGAGATAAACTCGTCAATAACAATCCGGATACTTCCCAATCAGGAAATAAAACAAAATCGTAAATATCTACCATTCCGTTCATCAATAATACCGACACAAACACAAAGGCAGACTTGATACTTTTGTTAATCCACAAGATGAGAAAAATCATGATATAGGTATGAATACTGCTGGCAATCCCAAAGGTAAAAAAACCTAATATCTGATTTAACCAAGCATTCAATTCAAAAGCGGCGACACCCCATGGTCCTAATCCAAGGGTGCTGGACTTCATTAAAAAGACACCAAACGCTGTGGTTAAAAGGGCAAAGATATAACTCATCATGTGATATTTAGATGCAATTAATTTCTTTTTCATAAGTGGCGATTTAAAATCTTACGAGTTTTGTATTGGTTGACAAAAAAAGTAATCAAGATTCCGAAAGCCATGGCCAATCCAAAGGACAGGATGGTAATACTTCCAAAACCATCGCCTTGAATCAAGGCATAGATTAAACCAATTGCTAACCCCATAAACTCGATGATCCATCGACCTAATGCAAACGATTGAATGTGAAATACTCTTAAAATGGTGAGATGAAAATCATCATACACATTCGGAGGAAACCCAGAAATAATGATCGTCGCTAATCCCCAGGTCATCAATAAGGTTGCCAACAAAAAGAAAATGATGCGTGTGAATAAATCTAAGGAACCTGAAAGCAAATTAATGAAGACAAGACGATCCCAAAAATCAATCGATAAAGAAATGGCAACCATGGGGATAACGGCCATCAAGGACTGCCAACGGCGTCCTAATATTAAAACCACCATCAATAAACAAAATGAATGAATTAACGAACTTTGACCAAGTGTAATGGAGATTTGTAAGGATATTAATAATCGTTTAAAATTCAAAATCGCGGTGTCCCATGGTGCAACCCCAAGGTTTGCTCTGGCAAATAACGCAACCCCTGCCCCTAGGGCAAGGATACCTAAGGCGTAAAGGGTGATAAATTTTAAGTTGAATTGAATCCAAGGAAACTTCACAAAAAAATATTATACGCTTTTCTTTTTACTTTTGTTGATGGATGGGTCTTGACTAGGTTTACCTTTGTAACTTGGATAAAATGATTGAAAGTACTGCATGGTGGTGCCAATCTCTTTGCCGTCATAATCGACGTTTTCGCACCATGTGTTGATCATCGCTTCATTGACCTTATCTTGACTCAATAGGTCGCTTATCTTATCCATCATCTTGTCACTTTTTTCAATTAAGGTCATCACCGATTCCGTGGAGGCAATGCCCGTGACAGGGTGACGCCATTTTTTATGGTGAAGATTGAGCACCGTTTTGCTTCGTTCCAAAGAAATCCTATTGGGATAAATTAAGCTAAATGGTAATGAGCGTTTTCCTGCAATCAAAATGACCAGAAGTCGATTGACCCAAGACCCGTGATATAAAAATTGATACGTTGCCTTCATGTCTTGCACCGCTTGTTGGTAGGCTTCATGGTTAACGTGTTTAGGAAATGCTTGAAAATAAAGTTGGCTAATCGATTGTAAGGACACTGGATCGACTTGAAGCGTGACCTTCGGTTGATAGGTTGATGGCGATAATTTTAATTGGAGGATTAATCCAAGATCCATTTCCACTTCTAATTTGGCATGATCAGCCATGTAATGGTCGGTTAAGCCACCTTGTTCATCAAAACCCGTTCGATAGAAAACATACGGATGGCATGTGCGATCCAAGACATAATGCGTTAAGGCACCCATGACATACGCCTTGCTGACATCATCTGCTTTGGGACCAAACCATCCATGCTTGATCAAAGGCCAGATAGATTGATGAGGTGGCTGATTATGCAGTAAAGAACCAAATTGGTTCATGGATTCTTTCGCCAATCTCGATTTAAAAGGCGCACGTCCATAAAAAAAGAATGGGTCAGGTCCTTGTGAACCAAGCCAAACC
>CAMCVC010000018.1:0-18394 GCA_945879785.1 Staphylococcus epidermidis | reverse complement strand
ATCGACTTGATGGAGATAAATCAATTTCACCTCAATGGTTTTCTTGCCATAAAGTAACGCATACATATAACCATAAAATAGACCTTGCATCATGTGCCACGTTTCGTGTTGTTGATGAAAAACTTTCAAATCGGCAATCGTGGTTTTGATTTCTTCAATCACAACCGTCTCACCGGACTCATACAAACCATCGGCTTTGCCGGTGACATGAAAGGTTAAGGCTTCAAAACTAAACTCGCCTTGGAGTAACATTTCTCGATGGTATCCAGGAATTTGCACTTGTTGTTGGTATTGCCGGTGCATATCGGTTCCGGTTTGCATCGTTGAACGATTAAAAATACGCCCGTCTAAATCTCCGGTGCGTAACACAAAATCAACCAGATCATGAACCGATAAATGAATTTGCATAAACCCTTAGGTGATTCGTGTGGATAACAAATGCCGATGACCATTGCCAAACACTTGGCCACTCATCTTTCCTTTGCCTTCAATTTGAACCATATCAAGCGAGATGACTCCGCCAAAGACTTGGAGATGTACGCCTTGATGGTCGACTTTGATCATTGTACCGATGGGATGATTTTCAGTGTGGGCGACCACGCTAGCCTGAAGAATTTTAAGTTTTTTTTCTTCACTAATCACATAGCCCCCAGGGGTTTCCGCAAGCCCACGGATCCATCCTAACAATTGAGGTAAGGGAAGGGTTAATTTTAAATGTTCATCGTCCTTGGTAATCATCGGGGCAAACGTCACATCCTTTTCCACTTGCGCCACTGGAGAAAGTTCTCCGCCAAACAAACGAGGAAGCGTTTGTAAAGCAAACGCAATGGTGAAGGGAGAAAAGCGTTGGAGTAAAGATGTGTAATTATCATCGGGTAAAATCGTCATTCTTTTCATCGCGTACACCGGTCCTGCGTCCATTGCTAAGACCATCTTCATCAAACTCATGCCCGTGACTTCTTCTTGATGAATCAAGGCGAATCGTAATGGGGATGCCCCACGATATTTTGGTAATAAGCTTCCATGAAAATTGAAAGCGCCAAAATGAGGTTTATCTAAGACTGCTTGCGGGACAATTTGTCCGTACGCTAACGTTAAAATAAAATCAACATCAAGACGATCTAAAAAATGATGATCAAGGCGAATTTTTTCAGGTTGAAAGACGGGAATGCCATGAGCCTCTGCCCAAAGTTTGGTTGGTGGTTTGGTGAGGATGCGTTCACGACCAACCTCTGTATCTGGCTGGCAAACTAAGCCAATAACGTTATAACCCGCTTGATGGATGGCTTGAAAGACATCTCGAGCGAGATCGGGAGTTCCCATCAACAGAAGGTTCATCTTCTTTGGATCTTTCATGACTTTGTTCTTAAGATCGCTCGTACGGGTAAGGCGTCCATTCCTGGAATGGAGATAGGCAGGGCAATCATTTGGTAAATCCCTTCCGGAACAGATTGAAGGCGTAAACCTTCTAAGATGATGATGTGATGATTCATGAGTTCATGGTGGGTTTGATGACCAGGCTGATCTCGTTCGATACCCAAGGCGTCAATGCCAACCCCTTGAAGTTTTTGTCGACTACAATACTTTGCACCACTTTCATTTAGGTAAGGGAAATCAAATAAAAAGGTTTTCGAAAAACTACTTTTGGTTTTCAATAAAATAAACGATCCGATGGCAATCTTTTGTTTCGCTAAAAATGCTTCATCAATAACGATAACGTCGCCACAATCAATGACACGTACGTCGGTGATTAATCGCATAGGGTTAAACCCAGTGGATGTTTTCCCATTGGCTTGCATATGCAAAGGAAAGTCGATATGGGTTCCCGTATGGACATTCATCGAAAGGGTGGTTTCGTAACTTCCGCCACGTCCGAGGTTATTTTGAACGATGAATTGAGGGATTTTTTCTGGTTTTTGTTTATACACCATCATCGATGATTCGATGGGTAAAGAAATATCATAGTCCATACATGATCCTACTTTCTTGTTAAATCTTTCAGCGATTGATAACGTCTTGGCATGAGAGGTTTTTGCTTGATTTGATCAATCAACGCCCAAGTGACTTCAATTTCTTTGTTCGATGGGAATAAAGTTTGATTGCCTTGAAAGAAATCTGAAAAAATGGTCACATAAGCATCTTCGGTGGCAAAGGGATGAACACTTAATTTTGTTAAATGATTAGCGATGTTCGTGGGTAAGGAAGCTAACCAATCTTGATCAAGAATCACTTTCACGGATGGAGCGATTTGAAATTGAAGGCGATGGCCATCGCGGAAATAGACATCAATTGACGTTCTTTTTTCATCTAGTTTCTTTCCAGTTTCAAGCGACATCATGGTATCTTTCCACCTTGTGAGGTTGCTTGTTAAAGGAACATATGCATACGTTTCCGTGATCGAGGATGGGTTGACATGCAGTTCTTGTGGATAACCAACATATTGGCCGACCACCACTTGGTCTATCCTCGGTTTGAGTGAACGTAAGAAAGCAATTTTATTGGTTTGAATCTCGGCCACATCATCAATACGTTTTGGTAAATCCATCATCACCAATGCTAAGGTTTCAAGTAGATGACTTTGAACCATATCTTTTAGTGCGCCTGTGGCATCATAAAATTTACCACGGGAAAGAATGCTCACGGTTTCATGGGCAACGAGTTGAATCCGTTCAATATGTGGGCTTTGCCAAATAGACTCCATCCCCACGGTAGTCCATTGCATTCGAATTTTAATCAATTGTTGAATCAGGGGTTTTGCTAAATAATGGTCAACCCGATATAGTTGTTTTTCTTCAATCACTTCATGCAATAAGTCATTAAGGACGTTGGCGGCACTGCCGTTTTCTCCAAATGGTTTTTCATACGCACAGCGATGGTGTGAATTACCTTGTTCAATCAAACCTAGATCAGATAACGATGCGGTAATGAAGTGAAACATCGAAGGCGGGGTTGCCAAATAAATATAGCGACCTGAAAAAGGTTTGAGTAACGGCACCAAGGTCGCGTAACTATCTTTTTCTGTTGCCTGCATGAAGACATAATGGAGTTTATCCATCAATGGCAAAATCACCTTCGCGTCTAAGCCATGGTCGATTCCATAGGTGATGTATTCAGCTAACGTTTTTCCTTGCCGTCCGATAAGAAAAATCTTTTGAATCAGATCAGGAGAAAGTTGGTTGAGACGAGCAAGGGCGGGCAAGAGTTTCTGAAACGTTAAATCACCGGTCGATCCAAAAATAACGAGGGCGTTATTTTCGGACATGATGTCCCCCGAACATAAAGCGCATTCCGTTTAAAATTCGATTGGCAAAATCAGCTTGGTCACGACTTTCAAATCGGGCAAATAAGGCACTTGATAAGACCGTGGCAGGAACCCCTAAATCCACAGCAGTGTTGACGGTCCAACGACCTTCACCAGAATCAGAGACACCGCCTTTGAAGGCGTTCAATTGTGCATCGTTTTTTAATACTTCTGCAGTTAAGTCGAGTAACCATGATCCAATGACAGATCCCCGACGCCATAATTCTGCCACTTCAGGAACATTGATTGGGTATTGATAATTTTCCGGATCGCTCATGGGGGCAACTTCGGCATCGCCTTTATTGATAAAGTTACTTCCTAAATTGGCTTGTTTTAAAATATTAAATCCTTCCGCATATGCTTGCATGATGCCGTATTCAATCCCGTTATGAACCATCTTCACAAAATGTCCAGCACCTGCTGGGCCACAATGTAACCAACCATGTTCGGCTGGAGTTTCTGGGGTATTAGGTAATAATCGTGGTGCACCTTCGATGTGGGGAGATAAGGTTTCAAAAATTGGCGCACAAAATTGAACGGCACTGGTATCGCCGCCAACCATTAAGCAGTAACCTCGTTCTAACCCATAGACACCGCCAGAGGTTCCACAATCTAAATAATCAATGCCTTTTTGTTTGAGCATCAAGGCGCGGCGACGAGAATCTTTAAAATTGGAATTGCCATGATCGATGATGATGTCACCTTGGGAAAGTAAAGGAATCAATGTCCGAATCGTTTCTTCAACGGATTGGGCAGGGACGACCATTTGAAAAATCCCTCGTTTTTGTTTTGCCTTGACCGCTTTCACCAGCGTGGGTAAATCAGCACAAGCTAGGGAAATGTATCCTAACTTTTCTTGTTCCTTGAGTTTATCTAACGACGTGCGATACCCGAACGTCTTAAATCCTTTTTGCAGTAATCGTCGAGACATATTTTCACCCATTCGACCTAAACCGATAATGCCTACATGTAACATTGTTATTGCTCCTTTAACTCTATTATTTTAGCATGTTTATAACTATTTTAAGGGTGAACATACCTCAATGAAATGTTCAAAAAGGGCATCAATGGGATACGTTTTCTTGGTTAACATCGCCAGTGATGTCGCCGATGGTAAATTAACAAATGAAGTTTGATTGATATTTAAACCTACGCCCAAAATGACATGCTGAAGGGTATTTTCTTGTTGTTTGGTTTCAATCAACATCCCAGCAATTTTTTTGCCGTTGACCATTAAATCATTGGGTAGTTTATGATCAACATGAATCCCATAGTGAATAAAAAAAGATTGACACAATTGAATAAAAACGGACTCAATGGCTTTGACATTGGCATACTTTTGAAAAGATTTCATCAACAAAGAAACAAGAATATTTTCGTTAGGATTACTTTGCCATTGTCTAACCAACTGGCCCCGACCTGCATGTTGAAAACGTGCACGCACAATCGTGAAGTGAGGTAATGAATCGGCATGTAGTTTTAAGTAATTATTGGTTGAATCAATCGTGTCAAAGGTTAGAATCGCCATGGCTAGCCAACCGCAACAGAGAACTTGGCTAAACAAGCAAGTTGATCGCCGACATAGGCTTGGCCTTCAAAAAAGAAGAAACCAACCTTGCGATGAAGAAGGGTCACATGCAATCGTAATGTATCGCCGGGAACCACAAGACGCTTAAATTTCACTTCTTGAATGGATGAGAAATACCCAATCTTGCCAATATAAGTAGGCGCAGTCAGCACACATACAGCTCCGGTTTGTGCAAACGCTTCCACGATTAAAACTCCAGGAAATACTGGGTTTTTCGGAAAATGCCCCGGGACCCAAAAAGCACTTGATAAAATATCTTTTTCACTAACAGCAGAGACCAATGGTTGGTTTTCTAAAATGCGGTCAATCATGATGAACGGTTCGCGGTGAGGAATAATGGTTTTAATTTTATCGAGATTGAACATGGTTACCTCTTAAAAATTAACGCGGCATTTTGCCCGCCGAATCCAAGATTGATATTCAAGGCGTAATTCACTTGTCGTTTCACCGGTTTTCCTAAGGTGTAATTTAAATCACATTCAGCAGCTGTTTCCGTGGTGGTGATGGTGGGTGGGACAACCTGATTCACGAGGGCAAGGATACAGGCAATCGATTCCACAGCACCGGTCGCTCCTAGCATATGTCCGGTCATGCCTTTGGTGCTTGATACATTTAATTGATAGGCGTGAGGACCAAAAACTTTTTTAATCCCTAAGGTTTCAATCCGATCATTCAATGGGGTGGATGTTCCATGAGCATTGATGTAATCGATTTGATGAGGTTGAATACCAGCATCCGTTATTGCTAATTCCATGCACTTGCTAATGCCTTCAGCGGTTTCATCTGGTGCCGTCACATGGAATGCATCCGAGGTTGATCCATAGCCAACAAGTTCTGCATAAATTTTCGCCTTACGGGCAATCGCGTGGTCATAGGATTCTAGAATTAAAACCCCTGCCCCTTCACCCATGACAAATCCAGAACGCTTTTTATCAAATGGCATACTCGCTAAGTTAGGATTATCTCCCATGTGTAAAGCCCGCATCACCGCGAATCCGCTAATCCCTAAAGGATTGATGGAAGATTCTGAACCACCGGCAAAGGCCACATCCAAATAGCCATCACGAATATAGCGAAAAGCTTCACCAATTGAATTGGTGCTTGCCGAGCAAGCGGTGACCACTGGTAAGTTTGGACCTTTGGCTTTGAAGCGCATGGAAATATTGCCACCGATAAGATTAATGATTGAATTGGTAATAAAATGTGGAGAAATTCTTTCTAACCCACGACTATGGGCAACTTGAGATTCTGTCCAAATCGAATTCAATCCGCCGATTCCAGAGCTTACAAAGGTGCCAAAGCGATAAGGATCCACCGATTCAGGTTTTAGTTTCGCATCTTCATACGCTTCGCTTGCAGCCAAAATTCCTAAGACAATGACTCGATCAAGCTTACTTGCACTTCGTTCATCCATATATTTGGATGGGTCTAAATGTTTAACTTCCGCGGCAATTTTTACTTTACTAATGCTTGGATCAAACAAGGTGATCGAGGCAATGCCATTCATCCCTTTGAGCATGTTGGTCCACATCGTGGACACATCATTGCCAACAGGAGTCACGGCACCAAGTCCA
The DNA here is from genome assembly GCA_945879785.1 of Staphylococcus epidermidis. Classification (GTDB taxonomy): domain Bacteria; phylum Bacillota_I; class Bacilli_A; order RFN20; family CAG-826; genus UBA970. The sequence continues at coordinate 11,931 of CAMCVC010000018.1, read as the reverse complement.
GTCACAACGACTCTTTTTTTCATGATGATTGGCTCCTTATTAATACATGGTCATCCCACCATCGACGACAATGGTTTGTCCTGTAATATATTGTGCCTTATTTGACGCTAAAAAACTAACCATAAAAGCAATATCTTCCGGTTGACCAAATTTTTTCAAAGGAATCATGCCAAGTGCAGATTCTTTGATCGCAGGGGATAATCCCGCCGTCATTCTTGTTTCAATGAATCCAGGGGCGACAACATTCACGGTGATATTTCGACTTGCCATTTCGCGGGCAAGGGTCTTGGATAAACCAATGACACCCGCTTTGGCAGCCGCGTAATTGGCTTGTCCAGCGTTGCCCATCATTCCAGCAACCGAGGCAATATTAATGATTCGACCTTGACCTGCCTGCATTAATGGTTTTAAGGCATACTTACAAGTTGCCCAAACCCCTTTTAAGTTCGTTTCAATGACGCGATCAAATTGATCTTCGCTCATTCGTAACATCAAGGTATCATCGGTGATTCCAGCGTTGTTGACTAAAACATCTAAGCGTTGAAAGGTTTGAATCGTTGTTTGAATTAATTTTTCTGCTTCGCTGACTTGGCTTAAATTGGCTTGAACCGCCAAGGCTTGACCACCCAGGGACTGAATCGTGGAAACTAGCTTATCGGCAGCATCCTTGGAAGCGTGGTAATTCACCACGACAATAAAGCCATCTTTGGCCAATTGTAAACTGATGGCTAGTCCTATCCCTGTGGCCCCACCGGTGACAATGGCAACTCGTTTTGGTTCACTCATATCATAAACTCCTTTATTGTTTGTAAATCATCCATTCCATTGTAAGAAAACGCGTGTGCATCGGGAATGATTTTTTTTACTAAATTGGTTAAGACATTGCCAGGACCAATTTCTAAAAAATGAGTAATCCCTTGCTTTGATAAGTATTGGATCGACGCTTCAAATTGAACAGAGGCTTTCACTTGATTCGTGAGATATAAAGGTAACTCCGAAAGGGTTGGTAAAGGTTTTCCTGTCCAATTGAATATCATCGGCGTGTGTGAGGGTTTGAAGGTGATGGTTCGGCAAAAGGATGCAATGGCAGTACTTGCGGATTGCATTAACGGCGAATGAAATGCCCCCGAAACATTCAGTGCAATGGTTCTTTTCGCTCCTTGTTTGGTCGCTTCTAGCATCGCTTCTTTAACGGCCAAGGCGTGGCCAGAGATCACCAATTGCCCAGGACTATTGATGTTGGCAATCACCACCACATGCCCTTCGCGACTGATGGCTTGGCAAATGGATTGTAAGGTTACAAAAGATAAACCAAGAATCGCTGCCATCATTCCCGGATTAGCTTCACTTGATGAAGCCATGGCTTTGGCCCGATGTTGAATCAATTGGAGGGTGGTTGCTAAGTCAGTGTGACCACTGGCAAATAACGCGGTGTATTCACCTAAAGAAAAACCTAAAAAATAACTTGATTTAATCGGAAGTAAAGATTGTAATTGTTGATAATAAAGAATCGAGGTTGCCACCAACGAGGGTTGCGTGTAACGCGTTTGATCAAGACCAGGAAGTTGCCCTGATAGTATGCCTTTTAAATCAAAATCAAGTTGCTTTTGGATGTTAGAGAATAGCGATTCAAGTTGCGGGGTTTGACTTAAGGCGGATAAACCCATCCCTAAGGATTGTGCCCCTTGTCCAGCAAACAAAATCGCTAATGGTTTCATAGATTAATCAATGCTCCACCCCAGGTTAAACCAGCACCAAAGCCAACAAGCATCAGCTTGTCACCCGGTCGAAGGGGTTGTTCTTGGACATATTCATCCAAAGCGATGGGAATCGACGCTGCGGAAGTATTGCCATAATGTTCAAGGTTTAAAAAGAATTTATTAAAAGGAATGTTCTTCAAATCAGCAACGCCTTCAACGATGCGATAATTGGCTTGATGAGGAATGATTTTAGAAATCATGTCTAAACGACTTCCATCCATTTCCAATAATCGATTGATTGATTTTTCAATGGCATTAATCGCAAATTTAAAGACGCGTCTTCCTTGCATTTTTAGAGTGTCCTTTACCGACAACACATCTTCCATATCACCTTCGGATGCTGTATAGAAAGAAACGGTTTGATGGGGTTGACCTCGACCTATTAATAGAGCTCCTGCCCCATCGCCAAATAGAATGCATGTATTACGATCGGTATAATCCATAATCTTGGTGAGACTTTCTGCCCCAATGATAAGAATATGGCGATACTTTGGACTGTTCAATAATGCTGCTGCAATTTGTAAAGCATAGACAAAACCTGTACACGCGGCGTTGACATCAAAACACGTGATGTCACGGTGATTAAGACCTAAACGAGCTTGCACCACGGCTGCCATGCTTGGAGAAGCAAAGTCCGGGGTAATCGTGGCAACAATGATGGCATCAATGATTTCTTTATCAAATTTAGCTTTTTCAATCGCATTCAAGGCTGCAAAGTATGCTAAATCAGCGGTGGTTTCGTTGACCACTTTATGGCGAGTTCTAATCCCAGTGTGAGAGACAATCCATTCATCGGTTGTATCAACCATTTTTTCTAAATCAGCATTGGTGATGAGGGCAGGAGGAACAAATTTACCGGTACCAATTAATTTGATTGTTAGTTTATTTTCCATCTTTTTTACCGTCCTTTTTTTCTTCAAACACACCAAAATTTCTAAACTTTTGTTCGCGTTTTTTCAGCAGATTCACGGTGGATAGTTTCAGTAGTTGCTTCAATGATTTTTGTAATAAGATTTTTAACTGAGCAATGGTGAAAGGGACGTCGTCTTGGAAACCGGTCTTTACTTCAGGAACAATTGCATCAATGATGCCAAAGGAAAGTAAGTCTTCTGCGGTTAGTTTCATTAAGGACGCTGCATGTTTGGCTTTGCTTGAATCTTTGAATAAGATTGACGCAAATCCTTCTGGTGAAATAATCGAATAAATACTATTTTCTAGCATGAGTAACGTATCGGTGACCCCAATCGCTAAGGCCCCTCCCGATCCGCCTTCGGATAAGACAATGCCAATCATCGGGGTTTGAATGGCAATCATTTCAAATAAATTAAAGGCAATGGCTTGAGCTTGTCCACGTTCTTCTGCACCGATGCCAGGATATGCTCCAGGGGTGTCAATGATGAAGACAATGGGGCGATGAAATTTTTCAGCTTGCTTCATTAAGCGTAAGGCCTTGCGATACCCTTCCGGGTGGGGCATGCCAAAATTCCGCGCGATTTTTTCGTCAGTGGTCGAACCTTTTTCTTGGGCAATGACGGTAATCGCTTGACCCATGAACGAGGCTAACCCACCAATCAAGGAACTATCATCCCCAAATTGACGATCACCATGCAGTTCAATAAAATCAGGGAATAATTGTTTGATGACCAAACTTGCAGTTGGTCGTTTTGGATGTCGCGCTAAGCGAACCTTTTCCCAAACTTTTTCTTCAATATTACTCATGCGCTTGTTCCTTTTGTTTAGCGTGGAATCTTAACAGTTGAATTAAGGTTGTTTTTAAGTTCTTACGTTCGACGACCAAATCGACTTGACCATGTTTCAATTGAAAACCAGCGGTTTGAAAACCTTCTGGTAAGTCCTGTTGAATCGTTTGTTTAATCACACGTGCGCCGGCAAATCCTATTAATGCCCCATGTTCAGCGACGATGATATCGCCCAAGGATGCGTAACTCGCGGCAACGCCTCCGGTGGTTGGGTGCGTCAACACGGAGATGAATAACCCTTTGACTTGATCTAATTTTTTAAGTGCGGCTGAGGTTTTCACCATTTGCATTAAGGAAAGAATCCCTTCTTGCATTCTGGCACCGCCACTGGCAGAAAAGATAACCACAGGTAACGTGGACTGGATGGCATATTCAATCAAGCGGGTAATTTTTTCACCGACAACTGACCCCATGGATCCCATCATAAAGAAGGAATCAAGAACACCTACTGCCACTTGATTGCCTTGAATGGTTGCTAGACCACAAACAAATGCTTCTTGATGGCCTGTACTCTTTTTAGAAATGCTAAGTTTTTGATCATATTCCGGCATCGATAAGGGGTTTTTTGAGGTGACCGTGTCATCCATTTCAACAAAACTACCTTCATCGGTGACCAAACGAATCCGGTCATTGGCATTCAATCGAAAATGAAACTGGCAATGTGGACAAACCGATAAATTTTCTTGCAATGCCTTTTGATAGAGCGCGGAGTGACATTGTTCACATTCAATAAACAACCCATCAGGAAGATCAATTTGATTTTTAGGAACAGGTTTCTCGGTTACTTTGAGAAAGGTTCTTAATTTTGGTTTTTGTTTAGAAAAGATATCACTCATTAAGGTTTTTAATCCGTTCTAAAAATCTCCCCACAAATCCAGTATCGACATTACCCGAGATAAATTCCTGAGTGTGTAACAAGGAGTAATGAAATTCAATGTTGGTGGTGATGCCGTCGACCATAAATTGCTCAAGGGCAACGATCATTTTCCGAATGGCTTCTTTTCTTGTCGGCGCGTGGACAATTAGCTTTGCAATCATCGAATCATAAAAAGGGGGAACTTCATACCCAGGATAAATGTGAGTATCAATACGAACCCCGATGCCACCTGGCATGATTAGTTGTGTAATCTTCCCTGGGGCAGGGCGAAAGTTTGCCTTGACGTCTTCAGCATTAATTCGGCATTCAATCGCATGACCAGTGAGTTTAATGTCTCGTTGGGTAAAGGGTAGTTTCTTGCCTAAGGCAATTTTGATTTGTTCTTTGACAAGATCAATGCCCGTGATGAATTCGGTGACAGGGTGTTCAACTTGAATTCTTGTATTCATTTCAATGAAATAAAAATTTAAGTTCTTATCAACAAGAAATTCAATGGTTCCCGCATTGACATAGCCGACTGCTTTGGCTAATTTAACCGCCGCATCGCCCATTTTTTTCCGGAGGCGACTGTCAACCACAGGGGATGGTCCTTCTTCGATCATTTTTTGATTACGACGTTGGAGGGAGCAATCGCGTTCTCCTAAATAAACACAGGAACCGAAGCTGTCACAAAGAATTTGAATTTCAATGTGGCGTGGATTTTCGATATATTTTTCTACATATAGGTTTTTATCACCAAAACTCGCTTCTGCTTCCATAGATGTGCGATCAAAGACATCGCGAAATTCTTTTTCCGAGCGAATGATCGAAATCCCACGACCACCGCCACCTGATGTGGCTTTAATCATGACTGGAAAACCAATGGTTTTGGCAATCTTTAAACCTTCTTCAAGGTTTTCAACGATACCCTCTGACCCTTGGATGATCGGCACGCCTGCTTTTTTGGCAATCGCTTTAGCGGAGGCTTTATCGCCGATTTGACGAATCGCGTTCGCGGAAGGACCCACAAATTTTAAGCCACAGCTTGCGACAATTTCTGCAAATTGTTCGTTTTCAGATAAAAAACCATAGCCTGGGTGAATCAACGTTGCCCCAGAGGCTAATGCGGCACTGATGACATTATTAATATTAAGATAACTTTTGTTGGAGCGAGCTTCACCAATACAAATCGCTTCATCGGCAAGTTTCACTGCCATGGTGTCAAAGTCTGCTGTTGAATAAACTGCAACCGTAGGAATAGATAATTCTTTGCAGGCACGTATGACCCGCACAGCGATCTCACCGCGGTTGGCGACGAGAAGTTTTTCTGCCATGATTACTCCTGTGGTCTTAATTGAATGATGACTTGGTTAAAGCCGACAACATCACCATTTTTACAATTAATTTTTTCAACCACCCCAGCATAAGGCGAAGCAATTTCGTTCATGATTTTCATTGCTTCCACAATACAAATGGTTTGGCCCTTGTTCACGCGTTGACCAACTTTAACAAATGGTTCAGACGTCGGTGAACTCGCCGAATAATACGTCCCTACGAGGGGACAGGTAACGTCCTTTAATAAAACATCTTCCGTGGGTTTATTTGCAGAGTTTGTTTGGGCTTTAGGGTTGACATTAGGTGGTAATATTTTAGTGTCCGGCACTGGTATTGCCTTGACTTCAGGGGGTTGTGATTCCTTAAGTTTTGATAACGAAATCTTAAAAGTACCATCCTCAAGTGCCATGGTGGTCAGTTTGGACGATTCAAAATACTTAATTAGGTCTTGGACCTTTTTAAAATCCATAAATGTGACTACTTAACTTTAGGTTGAATAAAGTTAACAATGTCCCCGATGGTTTTTAGTTTTTGAGCTTCATCGTCGGATATTTTAACGTTAAACGTATCTTCAAGTTCCATGATTAATTCAACAGCATCTAAGGAATCCACATTAAGATCTTCTCTTAAGCGGGTGCCGACATTGACATTTTGTGGTTGAACTTTAAATTTTTTGACAACAACATCACGAATTTTATTTAAAACCATAGCAAGTCTCCTTTTAATGTATGCCCCTATGTTATCACTCTACTTGATTCTGTCAAGTATTCGATTCTTTTCAGGGCATTGATCATCAACCTATTGATTAAAACCATCGATTTCATTGCAAGAATTTATAGATATGGTAAAATATCAAAGAAAAGAGGTCTATATGGCAAATATTCAATCACAAACGAAACGTATCCTTACCAATCAGAAAGCGGAAGACCATAACTTTACATTTAAAGCCAGCATGCGCACAGCGATGAAAAAGGTCAAGACCATGCTTGCCAAGAAAGATCTTCCTGGGGCAACGGCTTCATTGGCGATGGCAAACAAACTTATTGATAAATCTGTCAGTCATGGCATTCAAAAATCTCAAACAGCAGCAAGACAAAAGTCACGTTTGATGAAATTTTTTTCTCAACAAAGTAAATTGATTGGTAAGTAGATAATTCTTACTTTTTTCCTTCATTTGTTGTAAAATTATAAATAATGAACACCAAACTTCAAACCCCAATTAAAGATGGTTATTTTATGCCAGCAGAGTTTTCTGCACATGATGCAACCTTGATGTTGATGCCTTACCGGGGAGATGTTTGGCGAAATCAAGCAAAAGAGGCTCAAGACGCCTTTTTAAAGATTGCCAAAGAAATTGCTAAGTTTGAACCGGTCATGATTGGGGTTCATCCTCAAATTTGGGGCCAATTCCAAAAACTTAAAATTAAAAACATCGAATTTTTCCAGGTTCCTTATGATGATGCCTGGGTTCGTGACACGGGACCTACCTTTATCAAAGACAAAGATGGCTCTTTTCGGACCATTGACTGGGAATTTAATGCTTATGGTGGCAAAGACTTTGGGTTATATCAGCCTTGGAATCAAGATGATGCCCTCGCTGGCCTGATTAGCCAACAGTTTAAATTACCAAGCTACCGAACCGATGGCTTTGTCATGGAAGGCGGCGCTTTTCATGTCGATGGTGAAGGTTTGGTCATGGCGACAGAATACAATCTGCTTCACAAAGGCAGAAATCCTAAATTAACCAAGAAACAAATCGAAAATCGCCTATTGGAACAACTCGGCGGGAAGAAAATGATTTGGTTACCCCGCGGTATCTATAATGATGAAACCAAAGAACACGTGGATAATGTTGCCACCTTTATTGCTCCTGGTCATATCTTGCTTGCAGAAGGGGTCGATCCTCGTGATGCCCAACAACCTTTGTCGCAATTGACCATGGAAGCGTTGAAGCAACAAACCGATCTTCAAGGTCAACCTTTGAAAATATCCACCATCGTCATGCCTAAAGCTATCCACCGTACTTATTTTGAGTCGGCAGGGTTAACCCCCTTGCCACAAAGTAAAAATCGTCCGATGAATGAACGGTTGGCTGCATCATACTTGAACCTGTATTTCGTCAATGGCGGTTTAATTGTTCCAAAATTCAATCAAAAGACCGACGAGATTGCCCTCCAACAGTTAACGGCATTGTTCCCCAAACGTAAAATCGTGATGATCGATAGTAAGGAAGTCTTGCTTGGTGGGGGCAATATCCACTGCATCACCCAGCAAATCCCAAAAGGAGTTCGCTAGCATGAAGTTGGTCACCGTCAGTGCCATCCAAATGTCGATGTCAGAAGACCGCAACAAGAATATCGACCTTGCCACCACCCTCGTCAAACAAGCCGCTGCTGCTGGTTCAAACATTATTCTACTTCCAGAACTTTTCATGGGGAAATATTTTTGCCAAGTGGAAAATTACGACCATTTTGACCTTGCCCGTCCTTTTGAAAAGAATCAAGATTTAATTTATTTTCAAGCCTTGGCCAAATCTCTTCATGTGGTCTTACCCATTTCCTATTTTGAACGCGCCAACAATGTCTTTTATAACTCCATTGCCATCATTGATGCCGATGGAACGATCTTAGGTCAATACCGGAAAATGCATATTCCTACCGGGGAATCCTATCAAGAAAAATTCTACTTTACCCCTGGAGATACGCCTCTACAAGTCTTTCAAACTCAATTTGGCAAGATTGGGGTTGCGATTTGCTGGGACCAATGGTTCCCAGAAGTTGCTCGTATTTTAGCCTTAGAAGGCGCAGAACTTCTTCTTTATCCTACGGCAATTGGCTCAGAACCAACCCTGCCGATTGATTCACAAATTCATTGGCAAAACACGATGATCGGTCACGCTGCAGCAAACTTAATTCCGGTCGTAGCCAGCAATCGTATTGGTATTGAATCGTATGGCAAGCACACGATGACCTTTTATGGCACGAGTTTTATCAGTAATCATCAAGGGGTTATTCTGAAACAAATGGATCGAAACTCCACGGGCATCATTAGTCAATCCTTTGATGTCAAGGCGATTGAAAAAATGCGTTACTCTTGGGGTGTTTTCCGTGACCGACGGCCTGGGATGTACCAACGCTTACTTAAGAAATAGCGTCGGTAAAATTCACAATCCACCAACTGAGGCCTTCGACTTTATCTTGAAGGCCTTTTTTAATGGTCATATCCAAGGCATCCAAACTTAAGAGGATGCGATGAATTCGCGTTAAGGGAAATCGTTTTTTCCCTTGAATCATCAAACGAACGCGATACTCATGAATTTTGATCAATTGGCTAATCGCGTAACTATCTTTGCCTTGGCCACTAAGATGGACCACTTTGGCAAACAACTGAAAATGTTTTCCAAGAAGACTAATTAATAAGGTTGGTTCCACTTGAAGGGTGGTGAAATCGCGGTAAATCTTTAAGGCTTGTTTGATGTTTTCTGACATCAGTTGGTTGGTAAGTTCAAACACATTCTCTTCAAGATTAGGTTTTATTAGGTCAATCACCGTTGCTTCATCAATGGTGGTCCCATAGACACTTAGTTTTTTTAATTCTTGATATGCACGATCCACATCAGGGTACGTGGATAAGATAAACCTTGCCGATGCTTTTGGTGATAACTGAACATGAAGTTCACGTTGCCATGAATCCATGAACCCTACCCATTCGTCTTTACTAGGTAAAGGTAAATCGGTCCATTGATGATGTTTCTTGATTGCTTTCACCGCAGCAAGTCGTTCATCGATGTCTCCTTCGTATATAAAGATGACTTGAAGTTCAGGGTGATCTTCACTTAGAAACGCTAATAGGTCTGATTCGCTTTGTTGTTTGCCTAAGGACGTTCTTCCAGATTTACCAAAGATAGAAGCTTGATAAATTAAAGTCACTTTCGCGGAAGAAAATAAACTTGTTTGATGGATGTCTTTCATCCACTCGTCAATGGGAACACTGGAAGCATCAACTTTCTCAATCAAAGTCGATGGATCAAGGGTCTTCAACACCGATTGTAATTGGTGTTGAATGCGTTGAAACGAGGGAGAAGAAATTAACTGAATCATACTCCTATTTTACACGTTTGATAACGGATTGTCCCCTCTTGATCGGTTCGGCGAATGCGAATGTTTCTTTCTTGAAGTCTTTCAAGGACTTGCGGGTGAGGGTGACCATAGCGATTAGCTCCTCCATTGGAAATAATCGCTTCCCTTGGTTGAAGTTGATCAAGCAACGCGGAGGACGTTGAAGTTAAAGACCCATGGTGACCGATGCGAAGAAACTTGGCTTGAAGATCAGGGAAGAACGCCATCAGGTAATCCTCGGTTGTCGTAGTCGCATCGCCCATGATCAACCACTGACATGTTGGATTGGCAATCCCGATGATCAATGAACGCTCGTTATCTTCGACCAAGACATCCAAAAAGTATTGATAATTGGTGATGGTCCATTGCCCGAGTGAGAAGGAATCAAATGGTTGATCAATGACACGGAGCACAGGGAAGGTATTCACCAAGGATGGTAATCCGCCATTATGGTCAAAATCATTATGGGTAATGATGACAGCATCTAATCGTTTGATTCTTAGTTTTTTAAAGTATGGAATTAACACCTCTTGACTGATGTCAAAGCGAAGAACCCCGCCAGTATCAATCAATAAAGATTGTCCTTTTGACATCACCAATGTCGCATCCCCTTGGCCGACATTGATAAAATGAATTTCATGAATGAATCCATGATCGATGCCAGTGATGTGGAGCACCACCACGATCAACACGGTGAGCAATAAGCGCTGAACATAGATTGTTAAATGCATCGTAAAGACCCAAGATAATGTCAATAAGATGAAGGTCAACACACTTAACGTATACCAAGGAATCTCTCCTAGATAAATCACAGGTATGACTGGAATCCACAACATGACATTAACGATGACAACGGTGAGGAAGGATAGTCCTGGTAGCAGCCATCCCGTGTATAAATAGATCATCCATCCAGGAACCAAGATCATTTGAATCATGGTCAATGGTGCGTAAAGCAATGACTGGATGATGGTTATATAGCCATTGCTGACCCATGACCATCCGAGGGCAATTGCTGTCATCATCAACCAACGCTGATACGACGGCATACGATAAACCATCGGTTTGATCAATCCAAGCCAACCTTGATACACCAGGTAAAGTTGCCCACCTGGTTGAATCCATACATAAGGGGTTAAGATTGACAAGGTTGCAAGAACCATCATTTTATGTTCATGGATACTGGTTTTTTTAAACGTCCATTGCAACAAGGCAATCCCATAAACCCTCATGATGCCCCATTGATGAAGATTCAACAGGACATAAGGAAAAAATAACATCAATAAGATCGCACTGACATGATGGGGCTTACCAAACCATTGACCGATGGTTTGACATGTTGTCCAGAGGAGAAAAAAACCGAAACCGGAAACACCAAGGACTTGTTCTAACCAAGCCGACATGGTGGATTCGGGATGACTTCGATTCCATAACCATTGCGATACCGCATCACGTACATTGGGATGAAGCAAATCAATGCGCTCATGGATAATGCTGGTAAATCGAAACGGAAAACGTAGGATCGTTTCAATGGATTCCGGGGTCACCGTTGAAACCACCCCACGCTCGTTGAGAAAATCCTTAAAACTGAACATCGATTCATAGGTGGTGATTTTCATTTCCCCTAATGAGCCGGTGATCTTGATGATATCACCCATCTCGACATCAACGAAAGGATCTAATGGGACATAATATCGGTGAAAATATTGTTCAACCAACATCCAAGTTGCTCTTTTTTCTCTGACTAAAAATAATCCATCTTCATCAAAAGTAAACGTAAGTTTCATGATTTGCATCATCAAAAAAATCGAAGCAGTGATAATCCACCACGACATCATCGAAGGTTCTTTCAGGTAAAACCAAACCCCAATCGCTAAAGCGATGATCACAAGGAAACCATGCTGGCTATATAAACCAATTGACCATCCCAACACCGAAACAAACACGAGTGTTGATTTCAAAGGAGGTTAATATAATTTTTGATTCGCGTATACGTGGATTGGCCAATGCCTGGAACTTCCATGATTTGTTCTAAATATGTAAAGTTTCCTTGGCTTTGTCGATACTCGACAATCGCATTGGCAAGACTCGTACCGATGTTGGAT
>CAMCVC010000017.1:0-18577 GCA_945879785.1 Staphylococcus epidermidis | reverse complement strand
AAGATGATTAAGGATTTTTAATAATGTTTTTTTACTGCTTAAAAAATCGCTTGTATCAAGAATGGTGCTTGGGGAATGAATGCTTCGGGCAACAATGCAATGAGTCAGCGTCATGATGCCGGAGAGATTTTTATGAACCGCACCTGCATCAGTTCCTCCAGGAGAGGAATAGTATTGAAAAGGAACTTTCGCTTTTTTCGCCATGGTTTCTTGATACGCTAAAAGTGTGGGTCGAGCAATCATGGACGCATCGATATAACGTAGTAATAAACCACCACCAAGTTGACCTTGTTCTTTGCTATCCCCACTTGAATCTCTGGCTGGAGAACAATCAAGCACAATCGCCAAATCAGGTTGAATCATCGTTGAACTTGTCGTCGCTCCGCGTAACCCTACTTCTTCTTGGACGGACGCACCAACATATAGGTCGTATGTTAATGCTTTGTTTTTTAATGCTTTTAAAACGCTCAACCCCATGACCAAACTATAGCGATTATCAAAAGCCTTTCCTAAAATTCTTTTTCCACCTTCAAGGACTGCAAAAGGTGAAGCAAACGTCACCATATCTCCAGGTCGGACACCATGTTTTTCCGCCGTGGTTTTTGATTCAAATCCAAAATCAACAAAGACACTTTCAACGGTAGGAACACCTTGGCTTGTATCTTTGAGAAGATGAGGCGGCGTAGCATCCACGGCCCCTAAAAAAACTTTTCCTTCACGGGTGGTTAGATTCATTCTTTGCGAGGTTAAGGTTAACGGATTGACGCCACCAATGGCAACGAGTTGAATCATCCCATTGGATTGAATATGACTCACCATAAACCCAATTTCATCCATGTGACCAAGGATGAGAACTTTTTTTGCATTGGGTAATCCACTTTTTTTCACGGCAAAGACACTTCCTAGATGGTCTGTCATGGTAGGATAATCTGCTTGCTGATATGCATTCAAAAGAAATGAAGCAACTTGATTCTCTTGACCAGAAATGGCATTCAGTTCAGATAAGGTCTTAAACAATTTGGTTTCAAATGGATTTAACATCTTCACTCCTTTGGGCAACACATCGATAAATGGGTTGGCCTTGTTGTCTAAAAAAAGCTTCATATTCAGTCATCACATCATGTTGATCAATCTCGACATATGGTTGATGAATTGCTCTTATAGTATAAGACATTTTTTGAAGGTTTAATAAGGAGAATTCAAACAATTCCAAGTTGTCAGTCTTGAAATAAATGATTCCTTTTGGCTTTAAAATTCGATGTATTTTTTCTAAATTACCAATCGCGGTTAATCTTCTTTTATGATGGCGAACCTTTGGCCAAGGGTCGGAAAAATTTAAGTAGATTTCGTCAAAAAGATAATCTGGCATTTGAAATGATGCTTTCGCAAAATCTCCGAGGATCAGTTTGACATTGCTAGGTTTAGAGATAAGCACCTTTTTTAAGGCAAATGCTATAACCGTGGTGACACGTTCGATTCCATAAAAAAAGGTATCCTTTTGCAACTCACTTTTGCCAACAATGAAATCACCTTTACCCGTACCTATTTCTAACGCATGACGTTTAAATCCACCTTGAGGGGTGGTTGGCATCGTATCCAGGGAGACATATTCAGGATGTTCTGAAATTAATGGTTTTGCCCAAGACTTACTTTTTAACCGCATGCAATTTGCCTAAATCAACAATCGCTCGCGCGTAGATAGCCATGGAAGACGTGAAGTCTTCTAGATCAATTTTTTCATCATTTTCATGAATAAAATCTTCTTTGTTTGGAAACTTACTACCAAATGCCACCGTATTTTTGGCTTCTTTGGCATAGGTTCCGCCACCAATCGTCATGATCGGGGTGACCTTATCGCCACTTTCATCTTGATAAGCTTGAAGTAAGGTTTGAATCATCTTATCTTTTGGATCGAAGATCAGAAGTCGAGATTCTCCTAAGGTCCTAAATGCTAAAGGTTTTGGGGTGATGGATGCAACGTGTTTTGCCACATTGGAGTAGGTCACATTTTCAGGAAATCGGAAGTTAGCAATTAAGGAAAATTGGTGCCCATCATAGTTGATCAAGCCAATATTGTTGGTGGTCTTTTTTAATAGAGGCGCTTCCGAATAAATGCCAAGATTTTTTCCTTCGATATCTTCATACTGTTTTGCAATCGTGGTTAAAGGTTCTTGTGGATAAGCCTTAGCTAAAAAGGATAATAATGCCGTACCAGCATTTTTTCCTAATTGAGGGGTTGACCCATGGGCTGCTTTCCCATGGATGGTAATGGTTGTTCTTGCCCCATTGACTTTGAGGTCATATGGCAAGCCAAATCCAACCAAAGCTCGTTCTAAAGAGAACAAAGAATCGACTTCGGCAGTGGCTTTATCAATGACCGAATTCGCCACAATCCCAGCTTGAATCCGATGAATACCTTTGAAATGGACATGGCCATAGATTTCAAAATTACTAATGCCTTTTTCTCCATAAATTAATGGGAAGTTGCCGTCAGGTGTAAACCCGGCGACCGCATAAGGTTTATGTAACTTTTCAAAATAATATTTTAAGCAACCACTCCCTTTTTCTTCGTTACCACCAATGACGAGTTTGACTTGAAAACCTTGAATAAGGTTTTTATCTTTTAACATCTTGATTGCGTAATAAGACGCAAGCGCAGGACCTTTATCATCACTGGTCCCACGACCATACATCCGTGGACCATCAATCTCGCCACCAAATGGTTTGTGTTTCCAACCTTCCGCAACAGGGACAACATCGGCATGGGCATAGACGGCGATTTGTGGGCCTTGGCCATAGGAAATCTCGGTCACGTGGCCATCACAATAATCCACGGTAAAACCATCTTTCTCAGCAAGCTTTCCAATAAATTGAAGCGCTTGAAAGACCGTTTCTCCGTATGGCTTTTTATTCGCGATGGTTCGTTCATCATGAACCGACGGGATTTGAATCCACTTTTGGAGTTGTGAAGTCGCCTCTTTGAAATAAGGACTTAAGTAACTAGAAAATTGAGATGCCATGGTTGCATCCTCCTTTAACGTTGTATTTGTTGGACAAACCGAATACGCCGAAGGGCAAGGGTTAAAATGGGGATTAATAGAGCTGATAAAATTGCCTCAATCAAACCATTAAGTGATAAGATATACCAAATAAATTGCACAAGATTACCAAACAGACCACTAAGTTCTGCACTGGCAAATAACCAAAGCATACTCAAGACGACGACTGTGTGGAAGACAGTAGCTAAGAAGGCAAATAGACTTAATAAACCATATTGTTGTAAGTTCGCAAACCGCCGAGTAAAGGAAAATAAAATCCCTGCAAACAAACCAAAAAGAATTCGCGGTAAAACAGAAATCAGTGGATTCACAAAAAATAAATCAATAGGTTGCGGGGTAGGATTCGTTACCACAACGAGCAAAGACACAAGCCCAAAACTTAAACCAAGTAAGGTAGCCGATCGCGTCGATAATAACGCAGCCCCTAGTAACACAGGCAAATGAATCAGCGTGATGGATACCGAAGCGCCTAAGGGAATAAATCCTAAAAATGGAACAAACCCCATCAAGGCGATAAGGGCAATAAGCATAGCGTTGACCGTTAAGTTTTGAATTCTTGTTCGAGTCGTTATTGGCATAACTGGATTCCCTTTAATGACAAATTCGCATCATGGGTTACCTTCATTGAAAAATGAGGTAATAATAAATGGGCATATCCACCCGTTAAAATAATCGGGGCAAATTTCCAGCCTAAACTAGTAATCCCTTGGCGTACTAATCCTTCCAACATATGGACGTGGCCAAGAATAATCCCACTCGATAAGGCTGCGGTTGTATTTTTACCAAAGACGTGTTGCGGCGACACCATTTTCAAAGTTTTAATCAATGAGGTATGTTGATGCAATGCTTTGAACGAGGTTGAGATCCCTGGAGCAATGGCAACGCCTTCAAACCCTTGTTGGCGAATCGCCATCACTTTGGTTGCCGTGCCCACATCGATGATGATTGCTTCCGAGGCATAAAGTTGATTGGTGGCAATCGCATCCACCAATAAATCAATGCCTAGTTCTTCGGGTTGATCAATGCGAAGTTGGAATTTAGGATAAGATTCATGGGTGAGAATTTGTGGTTGAATCGTTGACAATTGGGCGAGGGCTTTGACAATTAAATGCCTGAGTTGAGGTTTGACAGAACCAATCGCAATCCGGTCAAATTTATATTTATCAAACATCGGTTTTAACCATTGTTGATAAACCAAGATCGTGGGAATCGCAGGATGGTCTAAATAATGGTTACTCACCAATTTTCCCTCATCAAAAATACCGTATTTAATAGAGGTGTTACCTAAGTCTATTGCTAAGAACATAACCTTATCCTACTACAAAGTTCATCATCTTGCCTTTGACATAGATGACTTTTCGTATCGAAAGTCCGACAAGATGCTTCTTCACATTGTCATCCTCTTTTGCTTTCGTTTCTATGTCCTTTTCAGACATATCGATTGGGAACGTTAAGGTCGCTCTTAATTTTCCATTGACCGCGATTGGTAATTCAAAGGTAGATTTTTTAAGTTTAGATTCATCCACCACTGGCCAAGGCGTATAGGATAGCAATGCTTTTTCTTGAAGCATGAACCAAAGTTCTTCTCCTAAATGCGGGGCAACACAAGCAAGCATTTGCACAAAGCCTTTTAAAAATGGAACGGGGATACTCGACGCTTTATACACATCATTGATAAATATCATCATTTGCGAAATCGCCGTATTGAGTTGAAGATTTTCAAAATCCGCAGTTACTTTTTTCACTAAATAATGGTAGCTATAGTCTAATTGACCGTCGCTTTGTGGTACCCATTTTTCTTTATATTCTGTTTCCGTAAATAAGCGATAGACGCGATCAAGAAATCGTCTAGCGCCTTCTAACCCTTGGTTAGACCAAGGCAACGCCGCTTCTAATGGACCCATAAACATTTCATATAAGCGGAGTGTATCCGCACCATATTGTTCAATGATCTCATCAGGATTAACAACATTGCCGCGAGACTTAGACATTTTTTCACCATTTTCGCCAAGAATCATCCCTTGATGAAATAATTTTTTAAATGGTTCTTCCGTATGAACAACACCAATATCATATAAAAACTTATGGTAAAAACGAGCATATAACAAATGCAACACTGCATGTTCTGCCCCACCAATGTATAAATCTACTGGCAACCAATGTTTTAATAATGTTTCGTCAGCGATCACTTTTTCATTTTGAGGATCTAGGTAACGAATATAATACCAGCAACTTCCAGCCCATTGAGGCATGGTGTTGGTTTCGCGAACATACGCTTTCCCATCCATCACCACATCAAGCCATTTACCAGCGTTTGCCAGTGGAGACTCTCCAGTACCAGAAGGTTTAAATTCTTTTAAGTCAGGAAGTAGTAATGGCAAATCATGAATCTTTAAAGGTGTAATTGATCCGTCTTTTTTGCTTAAGAGAACCGGAATCGGTTCACCCCAATATCGTTGCCGAGAAAACAACCAATCTCTTAATTTATAATTGGTTTTAAATTTTCCTTGTTGACGTTGAATAAGAGTTTCTGTGATTCTCTTTTTTCCTTCTTCAATGCCTAAACCATTAATCAACGCTGAGTTGATATGGGGACCATCTTCAACCATGGCGGCATCCCCTTGATATCCGGCAATCACATCGCGAATGGGTAACTTGTATTTCTTTGCAAATTCAAAGTCTCGTTGGTCGTGAGCAGGAACGGCCATGACTGCACCAGTCCCATATCCATACAAGACATAGTCTGCAATCCAGATGGGTAATGATTCACCATTAATAGGATTCACTGCGTATGAACCTGAAAATACACCAGTTTTATCTTTATTTAATTCCGTTCGGTCTAAGTCAGATTTAGATGCAGTCGCTGTCACATAAGCCTCAACCAATGCTCGTTGTTGGGGGGTGACCATTTTTTGAATCAAAGGATGTTCTGGTGCCAAGACAACATAGGTTGCCCCATACAAAGTATCCGCTCTGGTGGTATACACTTGAATCGAGTCTTTGGATTGTTTAACTTGGAATATAATTTCAGTACCCGTTGACTTACCAATCCAATTTTTTTGCATATCCCTGGTAGAATTAGGCCAATCCAAGGTATCGAGTCCTTGTAACAGTTTTTCCGCATAGGCGGTAATTTTTAACACCCATTGCCGCATCATTCGTCGTTCCACTGGAAAGCCACCGACTTCTGATTTGCCATCAATCACTTCTTCATTGGCTAAAACCGTCCCAAGTGCGGGACAAAAATTAACAGGTTTTTCATCAATGTAGGCAAGGCCTTTTTCTAAGAGCTTAATAAAGATCCATTGCGTCCACTTATAATATTGAGGATCGGTGGTAGCAATTTCTTTTGACCAGTCATAACTAAAGCCAAGCGCTTTGATTTGTTTTTTGATGTTGGCAATATTTTTTTCCGTAAAACCCTTGGGGTGATTGTTGGTTTTTAAGGCATATTGTTCTGCTGGTAAACCGAAGGAATCCCAACCCATCGGATGAAGGACATTGAATCCTTGCATACGTTTCATTCTTGCCACAATATCGGTCGCCGTATAGCCTTCCGGATGACCAACATGTAGACCCTGGGCAGAAGGATATGGGAACATATCTAAAATATAGTATTTTGGTTTAGAAAAATCATACACATTCGTATAAAAGACTTTCTTTTCATCCCAAAAATGTTGCCATTTTGGTTCGATGATTTTGTGATCAAATGCCATGGTTAGGCCTCCTAAAAAAAGAAAAACGTCCTATGAAGGACGCAAACGCGTGGTACCACCTTACTTTGCATCATAACGATGCACGCTTGGTCTTCTTAACGCGAAGCGACGAATGAAGCGTTGATAGGTGAGAGGAAAGCGGATGCTTTCGTTAGTCTATCCTTCAATACCATTATTTTAACACATTCAAGATACAAATCGTTGCTTTATTGCCATGACAATGGTAAGATAACAACGTTGTCTGGAGGATATAAACATGGCAAGAGTATGTACCGTTTCTGGTCGAGGACCCATGAGTGGCAATGCCCGTTCACACAGTTTACGTGCAACCCGTAGAACTTGGAATTTAAATTTACAAAAGTATCAAATTACTGAAAATGGCATTACCAAGTCCATCAAGATGTCTGCTCGCGCTTATCGTACGTTGATGAAAAATCAAGCTACCCGATAAGAAAAGCAATTTGGGTTAATAAAACCCAAATCATCACATTCAATAACGTAAACCACTGGGTGTAGGCCATCACAAAATGAGTTGGCCGACGATACAGTGGTTTTTCATTTGTGCCTTCAACTTTTTCTAGTGTTGACCAATCTTTCAATCGTGGATTCAAGAGTAATCCTAGTTGAATAATCCCTTGAACGAGGGTGGTCCAAGGAAATAATGAATGCCACGGATTAATGGGTGTGATCAAGATAATATAACTTGCCAAAAAAAACATCGCTGAGGTTGAAACAAAATAAGTCGTCACCAACAATAAATAAGTTTCAATTCTTTTTGTTCTTATGATAAACACACCTAATAAGGACAATAAGAAAAACGTCATCAAGGTTAACAATCCATAGGTTAATGGGATCGTGGGAATGACAAAAAAACCTTCCCAATACGCAAACAGACTGACAACGGTGACGAGCAAGAGCCACCTTAAGCTTGGCAAACGTTGACCAGATTCAAAATAGATATCATGTAACTCAAACGGAAGATGTTCTTGAAAGCGAAAGGGAATTTTTTTAAATTGTTGATAGCCTTGGATTGAAAAATATAAATAACCAGAAAAACTTATCCAAATTAGCACCCATAGCATCCAAAGAATGGCATCATTCATCGCGAAGAGATTGGAAGGCATCCTTTAGTTGAGGATGATTAAATAAATAGGAACCAGCGACAAGAATATCTGCACCCGCAATTCGACAAAGTTTTCCAGTTTCTGCATTGATGCCACCATCCACCTCGATCAAGGTTCTTGATTTTTGTACATCGATTTGTTTTCTTAACCAAGTAATTTTATCGATCGCGCCAGATAGAAAAGTTTGCCCGCCAAACCCAGGTTCAACAGACATCACCAAACATACATCCACATGGCCAATCAATGGTTTAAGTACTTCAACCTGTGTTTTGGGTTTGATGCTGATGCCAGCTTTCACTTTGTGTTGATGTAAATAATCAATCCAAGAAAGCATCGTTTTTACATCGTTTCCAACTTCATAATGAAAGGTGATGATGGTTGCTCCAGCTTGGATGAAGGCATCAAAATAATCACGAGGTTTTTCAATCATTAAATGCACATCATGAGTAACCTTAAATAATTTGCTGATGCTAGCAACCACGGGCACCCCAAAGGATAGATTAGGAACAAAATGACCGTCCATGATGTCGTAATGTAAGTATTCGACTTGATGCTTCATCATACGTTTCACATCATTTTCTAAGGATGCAAAATTAGCGGCGAGTAACGAAGGGGCAATCTGAATGGGTCTCATTTATTGAAACTCCTTTTGTTCTGGTAATTTTGCAATTAACTTGAGGTAGTCTTGATAGATCTCTAAGGGAATTTTACCATGTTGCACAAGATCTTGAATGTGGCAATGTGGTTCCTGTTGATGAGTACAATTAAAAAACTTACATTGACCCACATGGGCTTCAAATCCGGGAAATACTTTAGCAGCTTCGTGTTTAAGCATCGGTAACGTCAGTGAAGAAAACCCTGGTGTGTCGACGATGTAACCTTGTTGAAAAGGAAGCAGAATCACTTCTTTGGTTTGGTGTTTGCCTCTGCCTAAAGCTTGAGAATAACTACCGATTTGACGATCAAAGTCAGGGTTTAATGCATTGATGAGGGTTGATTTACCAACCCCTGTTTGTCCGGCAAAGGCGACGACTTTACCCGGTAAGACTAAACTTGAAAGCATGTGAATATCAGGGACATCTTTTTGAAAAGATAAAATCGAAAATCCCTGGGTAGACAAATAGTTCCATGAAGATTGATACTGAGTCATAGCCATTTGGTCAGTTTTGGTAATCATGATGGTGACGTGCAAATTATAGTATCGAGCAAAGGTAATGAATAAGGCCAATAAGTAAAAGGAAAAACTTGGTTCAACCAAACTACTGACAATCACAAGGTCTGTAAGATTAGCAACTCGTGGTCTTTTGATAAACGATTTCCTAGGCAATAGATTAACAATTTGTTCCTTTTTTTCATCAAGTTGAACGTGATCTCCAACCACAGGTTTAATTAAATTTTTATCGGATTTTGGTAAATGGCATAAATAAAATTGATTATTTTCATGAACGAGGTAAGAACCAAAGTTAAGACTTACAATCGTTGCGATCATGCTTCGTCAACTTTTAAACCTAACAATTTTGCCCAGAAAGACCTTTTTGGTGTAATTAATGTTGGATTGTCTAAACATTCTTTTATTTCTTTTTGAAATTCTAAGACCGTTCGATAACGATCGAGAGGATTTTTCCGACAAGCCTTGAGAATAATTCGTTCAATCGCTCTTGGCGTCGAGGGAATCCATTGACGAGGCGAAGGAAATTTTTCTTTGATATGTCTCATCGCTACCGTAATTTGGTTATTACCTTCAAAAGGAACTTTTCCTGTGACAAGTTCAAAGAAAGTTATGCCTAATGAATATATGTCACTTTTAAACGTGGGTGATTGGCCATTGGTGACTTCTGGAGGCAAGTAATGAACGGATCCAATGATGACTTGACTCTTGGTGACACGTCGAGAATTTTCGAAGAAGGCAATCCCAAAGTCACCAAGTTTGATGGTTTCATCTGGGGTCATAAACACGTTATCAGGTTTGATGTCACGATGGATGACAAGGGCTTGGTGAGCAAAGGCAACCGCGTCACAAAGTTGGTACATGATCTCACAAGCTTGTTTGAATCCATACCTCTTTTGATCATCCAATTGACCACGTAAGGTTTTGCCTTTGATTAATTCCGAAGCCATATAAGGAAGATTTTGATGATACCCAATATTGATAACCCGGACAATATTAGGATGATTTAAGGCCGCAGATGCACGAGCTTCTCGTTCAAATCGTGTGATGTTATCTTTTGACTTTATTGCATTTTCTTTAATGATTTTTAAGGCAATCTCTTTTCCTGTGATGAGATCTTCTGCTTGATAGACGTAGGCAAAACCACCTTCACCTAATTCTTTGATGATCCGATAACGTTCATCAATAATGTCGTTTTCTAAAATCATCTTTCCGGTTCCCAAATGGCCACGGCAATGTTATCAGTGCCGCCATTGGCATTGGCTAAATGGATTAAAGAGTCAACCTTTTGTTGAGGTGTATCCGAGGACCGTATGATCGTGGTTAGCTCACCTTCGGTTAAATTGTTATATAACCCATCACTACAAACAAGGATGGTTTGTTGTTGATAAGGGACAATTTTCACATCATAAGAAACAGCATTATTAAGCCCTAAAGCGTTGAGTAAAACATGTTTTTGGGGGTGATTAAGTTTTTGTTCCTCTGTGATTTTTCCTTGGCGGAATAAATATTCAACATACGTTTGGTCTTCCGTGGCTTGTGTAAGTTTTTCTTCTTCAAATAAATAAACTCGAGAATCACCAATGTTAAGAATAATCAGGTCCTTGTTGACAATCAAAGCAATCACCAGCGTGGTTCCCATTTCTTTTAAAGAAGAGCTCTTTTGCGCTTCTTGATGGATGCTACGATTGGCTTGAACCACTTGTTGCCTTAACCATAGGGTTGCAGTTTTTGACGTTAATAAACCAAATGTATTTTTAAAACCTTTGGTTAACGATTGCATGGCTAGTCTTGAAGCAAGGTCGCCCCGGGCATGTCCACCCATTCCATCGGCAACTGCAAGCAAAATATCTTGGTGGCGGTTAATCAGAGCCACCACTTGATCTTCGTTGGTGGTTCTCACCTTTCCAATATCTGAATTAAATGCAAAACTACCGCGTTTCTTCATTTTTGTGTTTAGCTCTTAATTGACCACAGGCTGCCTCGATATCATGGCCAAATTCTTTACGGACAGTGGCATTGACACCCAATTCAATTAACCGAGTCATGAATGCATTCACCGCTTGAGGATGGGGACGGCGATATTCATTTTCCATGACAGCGTTGTAAGGAATCAAATTGATATAACAGAAAATATCCTTCACGAGTTCAGCAAGTTGATCTGCTTGTTCAAGTTGGTCATTAATCCCTTCAATGAGAATATATTCAAAAGTGATTCTTCTTCCTGAGTTCGCTTGATAATCTTTGATCGCTGGCATTAACTTTTCCAAAGGAAATGCTTGATTGATTTTCATGAGCCTTGTTCGAATTTCATTCGTAGGAGCATGCAAGGAAACCGCAAGGTTAATTTGTAAAGGTTCACGGCCATATTCCTTAATTTTTTCAGGAAAGCCCGATGTGGAAACGGTAATATGACGAGCACCAATGGATAAGGCTTTATTGTGATTGGCTATCCGAATGAAGTTCATCACATGTTCATAGTTATCAAATGGTTCGCCTGTTCCCATGGCAACTATATGACTGACCCGTTGCTTTTTACCTTCTGCATCCAATAAATCATTCATAACAACAATTTGACTAATCATTTCACCAGCCGTTAAATTCCGTTGGCGTTTGAGTAACCCGGAAGCACAGAAAGAACATCCGATGTTACAACCAACTTGCGTGGTCACACAAATGACATTACCGTAGTTATAGCGCATTAAAACAGCTTCGATTAAGAATCCATCTTCCAACTTTAAAAGTAGTTTGACGGTTTTATCAATCGAGTCTCGGCGAACATGAATCGAGGGCAATTGGAAATGAAAGTTTTTTTCTAGTTGTTCACGTAAGGTTAAACTAATATTTGTCATCGCTTGAAATGAACGAATCTTCTTTTCATAAATCCAATCATAAATGACACTGGCGTAAAAAGATTTTTGATTCCAAGATTCAAGGGTGTTTTCTAATTGTGAAAGGGTTTGTCCAAAGATGCTTTCCATAACTATTTACTCTTTCTCATCGCTGCTACATACAGCGCTGTATTGAATTTATCAAACGGGAAGTATTGGAATTCTTGAATGAGTTTGAATTGAGGTTGTTGCAGTAAAAAATCTTCAATCAACAATTTACCTTCTTTTTGATTCATCGTGTTAACACCGTAGAATAATAAGCCACGCTCTTCAACAAACTGACTTGATTCAAAAAGGGCTTGCTTCTGAGAAACAATTAAACCATCAAGATCTTCTTGTTTAAAGTGAATGAAAAAATCAGGTAAAGATCTGATTAAATCAAATTTTGAGCATTGGGGGACCACTAAAACCACGTCTTGTTTTTTCGAAAGATAGGTGATTAAACCCTTAGGTTCAGATTCATATAAGGCAATGTTAGAAAGTTGAAATGAATGGAGAGACTTTTGCATCGCAAGTTTTCTTTCAATCGCATTGGTGACAATATTAATTCTAATTTTTTGTTCGGTATACACAGGAAGTTCTAAATACAAAGCTTGCGGACGTGTTTCAACCAGTAGCATTTCACCTTTCACATTATCAAAACTAAATTGTTTAACAATGTCTGTCACTGCCAGTCGTTGTTGAAATATTAAATTTTGCATATAAGCTGGGTGATTTTTTAAAGGGGCTTTCCCTTGATAAATGACCGTATCTTCAACCGGGGTTTCCGTGAGGTCTGAAAACTGCTTTAACAACTTATTTGTGGTTGTTTTTAGCGTATTGACTCGGCATGCTTGTAAAACCGGTTTGTTGTTCGTGGATAATATTTTTAAGGTAATGGTTAATCCAAAGTGTTTGATCCACATCAATACCAACCATTCAGGAGTATTGAATTTAATGCCTAGGTAAGTGATTGAATTTTCTTTGATGAGAGGATCAATTAAATTTTTTCCAGGGGAAGCAAGCGAAAGCAATTCATCCATGGATGTTTTTACAACATTTCTTTCCGATAAAAATTGAGTAAGAAAAACCATAACTTGATCATGCGGCAATCTTTTGACAAATACATTATTACCAATGGCAGCTTGTAGAATAAATTTATCCTTAGGGTCTAAGTGATTCACAAAGCGATTCACCACATGTTCCAACAAACGATGGTGATGAAGCTCACAGCTTGTTAATGAGCGAATCAATCCTTGAGATGAGGTGGCATTCGCTTCTTGGACACCTTCTTTGAGGGCATCAGAAAAACTATGATGCTGATCGATAATCTTTGTTAAAACATTGCCTACAATAAGTAATTCATTCATGGGGATGGATGGTACTCATTACGATGGTTTTTTCTTTTTGGTAGGTTGTATGATTGAATCCAATTCTTTTTCTTTACCTTCAAACACATTGCCGTGAAAAATTTCTTGAGGAGTGGGTTCTAATTCTTCTTCGATTTTGACAGCGTTAGATTCAGAGACAAATAATGGATAGTCTTCTCTAATCACATGATGAATATTTTGTTTTAACTGAGGATAAAATTCAAAGTGAAGATGAATGGTTTGATCTTTTAATGCCTCAATAAATAAAGCTTTCAATTCTTCTTGATATTTCATGTCAGTCTCAACAAGAAAAATTCGAATAACCGTATGCCAAGCATTTTGATCAACACCTCGATGAAAAATCATGCTTTCAAAGACAGAAAAGAAGAGATCCTTTTCGTTTACTTTTGTTAACTTGATTAGTGGTAAATGGAGTTGTTCACTAAGCGTAGCAACCACATATTTATCTAGTCCAAAAATTTCAATGTGCATCCGTCAACCTCATACTTGTTTTATTTTAAACTAAATAGGTTAAAAATGATACGAAAAGACCTAATGGTCATAAGGGTCTATATTGAAATTTATTTTCACTTGTTTTTTTAACACGAGTAGTTCATAAATTGAATTTAATCGAGCATATAACTGTGCATAGTCTTTATACTTGATAAGAACCCTTCTGCGGAACAGACCTGCAAAATATTCTGGGTAAGGTATATTCGGTCCTATCACCGTAGCAATCGACTCTAATTGATCAACAAGTAATTGGTGTAATTCCAAAGCAACTTCATCAACCATCTCCTGATCGCGAGATGATAATTCAAATCTTGCTAGATACGTGTAAGGCGGGTATTGAAGGATCTTTCGCTCTTTCATTTCTCGAAGATAAAATTGTTGATAGTTTTGTTGACTACCTAAGACGATTGAGTAATGTTCAGGCATCGTGGTTTGAATGATGGCCTCTCCAGACTGAGGACCTCTCCCAGTTCTTCCGACCACTTGGGCAATCAATTGGAAGGTTCTTTCTGAGGCTCGATAATGCGGTACATGTAAACCTAAATCTGCAAGCATCACGCCAACAAGGGTAACATTAGGAAAATCATGACCTTTGGCAACCATTTGTGTTCCAACCAAAATATCAATGAAACCATCTTGGACTTGCTTTAAGGTCTCTGTAATTGAACTTCTTAATCCAGTCATGTCTGCATCAAGTCGACCCACGTTTGCTTGCGGAAATAGTTTTTCTAAAATACTCACCACTTGTTCGGTTCCAAAACCTTGTTTCATCAATTGATGAGATTGGCATGATGGACATTGTTTAGGAAGGGTTTCAATGACATCGCAATAGTGGCATTTTAAACTATCAATTTTCGAGTGATATGCAAGTGGAACTTGGCAGTCTGGGCAAACAAATAAATGTTGACATGAGCGACAAATAACACTTTGGGCATAACCTCGGCGATTCACGAGCAAGATGACTTGTTGTTTTTTAGATAAGCGATCGGCAATTCCTTTTAACAATGCTTGAGAAAACAAGGAGTTGTCTCGAGATAATTGCTTAGTATCTGTCATATCAATAATCGTTGTCTTGGGAATATGTTGATCGTGAATTCGATGAGGCAAGCTAAGGAGTTGATAGAGACCTTTTTGAGCCCGAGCTTTTGATTCTAAAGAGGGTGTTGCCGTTCCCATCAGAAGCTTACATTGGTGATACTGACTTCTCCAAAGGGCTATCTCTCGAGCGTGGTAGTGAGGAGCATTGTCTTGCTTATAGGTTTCTGAATGTTCTTCATCAAGAATAATTAAACCAAGATGTTGTAATGGGGCAAAAACTGCTGATCTTGCGCCAACCACCACCACAGCTTGTCCATTTAAAATTCGACGATACTCATCAAATTTTTCTGCAGGCGTTAGCCCAGAATGAAGGATAGCAACTTTTTCTCCAAATCGTTGACGATAATAACTCATCATCACGGGTGTTAAGGCAATCTCTGGAACAATCATTAACACGGACTTGTTAGAAGATATCATGGTCTCAGAAAGGTTGAGATAAACTTCCGTCTTGCCACTGCCAGTCACGCCTTCGAGTAAATATACCAGGGCTTTTGATTGATTAAATTCATCAATGACTTGTTTTTGTTGTCCTGTCAATGTTGGTCTATTTTCAACGGTGAGAGAATTAAAAACGAATCTTCTTTTTTCTTCTTTTTCAATCGATGCCAAACCTGATTCAGTTAAATAACTTATCGCCGCTTTACTTTTGATGTCGTGCAAGCGAATCCGTGTTTGATTTTCAACCATTTGCCACCAACCAAGTTGTCTTCCGTTCATCGAAGGTAGTGGGTTAGTGGGATGAATTTTCAACCAAGATTCATAGGCGATCTTAGGTCCTTTTAACCCCCGTTTGGATGGAAATAAAGAAGGTGGAAGCATCGCTTGTAGCATGGCAATTTTTGAGGAAAAATATTGGGTTGCTTGGTGATCGACCAATAACAATAGCTCTTCGGATAAAATTGGGGTCTCATCGAGTAATGAGTCAATATCTGAAATTGGAAAAGGACTCTTCGCTTTTAAACTTTCAACATCCTTGGTTTCAGTTACTTTGGTGACATATCCAATTAAGGATTGTTGATGAAAGGGAACGCGAACACGTATGCCTCGTTGTGGAATCGATACGCCATGATAAAGATATGTAAATGGGCGATTAAGTTGTTGTAACTGATGTTCGATATAGACCTCTAAAATATAGGTCTTCATGGGTGCATGGATTGCATTCTTTCTTTAAT
Source organism: Staphylococcus epidermidis (assembly GCA_945879785.1). GTDB lineage: Bacteria > Bacillota_I > Bacilli_A > RFN20 > CAG-826 > UBA970. The sequence continues at coordinate 2,487 of CAMCVC010000017.1, read as the reverse complement.
GATTTGTTTAATCTGATCTGCAGCGCGTTCAAGATTATCATTGATCACAAGATATTGATAATCATGGTGAAGATTCATTTCTCTTTTAGCTTTTTCTAATCGTTCTTGAATGATTGATTCTGATTCAGTTTTTCGTTTTCTAATTCTTGCTTCAAGAGCCTCAAACGAAGGAGGCATTAAAAAGATCGTCACCAAACCTGGACCCATGGTTTTAGCAATGACTTGTTTGGCCCCGTTGATTTCTATTTCTAATAAGACGTTTTTGCCTAAACTACGTAATTGTTGAACTTCAGCTTTAGGCGTTCCATAACGATTACCTACAAATTCAGCCCATTCCAATAAATTGTTTTGGTCAATGGCAGACTGAAAGGTTGGTTGATCCACAAAGAAATAATCTTTGCCATTGATTTCTCCTGTTCGTTTTGATCGAGTCGTCATCGAAACAGAATATGAAAGTTGAAGACTTTCGTCTTCCATGATGCGTTTTCGAATGGTTCCTTTTCCAACGCCGGAGGGACCACTTAATATAATTAATAATCCTGGCTTCATAAGCTTTGAAAAATTATCATATGAATGGAGCTAAAAGTCAATCAAAGCATCGTTTATGCTATACTTTTTTTATGGATTTATCCGCGATTTTACCAGTAAACTTTACCGCCACATTGATCGGAAAGAAAATTCAACACATCTACTTATTTCCTAATCATGATTGGATTCTTTTATTGAATCATAAACCAGAACTGGGTTGGGTGATTAGTCTTGATAATGTCAATCCTCGTATGCACATTCAGACGCTTTTAGAAAAAAATAATTCATTCAAAAATATGGTCCCTCATGGATTGGATCAACATCTTCACGATGTAATCATAATGGAAGCGAATGTGGATGATTATGCTCGATTGAATATACGATTATCCAGCTCACAAGAAGCGTCACTAAAAGAACCTTTAATCTTACGTATTCAATTGGCACCTTATGCACCAAGACTGACGCTATTAAAACATGATATCCCTATCTTTGATTCTATCCTTGGATGGCAACCAAAAGAGGCAATCCATCCTAAGGCGTCGAGATTTAAGTTAGATGCCTCGTTAGATATCACTACACTTCATTTAAATTTCTTGGCAAAAGAATATCATTCCATGATGAAGTCACATTATCAAAAAATAGTTAAGCGTCATGCTGCATTAGAAAAAGACCTGAAAAACCATCAAGATAATCTTCATTATCAAGACATCGCTGAAGCAATCCAGACAGAACCAAATTTACCTTGGTCGGATTATCCTAATCCTTTTCGTCTTGCTAAACCTAACCTCACGTTTAAATGCAATTATGATGGGGTCAATCATCTCTATCGTTTGATCAAAAAAGCCAAACAAGGCGTGAAAGAAGTTAACCAACAACTAAAACAAAACCAAGAGAATATTGAAGCTTATTTATATCATCTTAACTTGGTGACCAAACCAACCTGGAATGACCTTGAATTGGTCCAATCGTTTTTAATTCAAGAACATGTCATTAGTGGCATCAAACCAAAACCAATTCAAATTAGTCATCAATCTCCCTACTTTATCATCGATCAAAACGTAAAGTTCTCCTTTGGAAAAAATTCAAAGCAAAATGACTTTCTAACTTTTTCCATCGCCAAAAAAAGTGATATTTTTATGCATATATATGGGGAACCTGGAAGCCATTTAATCCTTCATCAGGCAACTTTTGATCACGACGCCATCATCAAAGGTGCTCAGCTTGTCCTTGCCTTAGCTAAAAAAATATCAGGTGAAGTGACGTATGCAAAAGTAGGATCATTAAAACGAACCACTCAGCTAGGACAAGTGATTGTCAAAGACGCAAAAAAAATTAAGGTTCATGCCAATCCAGATTGGGCAAATCAACTGCTAACCATGGTAAAGCGCTACTGATTTAATTTGTCTTTAAGGAAGTGTTCACCTTTTAAAACTTCTTTGGTGGCTAATCCTGAAAATTGTTGCTGACGTAGAATTTCATAGATCACCAAGGCGACAGTATTGGATACGTTTAAACTTCTTGCTAGGATGCTCATCGGAATCCGGTATAAATGTTGTTGATGTTGTTTCATGATTTCTGGGGTTAAACCACTTGTCTCTGAACCAAACATAAGATAGATCTCTTCTACTTTATTTTTTACAGTGATGTCTGTATATATTTTATCCCCATAACGAGTCAAGCAATGAAGAACGGGGTGATGATTTTTATTCATAAAATCTTGGTACGAATCATAGTAGTGATAATGGACGTGTTCTCGATAATCAAGGCCGGTACGTTTAATGGTTTCATCATTCAAGGTGAATGGTAAGGGCCCAATGATATGAAGTTTGGACTCCGTTGCCATCGCTGTCCGCATGATGTTTCCGGTGTTTTGAGGAATTTCAGGATGGAATAAGACGATGTGATTCATCGAAATTAACCTTCGAAATGTTCCTCATAAGATTTGATGCTACTTTTAAT
>CAMCVC010000016.1:0-18700 GCA_945879785.1 Staphylococcus epidermidis | reverse complement strand
TTATTTCCAACCGCCGTGTTAAAGAGCACGATCAAAGTTGCGGAATTATTAGGCCATGAATATATTATTCATACGAATTTGGCCGGTAATAATTTAATTAGTAAGATTGACGCGCTTAACACCTATCGCATTGGCGATTCGATTAAACTAGTTCTCAATTTAGAAAAAGCGCATATTTTTGATAAAGAGACACAAAAGACATTGATTTAATTCGTTGGATTGCAAAAAAACCACAATCAAGCTTGTGGTTTTTTTCTTGAATGAAATCAAGATAAATTCGGTATAATTTGAAAGGTAACAAAGGAGCATACACGTATGCGTACTTCAGGAATCTTATTGGCCGTTTCTTCTCTTCCTTCATCATATGGTATCGGTGATTTTGGTAAACAAGCTTACCAATTCGTCGATTCGATGGTCAAGGCAAAAACGAAACTTTGGCAAATGTTACCACTGAACCCTTTGGGTTATGGAAATTCTCCTTATCAACCGTATTCATCCAAAGCGATGGATGAATTATATTTATCTCTAGATTTACTTCATGACGCTGGATTGATTAAAAAACCAAAACCATTTCAAGCGCACAGTGTTCGTGTTGATTATGATGCCGTCAGGAAATATAAATCCACGTATTATCAAGAAGCCTTTAAAAACTTTAAAGCCGATGCAAAATACATACGATTCTTAAAAGATCAACCATGGGTTGAAACGTACGCCATTTTTGTGACTTTCAAAGAACTCCATCAATTACAAATGTGGACCACATGGCAAAAAGAATTTAAGACTTATGTTAAAAACAAAGCGATTGATTTAACACCTTACTTACCTCGTATTCAATACCATCAAATGATTCAGTATTTGCTTTTTACCCAGTTTATGGCCCTTAAGCAATATGCCAACCAACAAGGGGTTTTATTTGTTGGTGATATCCCTATTTATGTAGGGATTGACTCGATTGATGTGTGGACGAATCAATCTCAATTTATGTTAACCCCGGATGGAGAGCCAACGTTTATTGCCGGGGTTCCACCGGATTATTTCTCAGTCACAGGTCAACGCTGGGGTAATCCTCTTTATCGATGGGATGTGATGGAAAAAGATAAATTTAAATTTTGGATCGATCGTTTGGGTTATAACGCTCAACTCTTTGATATTATCCGCATTGATCATTTCCGGGCATTTGATACGTACTGGAAAATTCCTTCCTCATGTCCGACCGCAGTAGAAGGTGCATGGATTGAAGCTCCTGGATATGCATTGTTTGACACGATCAAAAAACAATTACCTAATCTAAACATCATCGCCGAAGATCTTGGCGATTTAAGGCCACAAGTGTTAACCCTTCGCGATCATTATCAACTTCCTGGCATGAAAATTATGCAATTTGAATTTCCCATTTATCCAGATAGTTCTGGAAAATTACCTCAAGCCATTGAACCTAAATTGCCTTCGCATGCAATTGCATATACTGGCACCCATGACAATCAAACCACGATGGGGTGGTATCAAAAATTAGCAACGAGTTCTCAACAACAATTGGCAGTCTTTTTAAAAGCTTACAAAGGAACCATTTCCGAAAAATTAGTTCAATACACCTTGGATGCCAAACCTAATCAAGCCATTTTACCGATGCAAGATTTGTTATCTTTGGATGACCAAGCAAGAATGAATGTTCCAGGTACCATCGGTTCGCCAAATTGGGAATGGAAATTAAAAGATTTTACAGAATTTGAAACGTTGATTCCTAAGCTCCAACAATGGTTAACCACCAGTAAACGCATTTAAAATCATCCGTTGCTCTTTGCTTTTATGTTAAGATGATTTTATGATTGTCGAGGAGGATCAACGATGGCAACACCGCACATTCAAGCAGCATTAGGCGATTTTGCAAAAACGGTCTTAATGCCGGGTGATCCTTTACGCGCGAAATATATTGCCGATACTTTCTTAACCAATGTCAAACAAGTGAATACCGTTCGAAATATGTTTGGTTTCACTGGTCTTTATCAAGGCAAACCTGTCTCGGTGATGGCTTCAGGCATGGGGATGCCAAGCATGGGGATTTATTCCCATGAATTGTTCACCACGTTTGCTGTGGACACCATCATTCGCGTGGGGACCACCGGCGCATATGTTAAACAAGCCAAGTTATTCGATATCATCATTGCCCAAGGGGCAAGCACGGATAGCAATTGGGCAAGTCAATTCCAACTTAGAAATGGTACATTTTCTGCCTTAGGTTCTTTTTCTTTATTAGAACAAGCGGTTCAGCAATGCCGAAAGATGAATGCACCTTTCCATGTTGGTAATGTCTTAAGCAGTGATGTATTTTATGATGTTGATCCTGATAAATGGAAAAAATGGGAAGCCCTCGGTGTCTTAGGGGTGGAAATGGAAGCTTATGCCTTGTATGCCAATGCGGCACGATTAGGCAAAAAAGCCCTTGCGATTATGTCGGTTTCTGACTCCTTTCATTATAAAGAAATCTTAACTCCGCAACAACGCGAGGTGGGATTAAAATTGATGCTTGAGGTTGCCTTAACCATTGCCCCATGAACTTTGCAGAATTAACGAACGTACAAATCACCATCCTTGCCTTGCTTTCAACCATCATTGTTGTCAGCGTTATTTTTCTATTTCAACCATGGTTTAAAAAACAATACGCGATCTCTAATCTCAACCAAATTTTTAATGAAAAAATTCATCGTTATGTCTTGGAAAAAGATTACTATTTAATTCCGACTGTCAAAGTTAAGTTGCCAGGTAACCGCGATGTCATCATTGACCATTTGGTCTTTGGAAATAAATATATTTACGCGATTAAAGATTTGTATTTTCAAGGTGGTTTGTTAGGTAAAGGTAGTGACAAAGAATGGTCTTACTACGAATATAAATATCAACATCCCAAATATCGTTACATTCCTAATCCATTTTTATTAAACCGGCAAAGGATTGAGAAATTAGCTCTTGTCACCGGGCTTGATCCAACCTTATTTATTTCGATTATCTTGGTCAACAACGAAGCGATGATCAACCGTATTCCTGTGAGTGAAGACAATCAATTTATTGTCAATATTCGTCAATTTCCACGTCTTGTGGATGCAATTGAAAGTCGAGAAGTCCCGCCATTTAAATCACAAATTCTTGATAAGGCAGTGATCGATATCAACGACATGAACATGAAGAATAAGAAGATTAAGTAAACGCTTAATCTTTTTTCTTCTTGCTACGTTTGATTAACTGATTTAAATCATCACTATCTTTTTTATTTTTAGCGTGGTTAAAGGCAATCAAGATGGTGTAAATTACCAAGGAAATAAACAGGATCATGTAAGCAAAGCCCACCAAGCGGTAGAGAACCGGAAAATAGATTCTTCTGATTAACGGGGCAATTGGAAGCATGACCACAAAGGCAAGCAGGACACTGATGATGCCATTACCCCACTTTTGTTGGTATATCCATAAAGCACATTGAATCAGTAATGCAATGATGATGGAACCAAATACAATCTCATTCAGCAGAACTCGACCTTGAATGGCAGGAAGCAGGTTTGTAAGCCATCCTAGTAATCCCATGGATATCGAGGTGATGGTATATGTCTGGGCAAACGATTTTAACAATTGTTTCATGTTATTTAACTCCTAGTTTCACTTTAATGACTGGTAAATACATTCTCGACACCTCTAAACGATCCCCATTATCAAGTAAAGCCTCTAATTTACTATTCAACATCGGTTTAAAACTTGATAAATGGTTTAAGTTGATGACAGTACTTTTATTGATTCGCACAAAGGGATCACCCCAGGATTCAATTTCGTAGAGACGAAAAGGGATGATAAAACTATCTTTACTCGTATAAAGAACCGTATGTTCATCTTGGCTTTCAAGATAATAAATGTCGTGATAAGGAATCCGATATTGCCTAGACTCTTTTTTGCCGACGACGTACCCTAAGGTTTTTGAAAAGATAGTTCTTAATTGATCTAGTTCTGGGTCATCGTCATGACCCTTGACCGTAATCGTGACTTCCTCTCCAATTTTTCCGGCGATCCATTTGATTTTCATTAACGTCATTATAAGATGATTTTGAATTTTCTATTCATTCAGGGGTTAAGTTTCCATTTTTTCTAGATAAGATGCAAAAAGACCTCATAAAGAGGTCTTTTTTTAAACGATTTGGAGCAGGTGACGGGAATCGAACCCGCGTATCAACCTTGGCAAGGTTGTGTTCTACCATTGAACTACACCTGCAATGCTTTTATATTATAGCGAAACTTTACTTATCGTTGCAAGAATATTTCTAAATACTGAACAATTGGCTTTTTTTTGCAAAGAAAAATGGTATAAAAATCAATCATTCAATGATATGATAAAACTAGTCAAAAATAAGTTCCGTTGGAGGTTTGCAATGAAAAAATTCACCAATCTTTTAGGGTTTGCTTTACTTCTCAATTTATTGGGATTTATTGCCCTACTTGCATATCGAGTTAATTTTGATGTTGCTGCAACCCTACAAGTCATTTACGCTTTTGCTTATTCTGCCGTTTCCCCCTTGATTGATTTCTCATCCATTAACCTATTTCAAGGATTGCAATGGTTTGCTGTGATTCTATACACGTTTGCTTCATTGCTTCTGATAGTTAATTCCATAAAAAAACTCAATCTACTGAGGATCTTGGTTTCTCCATTAGGATTAGTTTTCACCTTAGCCATGTCAATCATCCTTATTAATGGTTATTATCCCAACGCCGTGGGTTTTGATAATTTAGGCACAAAAACTGATTTTTGGTCATTAATTTTGCTTCCACTGGAAGTAGCAAATCCTGGTTTACGGGCCTCAGCATTTTCAGGTCTGATTGTTAGCGCTGGCTTACTTACAATTATTTTCCACATCTTCGTTCTCTTTGACTTCGTTCGTAATCCCTATGGAAAGAAGCAAGGGTTGATGATGCCTATTTTAAAAGAAGAAACCATCATTGCTCAAGAGCTTTCAACCTTTGTCATCCCTAATCAAATTAAGATATCTTCACCAGAGTTACCCAAGGTATCAACCCCTTCATCAACCCCTTCTGAAACTCACTCTTTATTCAACCCTACTCCCATCATTGCCTTGCCAACAACCCCATCCTTACCAGAAAAATCAGAAATTTCTAATGCTAGACAAACAGTGCTCCAACTCAAAGATAAAATTCGTGGTTTAATCAGGCTTCAACTTGTTCAGGCAAAACAAGCTATCGTTCTTTCTGCGCCATCGTTAAGTCAACAGTCTGTTGTTTCACCCACCCAACCAGTGCAAGTCGCTCCTCTTGTTACAACCATGGTTCAAGAACAAAAACAACAAGAAGATGCTCGTCAACTTATCCAAGAACAAGTTAACCAAGCGATTGCGACTGAAATTGCTCAACTTGAACCTAAGTCTAAAGATCAAGTGACGACATTGATTAATGAGGAATTAATCAAATATGATTCATTAAATCGTGAAGTGATGGAAAGTTTAGTTGCAGAAAAAATTGAGCAACAAATTGGTAATGCACTTGATCAATATAAACAAGAAGTTGGCTTGATGATTGAAAAGACGTTGGATGAATCAAAACTCAAAGTCCAGTCAACGTTATCCACTCAAACTCAAAACACCTTAAGCAGTGAAGAACTCAACCAACGTATTCAGCAAGCGCTTGAAGAAAATCCTTTGTATAAAAAAATGATGACGTTTGCCACCACCCCTGAGCAGGTTGGTGAATCTATTAATGAGTCCTCACCGTCAATCCAAGCCCCTGGAATCACATCAACAGATGTTGTTAATCTCATTCAAAATCACACGCTTTCTCAATTACAAATTCAGCAGTTATTGGATGAGCAACATCAAAAGTTACTCACCGTTATTCAACAACTCCCCAAAGAGGATTTAAGTCAGTTGATGACCAAGGCCGAATTTAACTTAGCTTTGAATCAACTCACTCAAACCAAACAAGATTTAATCCAACAACATCAAGACATCATGACTTTAAAAGATGTCCTCTCTCAATTTCAATTAGAAACCCTAGGGCGAATTCAACCGCTTCAAGAAAAGCTTCAACAATATGAATCCAAGCCAATGGCTAACGTTCAAATCAAACCTGTTGAAGAAGCATTTATCGTTGCCTTAATGCAAAAACATCAGTCGACATTAAAACCGCAAGAATCATTAGAAGTGATATCGAGCATGGTCGCGACGGAAGTGAAGAAACAAAGTAGCAGCGAACCTAAGTTGAACGCGGTGGATGTGGAAAAGATGATCACCGAAGCGGTGGGACGAATTCCTCAACCAGCAGCGGTGGAGATGCCTCGTGTGATGAGTGAAGAAGCGATCACGAAGCTGGTGGAATCGAAATTACCAAGAGTCATCAGTGAAGAAGACATCCAACGAATGGTGGACGCGAAGTTACCAAAACAAGACGGTCCGGTGATGAACGAAGAAGTGATATCGAGCATGGTCGCGACGGAAGTGAAGAAACAAAGTAGCAGCGAACCTAAGTTGAACGCGGTGGATGTGGAAAAGATGATCACCGAAGCGGTGGGACGAATTCCAAAGCAAGTCTACATTCAAGAAAATACTGCCTCTAATAATCCTAATACCAATAGTTCTTATAACTCAAGAATGGTATCTCCTACATTGACCATCCCCGTGATTCGTAAGAAGAATGCGAAAGCCCCTGAAAATGAAAAGCGTGCTGATCAATTTAAATCAGTCATTACTCCTGAAGTTGGTGTCACTCGGACTGGTAAAAAGAAGATTGTTCGCATTCCATTTCAAGATAGAATGAGTCTTGCAGAACCGATGCTCTTAGCTCATTATGATGAACTTAAAAACTATATCTTAAGTTTTCAAGTTAAATCACGTATTTCTAATGCCGGTGATATTTTTAGATTACATAAAGAAGAGTACGTTAAAATTACCATTGCCGGCAAAGGATTAAAACTTTACATGGCATTAAATCCTGAAGATTATAAAGATGGGCCAATTCCAGTCGATGATGCCTCCGATAAAAAAATGTATAAAGAAATACCCCTTGTTTTTAAGGTCAAGTCAGAGTTATCCTTAAAGCGCGCTAAAAAGTTAATTGATGACTTGATGGCTAAAAAAGGACTACCGCAACAAGAGATTCCATTCTTGCCTTGGTCAAAAGCATTTCAAAAGTAGGAGAACATTATGGAAATCGTATCACGCCCAGGTTGGATAGAAGTCATATGTGGACCGATGTTCGCAGGCAAAAGCGAAGAACTTATTCGCCGCATCAAACGTTTAGAATACGCCAAGAAAAAAACCTTGGTTTTTAAACCATTGATCGATAATCGGTATTCAACGAATGAAGTCGTTTCTCATTCCAATTTAAAAGCTAAATCGATTGCGATCAGAGAAAGCAAAGAAATTCTTGATTATGTCGATTCCACTACCTTTGCGATTGCTGTTGATGAAGTTCAATTCTTGGATAAAGACATTATTTATCTTGCTCAAAAACTTGCCTTAAAAGGAATTCGAGTGATTCTTGGCGGTCTTGATACTGATTTTCGTGGGGAACCCTTTCCGATTACTGCATCGTTAATGACCATTGCAGAAGATGTCTTAAAATTAACCGCTATTTGTGTGGTTTGTGGCGCACCTGCAACCAAAACTCAACGAATCATCAATGGAAAACCAGCTCATTATGCAGATCCAATTATTAAAGTTGGTGCTGCCGAAGCCTATGAGCCTCGCTGCCGCCACTGCCACCAAGTGGTGAAATAGTTTATAATGGTAGTACGTTATGTTTGAAGACCCTTGGTCGTGGTTAGTCTTAATTATCATTCTCGCATTTGGCGGTTATTTCTCTTTAGCGGAAACTGCTTTCGCTGCCGCTGACCCGATTCGTATAAAAGTATTATCTGAAAAATCTTCATTAGCCAAAACAACCTTACATTTGATTGAACAGTTTGATGATAGTGTGATTGTCACCGTCATCGGGAGTAACATCACCTCGGTGTTACTGTCCACCATTTCCACCATCTTTTTTATTAGTTTATATCAAGACGATGGGGTTGGAACCATTATGGCTACCATCTTTTCATCGTTACTCTTTTATATTTTTTGTGACACGATTCCTAAGGTCATTGGCAGGGGATTACCAAATCAAGCAGCATTATTTTCAACCTTTTTATTTCAAGTTTTTAAAATCATCTTTTTCCCAATATATTTTGTTCTTTCAAGAATTAAAAAGTTATTGAATCGTGCCAGCAAGAGCAAACCTCAAGCATCGATGACACAAGCTGATTTTGCAAATATCGTTGAACAGCAACACCAAGAAGGTACTTTGGATGAGCATGAAGTTCAACTCATTCAATCGGCCATTGAATTTTCTGATACCACAGTCAAGGATGTGCTGACTCCTCTTGAGCAAATGTCTGGTTTACCAGAAACGATGTTGCATCATGCTGATTTAGCCAATCACTTAATCAATTCTCCGTTTTCCCGAGTGCCTATCTATCGAGATTCTTTGCAAAACATCATCGGTGTATTATCCATACGAACTTATTTTCAAAATTATCAAAAAAATAGAAACGTTGATCCCGTTTCCTTGATGAAAAAACCATATGTTGTCACAAGCAAAGTCACCATTGATGATTTGTTTGAAGGCTACAAAAAATTTAGAACCCATGTGGCGATTGTCAAAGATCAACTAGGTCATGTCATTGGCATGGTGACCATGGAAGATGTCTTAGAAGAGATTGTTGGCCAAATGGAAGAAATGGTCAAATATACAGGAGTGATCCGTGGTTAATATCTACCTCTCGCTGACGTTGATGATCATCGCCTTGCTTTTTTCTGCTTTCTTTTCATCTTCAGAAATGGCGTATACGGCGGTTAGTCATGTTCGCTTAACAACGTTGGTTGAACAAGGCGATCGTCGAGCGAAACAAGCACTATCGATTGCAAAAAATTACGATCAATATTCTTCAGCATTACTGTTTGGCAATGGCATCGTCAATATTTTTAACTCCTCGATGACGGCATTGATTTCGATTCAATACTTAGCACCTATCCTTCCCAATCCGGCCATCGCAGCGACCCTTGCTGCATCCTTGATTTTCTTCATGATTGTGATTTTTGGTGAGTTGATTCCAAAAATGGTCGGCAAAGTGAATGCCTTATCGCTAAGTTTGATGTTTGTTTATCCTGTGAAGATCTTAAGAATCATCTTTACCCCCTTTGTGTTCGTGGTTTCGTTGATTGTGTTTCCCATACGACGCTTATTTGTTCAAAAACGAAAAGAAAATCGTAATCGTTATAACGACGATGAATTAGAAACGATGGTCGACTCGATTGAAGCCAAAGGTGTCATCGATGAAAAGAAAGGCGATTTGCTTCGCTCAACACTTTCTTTCTCGGATAAAAAAGCCTATGAAGTGATGACCCCAAGGGTGGATGTTTTTGCGTTCAATATCGATCATGATACCCAAGACTTATTATTAAACCCTGATATCTTTGGGTATTCTCGAATTCCAGTCTTCGATCAAACGCTCGATAAAATCATCGGGATTTTACCTACCAAAAAACTCTATAAACGATTCATCAATCAAACCGTGATTGACTTAACGAGTATCCTGGTTGCCCCGTTGTTTGTGCCTCGAAATCAACCGCTGACCAAGGTGTTAAGTTTATTTAAAGAACAAAAACAACAAATGGCCATTGTCGTTGATGAACATGGTGGCACCGAAGGGTTAATTACCTTGGAAGATATCGTGGAAGAAATTGTTGGAGAAATCTGGGATGAAACCGATGATGTCTTACCGCCGATTATCAAACAAAGCGATGAGGAATATTTGGTCGAAGGAAGTTTAAACATCGAAGTATTCTTCTTAGAGCTTGATTTACCTTTCACAGAAACTTCTGATTACGCAACCGTCAGTGGTTGGGTATTATTTCACTTAGGCAAATTTGCCAAAGTTGGTGATCAATTTGATGTGGAAGGTTACCATGTGGATGTCCTAGAAGTTGAGAAATTTACGGTGGAAAAAATCAAAGTCACCCTTCCAAAACCAAACCAAACTGAAATTGATAGCGAAAACGATTAATTTTTCCTCCTAAATGTGCTAAAATTTTGCGGTATAACCTATGAAATATACCGCTTGGTTAAATCAACATATTGCGAATTTACAAGGCAAAACTGTCCTTATTACCGGGGCCAATAGTGGCCTTGGATTTTATGCTGCGAAACAATTGGCTTATCGCGGCGCTCACGTCTTGATGGCGTGCCGAAATCTTGAAACGGCAGAAGCTGCTAAAAAGTCCATCCTTCAAGACGTCCCCACTGCCAACTTAACGATCATCCCTTTTGATCAAAGTTCGTTTGAATCGATTCGTCGCTTTGTGGACCATATGAAAGTGGCCCATCCTCTTATCGATATCTTATTATTGAATGCCGGGATCATCATGCCTCCTCGAGGCGCGAAAACGGTCGATGGATTACCATTCACAACCGGGGTTAATTTCTTCAATGTGTATTATTTGCTCAGAGAATGGCTTGGATTTTTAGATCAACAAAACGCCAACATTCGCCTCGTTTTTGTAGGGTCTTATTCTGCGTATAAACCACGAATGAAATCCTTACAGTCCTTACTCAATCACCAATTACCAAGACCAAAACAATATGCGTTAAGCAAGTTAGCGATGGCCATGCTTCATCATGTCTTCCAAATGAATCTTAATTTATTTGATTTCCCTGTCATTGATCATGTCAGTGCCATTCTCGTTCATCCAGGGTTAGCGAGTACCAACATCGTTCGCGACTTACCAAGATGGTTACAAACCCTGATCAAAGGATTACTGACTTTGATCACTCATTCTGCCGAGGCTGGTGCATTATCACTGACCTACGCATGTGGTCATCCTTACATTACTAACGGCCAATACATTGGACCGAATGGACCAGGAGAACGCTTTGGTTATCCAACCAAATTAACCCTCAGACCCCACTTTTCCAAAGGAAGTGCCAAATTCACTTATGACGTTGGAAAGTACATAGAAACCATCGGAGGCAAATCACATGTTAGAAGTCGGTAATGTATCGTTACAGTTTGGCGGTCGCGTCTTATTTAAAGATGTATCTTTATCTTTTCTTAAAGGCAATTGTTATGGCATCATCGGTGCCAACGGGGCTGGTAAATCCACATTTTTAAAAATTCTATCAGGAGAAATCGATCCAACTCACGGTGATGTGTTTCGCGATAAAAAAGAACGGATGTCCATTCTTAAACAAGATCAAAACGCCTTCAATACTTACACGGCCGTTGATACGGTCATGTTAGGATTTCCTCGGATTAAACTCTTGCGTGCAGAACTTGATGCTCTCTACGCCAAACCTGACTTTGATGAAAAAGATGGCATCAAAGCAGCCGACATGGAAAGTGAATATGCCGACATGGGTGGGTATGAATCCGAAGCCAATGCGAGAAGTTTACTCAATGCATTAGGCATCAAAGAAAACAAACAAGATGTTTTGATGAAAGACTTAGACAGCAAAATGAAAGTGAAAATTTTACTTGCCCAAGCCTTGTTTGGCAATCCTGATATTCTCATTTTGGATGAACCGACCAACAACCTTGATGCCGTCGCTTCGCATTGGCTGGAAAATTTCTTGTTTAACTTTGAAAACACAGTGATTATTGTTTCTCACGATCGTCACTTCTTAAATAAAGTTTGCACCCGTATTTTGGATGTTGATTATGGAAAAATTAATATGTATGTCGGTAATTATGATTTTTGGTATGAATCCAGCCAATTGATTTTAAAGCAGTCTAAAGATGAAAATTCTAAAAAAGAAAACAAGATGAAAGAACTGTCAGAATTTATCGCAAGATTTTCTGCGAACGCGAGTAAGAGTAAACAAGCAACCTCAAGAAAAAAAGAATTAGAAAAAATCACTCTTGAAGATTTAAAACCTTCGAGTCGTCGATACCCTTTTATTGATTTCAAATTTGATAAAGATCTTGGTCAAGATGTGTTGTCATTACAAGCATTAGGTAAGAAAAGCTTGATTCCACCTATGAGCCTATCGATCCATCGCGGAGAAAAGATTGCCGTTTTATCAGATAGTTCTCAACGGGTATCCACATTCTTTGAAATCTTATTAGGATTAAAACAAGCCGATGAAGGAACATTCAAGTGGGGGATTACGGTCACCCCAACCTATCTACCACAAGACAATAGTGACTTCTTTAAAGAACGGATGAATTTAGTCGACTGGTTAAGACCTTATTCCAAAGATCAAACCGAATCGTATTTACGAGGTTGGTTAGGACGGATGTTATTTTCTGGAGAAGAAGCCCTGAAGCCAGTGACGGTCTTATCAGGTGGAGAAAAAGTTCGCTGCATGTTTGCCCGGATGATGTTAACCGCAGGAAATGTCTTGTTGATGGACGAACCAACCAACCACTTAGATCTAGAAGCCATCACCGCCTTAAATAAAGGGATGATCAATTATAAAGGTGTCATTTTATTCACTAGTCATGACCATGAGTTACTGGCCACCACGGCGAACCGGATTATCTATCTAACAAAAGACAAAGTTTACGACAAAAGAATGACCTATGATGAGTTTATTGATTGGGCAGAACAAGAAGGCGTAATCTAATATTAATTTGTTATACTATTTTCATTAGAGAAACTGATTCTCTTGGAGATAGATGATGCATATAAAACCTTTAGGAATCGTGACCTTTATCCTCACGATGGTGGCCAGTTGCCAAGCGCAAGGATCCTTCATTAACTTATACACTGATCGTCATTATGATGTTGATCAAGAACTTTTTGATTCCTTCACATTAGAGACTGGCATTCAGGTCAATGTGGTTAAACTCGATGCCGATCCTTTGCTGACACGTTTGGAAACGGAAGGAACATCGACCGATGCTGATTTAATTTTTCTTGCCGACGCTGGTCGATTAGGTCGTGCAAAAGCAAAAGGTTTATTAAAACCTTTTCCTGATCAAGATTCTCTTGATGTGGTTCCATCCTATCTCAAAGACGATGACCAACAATGGATTGGCTTAACGAAGCGGGCTCGCATTCTTGTTTATGATCCAACTCGTGTACAAGCAAACCAACTGTCAACCTACGAAGCATTAGGGGATCCCAATTCAACCTTAAAAGTTGCGGTGCGCAGTTCAAGCCATGTGTACAATCAATCGCTGGTGGCATCGATGATTGAACAGATTGGTGTCACGGCCACGTCCACGTGGGTTGAAGGTCTTGTGAATCACTTTGCCATTCGCGATCCATTAACAGGAAGTACCCATCCAGTCGGTAACGACCGCGATCAAGCGAAAGCGGTTTATAACCAACGTGCCGATGTGGCGATCATGAATTCTTATTACTTTGGTCGGATGCTTTATTCCGAGGACGATAGTGAAGTACGAGTTGCTGAATCCCTGGCTGTTTATTTTCCGAATCAAGAAACCTTTGGCACCCATATTAATATTTCTGGCGTCGGTTTAACCAAGCATGGCAAACGCCAAGATAATGCCGTTGCCTTGCTTGATTTTCTTTTATCCTCGTCTTCCCAAAAGATTTTTGCCGATGGGAATTTTGAATACCCTGTTCGTGCAGATGTTGATCCCCATCCTTTGCTGCAGTCTTGGGGAAGCTTTGAAGAACAAACCATTGCTTTATCAAGCTTATATAGCAATAGTCTAGAAGCTTATCAACTCATGGTGGAAGCTGGATGGCGATAAAAATGCCGCGTTTACAAAAAGACCCGTTTGCCATCATCACTGGGATTGCTTTTATCTTTGTTGTCATCTTTCTATATCAATTCATTCCTCCGTTATTGCAAACCCCAGGACCAATGTGGGAGTTGATGCAGACGTATTGGTTTCCTGAAGTCTTGATTCAAACCTTTGCCCTTGTCGCTGGGACGGTGGTGATGAGTTTAGGGATTGGGGTTAGCCTAGGTTATTGGATGAGTTTTTACCGAGTGAAATGGGCGAGATTATGGGACATCCTTTTGGTATTACCCTTGGCGATGCCTGCCTATTTACTAGCCTATATTTATGTTGATTTAACCTCGTCTTCTTGGTTTCAATCTCGATTGGTCATCACGAATTTGTTTGGCGCGGTCATATTATTTTCGTTAACCTTATACCCTTACATTTATTTGGCGACGCGATCGTTTTTATCAAAGCAACCACAAACGATGTATGCCGCAGCCCAAAGTTTAGGAGCTAATCAAGGCCGGATATTTTGGCGAATCATCCTTCCATTATTACGACCCGTCCTTGTAGGTTCTTCCGTGCTGGTCATCATGGAAGTGTTAAATGACTACGGCTTGGTTCAATATTTTGGGTTGAGGGTTTATGCGACCACCATTTTTCAATCGTGGTTTAATGGCAACGATTTAAACACCGCGGTGAGATTTTCTGTCCAATTGATTGTATTTATCCTTGTCATCTTATGGATTGAAAGCCGATTAAGAAAGTCATTCAAATATAGTTATGCCACGACACAAATTAAACCATTGATGAAACGTGACATCAAAGGTTCGACCAGAGTAGCATTTTATATTGTTTCCTTGGTCGTCTTAAGTTTTGCATTGATCATCCCTGTAGCTCAATTGATTGCATGGTTACCTTCAGTGCCAAGTTCGATTTATGGTGACGCATTTGTGGATGGCACGATCTCGTCCATCTTAATGGCGTTTTATCCAACCATCATCATTTTGGTGATTTCTCTTGCGGTCATTAACTTTCAACGTATTTTTCCAAAACCATGGAAAAAAACCATGTCACGTATTCTGACGATTGGTTATTCACTCCCCGGTGCGGTGATTGCCGTTGGCATGATCTTAATGGTGATTCCCCTTGATCGGTGGATCACAGAAACCTTCGGTTTAGATCGCTTACTTATATCCGGATCTTTATGGTTATTGACCTTTGCCCTCGTCTTAAGATTTCTTGCCGTTGCCAGTCACTTGATTGAAGGCACCTATTATAAAATTGGGATGAAGTACACGAATGCAAGTTATGCCCTTGGTCGTAAGCATTTGAAAACGTTATTGGCAGTGGATTTACCCCTGATTAGCCATGGGGTGATTGCCGCAGGTTTAATTGTGATGGTGGATTTATTCAAAGAATTACCTTTGACACTTATTTTAAGACCGTTTAATTTACAAACCTTGGCGACCTATTTATTTCAATTTGCTGGGGATGAACAAATTAACCTTGCTAGTCCGATGGCTTTGATGTTGGTCTTATTAACTGGATTGGCGGTCACTTTTGCCAGTGATATGATGTTAAAGGTGAATACGTATGAGTCTTAACATCCACAACTTATGCTTTCGATACAAGCCCAATCAACCCTTGATTGAGGACCTTAGTTTTCACGTTAAAACCGGCCAATTGGTTGCCATCACTGGTGCAAGTGGATGCGGTAAGTCCACCTTGTTGCAGTTAATTTTAGGATTCATTCAACCCATCAGTGGTTCGATTCAATTTGCTGATCGCATCCTTACCGATGACTCGCATTTTGTCATGCCAGAATCTCGATCCATCGGCATCGTCTTTCAAGATTATGCGCTTTTTCCTCATCTTACCGTTCGTGAGAATATTGGGTTTGGATTGCGGTTACCAGCGAAAGAAAAACAATCAAGAATTGACAAGTGGCTTAAGTTATTTTCCTTGGCAGATGTTGCCTTTTCTTATCCTCATCAACTATCCGGAGGACAAATGCAACGGGTTGCGATTGCTCGAGCCGTTGCTCCTGAACCTCAGTTATTACTTTTAGATGAACCTTTTTCTAACCTTGACCCAACATTGACCGCTCGGCTTCGACAAGACTTAAAACCCATCTTTTTAGCCTTAAATATGACCATTGTCTTGGTGACCCATCATCGTGAAGATGCGATGTTTCTAGCCGATGAAATCTATGATTTTCCACTTTTGTTAAACTCAAAGTAGCACCCCTTAAAAAGTAGAGAAATCTCTTTTTACTTGTAAGCGCTACCATGATTAGGTATGCTATACATTAGAAGTAATAAAGGAGGACCTTTAATGTCAAATATTACTTTACAAATATGGGAATTCGAACTCGTATCCCATATTCTCACGCTCGGCTACGCTGTCATGGCGGCTGGGTTGCTGTACTTCTGGCTAACGATTCGTCAGAATCACCCGAAGTTCCGCATGTCGAACATTCTATCCGTGGTCGTTTCGATTTCCGCGTTGCTCTTATTGTTTGCTCAACAAGTCGCTTGGGTTGATGCTTATGAACTTAATGAAGTCACCAACTTATATGTATCGAATGGAACTTTCTCGAATGGTTTCCGATACTTAAACTGGCTCATTGACGTTCCTAATCTTTTAACACAAATCTTGTTCGTTGCTTTAATTTCTGGGAAAGCATTCCGTAAATACTGGTACGACTTCACCCTTTATGGGATGTTGATGATCGTCACCGGTTATATCGGTCAATTCTACGAACCAGGAAGAACAGACTTTGTCAGCGGTAATGAATTATGGTGGATCCTATGGGGTGTTATCTCAACGGTTTTCTACGTTTTCATTCTCATCACCATGACACGGGTTATCGATGAAGGTGCCAAGAACATCAAGAGCAGCAAGCTCGTCGGTGTCTTTAAATTCATCAAACCATGGTTCTATATTACTTGGACCATTTATCCAGTCGCTTACATCATGCCAATCCTCTTTGGCGTTGAAGGATTAGGTTCCTTCGTCGTGGTCTCGCAACAAGTGTTATACACCCTTGCAGACATCACCTCGAAAGTTGTCTATGGGATTATGTTGAACACTGTGTCAACATTCTTATCCACAGAAGCCAAGTTCGAAGAAGCTGCTTAAGTCTAAGTTTTGAAGAACAAAAACATCTAGGTTATGCCTAGATGTTTTTTTATTTGATGGATGCTAGATGTTGTTGATAGAGTTTATAGATACGATCACTGGCGTCTTCAATCGTCACTTTTTCATTGTCGATATCATAACTGATGTTTTGTAGTGAAGATCGAGCAAAATTAACTTGATCAAACGCCAATCGTTTCTTGGCAAAGTCTAAATCCTGGCCGCGAATGATCATCCGATTCAGTCTGGTGATTTCACTGGTTTGGATAAAGAAGGTCACAAACCGGGGATTACGTAAATTTGTAAAGACCTTTAATCCATTGGCGTCAACAATCAATACTTTTTGTTCGCCAACTTCTGCCTTGGAGGTCCCATATTGAAATCCGTTATACAACGTGGTTTCAATAAATCCGTTCTGGTTTCGCATGGTATTAAAATTGTCATCCGAGACAAAATGATAGTCAATGTTTGGGATTTCTGTGGGACGAATTGGGCGTGTGGTGTGGGTGACAACCTTTTTCACCCCATATTTTTGATAAAGAATTTTGGCTATTTCAGTTTTTCCGCTTGCGGAAGGTCCGGTTAAAATAATCATGCTTTATATTATATTAGGGAATTCAAGAAAATTCACTAGGAAACCATCCTGCATCGATAAGCTCCTAATAATTACCTAAAATGTTTTCACAAAAAATATATTTGAATGAAAAGTATTGATATTCATTAGGATTTTAAGTATATTTTGTATGCTAGATAAAAAAGATTTCACTAGCACATGGAAAAGGAGAATTGTGATGATCTTAGGTAAATTTGATCCGCAAAAGAAACAACGCTTTGCGGTGTTAGACGAAAAAGGTAAGGTAATTGCTCCAGAATACGAACCTAAAATTGATGATAAGACTTTGTTAAAGATGTATCGGACCATGAAATTGGCCCGGATTGCTGATATTCGCGCCATGCAATATCAACGTCAAGGTCGGATGTTAACGTTTGCTCCTGTCCAAGGACAAGAAGCGGCCCAAATTGGGACGATGGCTGCCTTAGATAAAAATGATTGGATCTCTCCAGCATTCCGCGAACACGCGGCAATGCTTTATCATAATGTGCCTTTAGAAAATATTTATTTATATTGGTTTGGTAATGAACGTGGTTCTCGCGTTCCTGATGATGTCAACGTTTTACCAGTCAACATTCCGATTGGTTCCCAATTTGGACATGCGTCTGGTTTAGCCTATGCATCGAAGTTATTAAAGAACAATAAGCAAATCGCAGTCACTTATATTGGTGATGGCGGTACCTCCCATGGTGAATTCTATGAAGGGTTAAACTTTGCTGCATCGTTTGACGCGCCAATGATTGGGATTATTCAAAATAACCAATGGGCGATTTCTACCCCACGTCGTAAGGCAACCAAAGCAGAAACACTTGCACAAAAAGCAGTGGCCGTTGGTATTCCTGGTATCCAAGTTGATGGTAATGACGTCCTTGCCATGTATGCGGTTGTCAAAGAAGCCGCTGAACGCGCGCGTAAGGGTGAAGGTCCAACCTTAATCGAAGCTTTCACGTATCGCCTTGGGCCTCATACGACTTCCGATGACCCAACCATTTATCGTAAGAATGAAGAAGTTGAAGAATGGAAGAAAAAAGATCCACTCATTCGCTTTAAAGTTTATATGGAAACCAAAGGATTATGGGATGATGCCAAAGAAGCAAAATTAGATGAAGAACTTGAAGCATTCGTCAAGACGACGTTTGAAAAAGTAGAAAAAGAAGGACCCATCGTCAGTGCTGATGAAGTCTTTGATTTCACCTATGAAACGTTAACTGATGAACTGAAAGAAC
>CAMCVC010000015.1:0-18770 GCA_945879785.1 Staphylococcus epidermidis | reverse complement strand
ACCAATGATCAAACCACGTTAGACTTAGTGAAAAAAGGTGATAATCGTCGTGGTCGCGCTGCGGCTGCGAACATCGTTCCTTCTTCAACCGGTGCTGCCAAAGCCTTACACTTGGTCATCCCAGAAATGAAGGGCCGTTTAAATGGTGGTGCTTTCCGTGTTCCTGTCATTGATGGTTCCTTAGTTGACTTAACCGTGACTTTAAAGAAGCCAGTCAAAGACGAAGCAGAAGTGAATGCCTTATTCAAAGCTGCTGCCCATGGTAAGTTAAAAGATGTCCTGGAATATACCGAAGATGAAATCGTTAGCTCGGATATTATTGGTGCAACCGCAGGTTCAATCTTTGATGCTACCCAAACGAAATTAATGACCAATCCAGAAGGAAAACAACTCTTAAAAGTTATCTCCTGGTATGACAATGAATATTCTTACACTTCTCAATACATTCGATTGGTGAAGAAGTTTGCGTCTGTGCTTGGATTGAAGTAATTCAAAAACATCAAGAAACACTCACGCGAATCGTGAGTGTTTTTCTTAAAGGGGAAACCAATGAAAAATTTAGCAAGTCTTCCTACGTTAACTGGCCAACGCGTCATCGTTCGTGTTGACTTTAATGTTCCATTAAAAGAAGGAGCCATCCGTGATGATAATCGGATTGTTGCGGCATTACCGACCATTCAAGCCTTGCTTGCCAAGGGAGCAAAATTAATTCTGCTCTCTCACCTTGGTAAAGTGACCCATAAAGACCCAAGCAAAGTCGAGGATGAAAAAAAGAAGAATAATCTTCAAGTCGTTGCCACTCGCTTAAGTGCATTACTTAAACAACCTGTTCAATTCTCAAAAGAAACCAGTGGACCTTCATTAACGGCAATGGTTAATCAATTAAAGAACGGTCAAGTCTTGCTCGTTCAAAACACCCGTTATGAAGTCGGTGAAGAAAAAAATGATCCTAAACTAGCACAAGCTTGGGCTTCGCTTGCCGATGTTTTTGTCATGGATGCATTTGGCAGTGCCCATCGTGCGCATGCGTCAACCTTTGGCATTCCAGAAATTTTAAAACGCTTAGGTAAACCTGTTGCTGTCGGTTACTTGGTGGAAAAAGAAGTCAAAGCCCTTGCCAAGGTTGTGGATGTTAAGTCAACGGATCGTCCTTATGTTGCGATCATGGGTGGCTTTAAAGTCTCCGATAAAATCAAAGTCATCGATGAACTTTTAGCAAAATGCGATTATGTCCTCATTGGTGGTGCGATGACCTATACCTTCCTGAAGGCTCAAGGTAAAACCATTGGAACCTCACCCTTTGAAGCTGATCAATTAGACTATGCGTTAAGCGTGATTAAAAAAGCAAAAGGTAAACTCGTATTTGCCGATGATTATGTGGTGAGCAACACGTTTGATAATCCAACCAAGATTGAAACCCATGAAGGACAAATTCATGGCGACATGATGGGCATGGACATTGGGCCAAAAACGATTGCCAAATTCCGCACAATTATTTTAAAAGCAAAAACCTTATTTTGGAACGGTCCGATGGGTGTCTTTGAAAAACCTCAATTCACCAAAGGGACAGAATCGGTTTGCCAAGCGGTGAGAACCTTAGGCAAACAAGCGTTTACCGTTTGTGGCGGAGGCGACTCTGCGGCTGCGGTTGCCCAGTTTGGCTACATGAATGATTTCTCGCATGTCTCTACCGGTGGCGGTGCTTCCTTAGAAATGATTGAAAATGCAGGACACTTACCTGGCATCGATATCATCTTAGGGTAAGGCCATGAGAAAAAAATTATTATTAGGTAACTGGAAAATGAATCTAACCATCGCTGAGGCAACTGCCTTTGCAACGGCGTCGATTCCTTTGGTTGAAAAAGCAAAGGCTGCCAATGTGTTGATTGGGATTGCCCCAACGTATCTATCATTAGCAACCGTGAAAAAACATAATCCGCAATTGATTGTTAGTGCCCAAAATATTCATTTTGAAACCTCTGGGGCATTCACTGGAGAAATTAGCACCTCGATGTTAAAAGAGCTTGGTGTGGATTGGACCTTGATTGGTCACTCGGAAAGACGTAGCTATTTTGGCGAAACCAATTTAATTTGTAATAAGAAAATGATCAAAGCCTCTCAAGATGGTTTCACCTCCGTGTATTGTGTCGGTGAATCCAGTGATGACTACGATCATGGTCGTACCAAAGGCGTGATTCGCGATCAACTTCTGATTGGATTAGCAGGATTATCAAGTGAACAAATGCAAAAAGTTGTCATCGCTTATGAACCTGTTTGGAGCATCGGTACTGGTAAAAATGCCAGTAAAGACCACGCGCAAGATATCGCTAATTATATTCGTGAACGCTTAGAAGAAATGTTTAGCCCACTGGTTGCCGAAGCAACCCTCGTACTTTATGGTGGCAGTGTTAAACCCAATAATATTAAAGATTATTTAACCCAACCTGATGTGGATGGCGCTTTGGTCGGTGGCGCATCGTTAAAAGTTTCTTCTTTTGAAGAGCTATTGACCAACATGATTGGGTAACTTGCAATCATATCGCTTTGATAATTTCTAGAATTTGTTATTGTTAAATTATTATAGGAGGAAATTATATGGAACGTCCATATCAACAATACGCGAATGAAACTAGCACCACATCACCTTTAGTCAAGGTGTTTGCTTGGATGGCTGTTGCTTTAGGGGTTACTGCCCTGATGGCCTTAGGCGTTTTCTTTGCTTTCGCGAGCGGACTTATATCAGATGATTTATTTGCAGGCTTAATGATTGGTAGCGCCATCGTTTTACTGATTAGTTATTTCTGGTTTTTATTTGGCTCTTTCCGGCGAGGTCAAGGTGATCCCACGATTCCATTCTTCTTATACTCTGGCGCAATGGGTGTGATTTTATCGACATTACCTTTTGCCTATTCCATTGAATTAATCGGCACTTCATTTGGTATCTCAGCGTTTGTCTTTGGTGCTTTTGCATATTACGGAGCGACCACCAAAACCAGTTTGCTCGGGGTAGGTCAGTTTGCTTTTGTTGGTTTTATCGGATTAATTTTATTAAGCGTGGTGAATTTATTTCTTGGTAGCATGTCGATCGATTGGTTTATCTCCTTCGGAATCTTTGGCGTGGTGTTACTCTTGGTGGCTTACCAAGTTTGGATGGTGAAACAAATTTCGCAAACCGGCGATGTCACAAGATCACAAGCGATGTATATGGCATTTAGTTTATACATTTCCTTTATCAATATCTTCTTACGCATTTTACGTTTCATCGCGGTCTCTCGCGGCGGTCGTCGTTAATTCTTCGCTCTTATCATTCAACAAACCCAGGAATCAACATCCTGGGTTTTTTTATTTGCGGGGATTGGTGATGCTTAACCTCTTTGTTTTGTGCATCGTGACTAAAGGGTTGACCAGTTAGTTTCGACCCCACTGATGATAAAAAATGATAAATGGTTGACACCGAGGAAATTGATCCATGGGCAAAAGTGTGAATTGAAGCAACTAAATCACTCCAATTTCTTCGTAACGATCGGATTATTATTTAATTATTCATTATCTATTGCAATTGGATTTTGAATATGTTTTAATCTTACTTGCGCCTACATAAAACTAGGTCGTAAAAGACGATTAATATCTTTGAAAAAAGTCGATGGAATATAAAGAAATCTTTTCTTAACTATTTCTTGACTTAATCGAATGATGTTGGTAATCTTATAAGGCACACGTCAAAGAGGACACTCTTTTTTTGCGAGAGCAAGCGTGGGGCACTGATCTTTGAAAACTAAGCAAAACAAGACAAACAATAACGTCAATTTTTCTTTATACAAGAACAAACCAGATAATTTAAAACATGAACTAGAATCAACTTTTTTATAGAGAGTTTGATCCTGGCTCAGGATGAACGCTGGCGGCGTGCCTAATACATGCAAGTCGTACGAGTGTAGCAATACACTAGTGGCGAACGGGTGAGTAACACGTAGGTAACCTGCCTTGAAGTTTGGGATACCCGAGGGAAACTTCGGCTAATACCGGATACGATCGTTGGAGGCATCTCTGACGATTAAAAGACGCAGCAATGCGTCTCTTCAAGATGGGCCTGCGTCGCATTAGCTAGTTGGTGAGGTAACGGCTCACCAAGGCTTCGATGCGTAGCCGACCTGAGAGGGTGATCGGCCACAATGGAACTGAGACACGGTCCATACTCCTACGGGAGGCAGCAGTAGGGAGTTTTCGGCAATGGGGGCAACCCTGACCGAGCAACGCCGCGTGAGTGATGAAGGTCTTCGGATTGTAAAACTCTGTTGTGGAGGACGAATGGTAGGGATAGGCAATGATCTCTATTTGACAGTACTTCATTAGAAAGCCATGGCTAACTATGTGCCAGCAGCCGCGGTAATACATAGGTGGCAAGCGTTATCCGGAATTATTGGGCGTAAAGAGTGAGTAGGTGGCCATTTAAGTCACAAGTCAAATGCAGTAGCTCAACTACTGTTCGCTTGTGATACTGAAAGGCTAGAGTGCGAGAGGGGTAAGTGGAATTCCATGTGTAGCGGTGAAATGCGTAGATATATGGAGGAACACCAGTGGCGAAGGCGGCTTACTGGCTCGTAACTGACACTCAGTCACGAAAGCGTGGGGAGCAAATAGGATTAGATACCCTAGTAGTCCACGCTGTCAACTATGGATGCTAGATATTGGGGAAACTCAGTGCCGAAGCTAACGCGATAAGCATCCCGCCTGGGTAGTACGTTCGCAAGAATAAAACTTAAAGGAATTGACGGGAGCCCGCACAAGCAGTGGAGCATGTGGTTTAATTCGACGCTACTCGAAGAACCTCACCAGGACTTGACATCTGGTTAAATACCCTAGAGATAGGGGGATAGTCATAGCCAAGACAGGTGGTGCATGGTTGTCGTCAGCTCGTGTCGTGAGATGTTGGGTTAAGTCCCGCAACGAGCGCAACCCTCGTCCTTATTTGCCATCATTAAGTTGGGAACTATAGGGAGACTGCCGATGTAAATCGGAGGAAGGTGGGGATGACGTCAAATCATCATGCCCTTTATGTCCTGGGCCACACACGTGCTACAATGGCCGATACAAAGAGTCGCTAACCCGTAAGGATCAGCAAATCTCAAAAAATCGGTCTCAGTTCAGATTGAGGTCTGCAACTCGACCTCATGAAGCTGGAATTGCTAGTAATCGCAAATCAGCGATGTTGCGGTGAATACGTTCTCGGGCTTTGTACACACTGCCCGTCAAACCATGAGAGCTGGTAATACTTGAAGTCGTTATCCTAACCGCAAGGAGGGAGACGCCTAAGGTAGGATCGGTGATTGGGGTTAAGTCGTAACAAGGTACCCCTTCGGGAACGAGGGGGTGGATCACCTCCTTTCTAAGGAGAAAACAGAATCGGTTAAAAACAACCGATCGTACAACAAATACTAATTTTAAACTCAACTAGACACGTTTTTATCTGGTTGGTTGACGTGAAGGTTCGTCTTGGATTGCTTAGTTTTGAGAGATCAGAGATGATTCTCAACTCGGTTCTTTGAAAACTAGATATTTATGTAAATAACATGTTCTTTCTGTGATGTCGCGATTTCTTTATGAGATTGCGGCGAGACAAATTTATTTTTGAAACAAACCTTTAAAAACTTTTACGAAGTTAAGTTAATAAGGGCGCATAGTGAATGCCTTGGCACAAACAGGCGATGAAAGACGCGACTACCTGCGAAAAGCGATGGGGAGCTGGAAGTAAGCTTTGATCCGTCGATATCTGAATGGGGCAACCCAGTACGAGTCATGTCGTACTACTCCCTGGTGAATTCATAATCCAGAGAGTGCTAGACCTAGTGAAGTGAAACATCTCAGTAGCTAGAGGAAAAGAAAGATTTATATCGATTCCGTCAGTAGTGGCGAGCGAAAGCGGAACAGCCCAAACCAGTCTTAGGACTGGGGTTTAGGACTACAATATGAGATTTGTTGTTTTCAGTTGAATGACTTGGGAAAGTCAACCATAGAAGGTGAGAGTCCTGTAAATATACGAAACAATGACTCTAGTAGTATCCAGAGTACGGCGGGGCACGTGAAATCCTGTCGGAATTTATGCAGACCACTGCAAAAGGCTAAATACTCGTTTGTGACCGATAGTGAACCAGTACCGTGAGGGAAAGGTGAAAAGAACCCCGGGTGGGGAGTGAAAAGATTCTGAAACTATGTGCCTACAAATAGTCAGAGGGCGTTAAAGCCTGATGGCGTGCCTATTGAAGAATGAGCCGGCGAGTTAATGTATCGTGCAAGGTTAAGGAGATAATCCGGAGCCGTAGTGAAAGCGAGCCTGAATAGGGCGAATAAGTACGATATATTAGACCCGAAGCCAGACGATCTATCCATGACCAGGATGAAGGTGAAGTAAAATTTGCTGGAGGTCCGAACCGACGCCCGTTGAAACGTTCGCGGATGAGTTGTGGATAGGGGAGAAATTCCAATCGAGTTTGGTGATAGCTGGTTCTCCTCGAAAT
Source organism: Staphylococcus epidermidis (assembly GCA_945879785.1). Lineage (GTDB taxonomy): Bacteria > Bacillota_I > Bacilli_A > RFN20 > CAG-826 > UBA970. Next base: position 12,255 of record CAMCVC010000015.1, on the reverse strand, counting down.
AGCTTTAGGGCTAGCGTTTAAAGTTAAGATATGGAGGTAGAGCACTGTATGTGAAATGGCCGCGCATAGCGGTACTGCTCACGAACAAACTCCAAATGCCATATTGAATCTTTAAGCAGTCAGACTGTGGGGGATAAGCTCCATGGTCAAAAGGGAAACAGCCCAGACCGTCAAATAAGGTCCCAAAATTTACGCTAAGTGTGAAAGGATGTGGAGACGCTCAAACAACTAGGATGTTGGCTTAGAAGCAGCCATCATTTAAAGAGTGCGTAACAGCTCACTAGTCGAGTATCTCTGCGCCGAAGATTTACCGGGGCTAAGCGTAGTACCGAATTTACGGATTTAAGTAGTAATACCTAGATGGTAGGGGAGCGTTCTGTTCGCGGCGAAGCTAGACTGTGAAGACTGGTGGAGCGTACAGAAGTGAGAATGCCGGCGTGAGTAACGATTACAGGTGAGAATCCTGTACACCGATAGATCAAGGTTTCCTGGGGTCAGGTTCGTCCTCCCAGGGTTAGTCGGGACCTAAGATAAGGCCGAAAGGCGTAGTCGATGGACACCAGGTTGATATTCCTGGACCCGTATGTATGCGATGTAGTGACAGAGACAGTTAGTGGCGCCGGTTATTGGATTCCGGTATAAGCAGAATACCCGTACGATTGGCAAATCCGTCGTGCTTAAGGGGAAGCTGTGATGTGGAGGGAATGGGGCAACCCTAGTACCGAAGGTTGTGACACTGGCTCTTGAAAAAAGCTGCTAGCTTAAGTACATGCGGCCCGTACCGAGAACGGACACACGTGATCAAGATGAGTAATCTAAGGTGAGCGAGTCAACTGTTGTTAAGGAACTCTGCAAAATTGCTTCGTAAGTTAGCAAGAAGAAGCGCTCAACGCAAGTTGAGTCGCAGTGAAGAGGCCCAAGTAACTGTTTATCAAAAACACAGCTTTATGCTAAGTCGCAAGACGATGTATATGAGGTGATGCCTGCCCAGTGCTGGAAGGTTAAATTGAGAGGTTAGTCGCAAGACAAAGCTTTGATGTGAAGCCCCAGTGAACGGCGGCCGTAACTATAACGGTCCTAAGGTAGCGAAATTCCTTGTCGGGTAAGTTCCGACGTGCATGAATGGTATAATAATTTGGGCGCTGTCTCGACAGCAGACTCGGTGAAATCAAAATGACCTGTGAAGATGCAGGTTACCCGCGACTAGACGGAAAGACCCCATGGAGCTTTACTGTAGCTTAATATTGATTATTTTTGAACTTTGTACAGAATAGGTGGGACGCTTTGAAACCGGGACGTCAGTTTCGGTGGAGCGGTCGTTGGGATACCACTCTAAGTTTTAGAATGATCTAACTCGACTCCTTACAGGAGCGAAGACAGTGTTAGGTGGGCAGTTTGACTGGGGCGGTCGCCTCCCAAAGAGTAACGGAGGCGCCCCAAGCTATCCTCAGCACGGTTGGAAATCGTGCTTTGAGTGCAAAGGCATAAGGATGGTTAACTGTGAGACTTACAAGTCGAGCAGATACGAAAGTAGGGCTTAGTGATCTGGCGGTGCCGTGTGGAAGGGCCGTCACTTAACGGATAAAAGCTACCCTGGGGATAACAGGCTGATTGCGTCCAAGAGTTCACATCGACGACGCAGTTTGGCACCTCGATGTCGGCTCATCACATCCTGGAGCGGAAGTACGTTCCAAGGGTTTGGCTGTTCGCCAATTAAAGTGGTACGCGAGCTGGGTTCAAAACGTCGTGAGACAGTTTGGTCCCTATCTGTCGTGGGCGAAAGAAGTTTGAGGGAACCTGTTCCTAGTACGAGAGGACCGGAATAGACGCAGCTCTGGTGCACCAGTTGTCCTGCCAAGGGCATGGCTGGGTAGCTACCTGCGGAAGAGATAAACGCTGAAAGCATATAAGCGTGAAGCTCGTCCCAAGATGAGACTTCTCATTCGCAAGAAGTAAGATCCCCCTAAAGTTAAGGGGTTGATAGGTTAGAGATGTAAGTGTAGTGATACATTCAGTCGACTAATACTAATCGATCGAGGACTTAATTTCTTAAAGTTTTTTTATAAAAAATGAGTCAAGTAAAAGTATATACAAAGGCCATAGAAGAACATCAAAACATAAGTATCTAGTTTTCAGGGAATCTCTCCCTGAGAAGAAAAAAGTCTGGTGACGATGGCACGGTGGTCACACCTGTTCCCATCTCGAACACAGAAGTTAAGCACCGTCACGGTGAAGGTAGGTCGCAAGGCCGAGAATAGCAAGTTGCCGGGCTTTTTTCTTTTATAGACCTTATTTCCTTGATTTTTTGCCTAGATATAGTATCCTAAATTTACAAGAAATTTACATGAGTATTTCCAAAAAAACCCCATTAGGACAAATCAAAATCTCATCGGAAGCAATCGGGCAATTGGCTGCCTCGGCTGCGTTATCTTCGTATGGGGTGATTGGGATTGCAGAGAAGACTTTATTACGTGAACCGTCGACCACCCCATTAAAAGCAAAAGACTACAACAAAGGTGTTTTCATCTCTCAACAAAAAGACGCCTTTGTTGTGGACTTATATCTCATCTGTGCCTACGGGGTGAAGATGACTGAGATTATCAATGAAGTCCAGAAAAAAGTAAAATACGATTTGGAAAAGAAATTCACCGTCAAGTTTAAGGCGGTCAATGTCTACATCCAATCGATCAAAACCAACTAGGAGAGTTTATGAAAACCATCAACGGCGTCATCCTCAAACGCATGATTATTTCTGGTAGTAATAATCTTTATAATTATTATCCTGAAGTCGATGCGCTCAATGTGTTCCCAGTCCCCGACGGTGATACCGGTCTGAACATGAATTTAACCGTCTCTAGCGGGGCGAAAGAAGTTGCCAACCGTAATGACGAAAACATTTATGATCTTGCCAAAGCTTTTTCTAAAGGCTTGCTCATGGGCGCTCGAGGTAATTCCGGGGTCATCACCTCACAGATCTTTCGAGGCTTTGCCCAAGCGATTGAAGGTAAACCAGAGATCAATGCGGTCCAATTTGCCGAAGCTTGGATTCAAGGTAAAGAAGTAGCGTATAAAGCGGTCATGCGTCCTGTGGAAGGAACCATGTTAACCGTCATTCGTGAAAGTGCCCAAGTGTTGATGGATCAAGTCAAACCAAATTGGTCGATTGAAGACTGCATGCGGGTGATGATTATTGAAGCCCATGCATCCTTAAAGCGCACCCCGGATTTATTACCAATCTTAAAAGAGGTTGGTGTCGTCGACTCTGGTGGCTTAGGGTTAATTAAAATTCTTGAAGGATTTGAACAAGGATTATTGGACAAAGTCGTTGAAAAGCTTGAAGCAACCGTGGTCAATGCCAAAGCTGGAAAAGCAATGGCTGGGGCGAAACTTGAAGCGGAAGAATTTGGTTATTGCACGGAATTTATTTTGAAAGTGGATGAAAAAAATCCCGATAAAAAACCATTCATTGAAAAACAATTTTATGAATATTTAGAACAACAAGGCAACTCGATTGTCTTGGTCAAAGACGATGACTTGGTGAAAGTTCATATCCACACGATCAATCCTGCGAGTGTGTTTGCCTATGCATTTAAATTTGGGGAATGTGTGACGATGAAAGCTGATAACATGAGCATTCAACATGAAAATATCACGGAATCGAGTCAAGGACATGATCATCAAAAGATGGCTAAAAAAGCTGAACCAGTCGAAGAAAAAGTTTATGGGATGATTAGTGTTGCCGCCGGTGAAGGCATGGGTCAAGCCTTTAAAGATTTAGGGGTGCACCATATTGTCTCGGGTGGACAAACCATGAATCCTTCCACCGAAGATTTCTTAAAAGCTGCCCGTGACGTCAACGCCAAAAATGTCTTCTTCTTTCCCAATAACCCAAACATCATTCTGGCAGCGAAGCAAGCTGCTGACGCCTTGAATGAAGAAGGGTTGATCAATGCTGCCGTGATTGAAACCAAAACCATTCCTGAAGGATTGACTGCGGTCATTCAATTCATGGCCGATGCCTCGTTGGCAGAAAATATCGAAACGATGAATAACGCGATTAAAAACGTCAAATCCGGGGCCGTCACCTTTGCGATCAAAGATACAAAAATCAATGGTCTTGAAGTCAAAAAAGATTATTTCATGGGGATTGTTGGTAAGAAAATTGTTTGCACGGCAAAAGAATTATATGAAGCAACCAAGAGTTTACTTGAACAAATGGTCGATGACGCTTCTTCCTTGGTGACGATTTTTTATGGAGAAGGCACCAATGACGCCGTCATTGAAAAATTAAAAGATTATACCTATGAATCGTATCGTGGGGTTGATTTTGAATTCAAACAAGGCAATCAACCTGTCTATGCGTTCATTGTTGGCGTTGAATAACATACGTTAAAATCGATGAATCAAACAAGGCTGTCAGCCTTGTTTTTTTTATGCTCGTTGAATCCACTGATGATGAATAAAATACATGGCAAAGCCTTCAATCAGATGAAGGACAACAATAGAGATGGCATATCCTGGTTGACCAAACCAATCATAGAGCAAGGCTAAAGGTGTTCCTGCTAATGGATACGCGAGAAAGAAAAAATTGGTATTGGAATCGAGTGAATTATATAACCACGATACAAGGACAAAGAAACCAACGACGCTAAACGCGGTGAGGATATCAAACGAGGTGAATGGATGTTTTCGATGAAAGAAAAAGACTGCCCCAATCACAGCCATCGTCCAATGCATGATCGTGGAGATGACCGTATTGATATGCCAAAGGGGAAACATCGCTAACCCTGTGGAAGGCAATAATAAAAATAAGATACCAGCTAACATCGCACCTAATCCAAGAAATCCTTCCACATGACGTTGATAACGAGTTTGAAACGCGTAAAACGGAAAGACCATCACAAAGATGCCACACGTATACAAAGGCCAGACGTCTTTGGCGTACCAACCATCACTGGCGAGGATGTTCCAACCCATTCTTAATAATTCTAAACCAATCAAAAAGTAGGCAATGTATCGATAAAATTGCGTTCTATTTTGATCAGGTAATCGAATCAACCATCGATAAAAGAAAACCCCAAAGATTGTGATCAGTCCGGTCAGAATCAAGTGGGTTGGGGTGAAGATACCACCCACATTCAAAGGATTAAAATTGGGATTTGAGGGATGAATCCAAAAACTAAGGACGCGGTCCATGCGAGGTAAGAACCCCTCTTACCGAGTGTGGGGTTTTATACCACTTGAGGTTCAACATGGTGAAGGGGGCGATGATAAATAAAGGTAAAAAACTTAAAGAATAAAATGGGAAGGTGAGCATGGCCCAAAGTTTTTGCGAAACTTTCGCATCCACTTCTTTCCATGAAGCAAGCACGGTCATGGTACCAATTAAAAAAGAGATACCTAAGTATTGGCCGAACCATTCATAGGTAGGCATCCATGACATCATGGTCAATGAAGTCGAATCGTTCATCCAAGCAATTTGGGTGAGGACTAAATTCACCAAGGAAAGAATCACAATCACCGATGGGAACGGAGTAATCCAAATCAGTAAATCAATTTTTGCAAAGCGAAATCTTTTCATTAAGGACTTAAGTAATTTCCCTGCATGCAAGAAGAAAATTTGAATCCCACCTTTAATCCACCTTAAACGTTGTTTAAAGGAGACGTTACCGGAGATGGGTTGTTCATCATAGAACTTAGCTTGGCGAACAAAGATTACTTGACGTTCTTTGATTAACTGGAGAATGGTGAATTCAACATCTTCAATCAAACTAAATGCTTCCCAAGGTTCACTGGTAATGATGCTATTGGATAACATAAATCCTGTTCCGTTGATATGAGTGGAGAAACCAAGACGGTTTCTTGCATGATGTAAGAAATGACCTTCACGGAAGAAGATAATGGACGAACCCATGCTGGTGGCATTGGACGCAAAATTTTTACTACCACGGTAACCAATCAGAATCGTATCGTCTCCATGATAAGCATCATTCATTCTCAAGGTAAATTCAGGGTCAACAATATTATCTGCATCAAAGAAAAAGACCGCATCGGATGGGGTTCCTGGATAATTGTTTCGGAGTGCAATTAATGTTTTTAAGGCTAATCCTTTGCCGACGTGATTAGGAATCTGATTAATAAACGTGATCGCTCCATGCGCTTTGGCAATGGCAGCAGTTTGATCAGTGCAGTTATCGGCAAGGACAAAAATTCGAATCAGTTCTTTTGGATATTGTTGTTGATGAATGGAATCAATGAGATCACCAATCACTTTGTCTTCATTGCGAGCAACGATTAAAAAATCATAACGCCTCTTGGCTTTCTGGGTAGTAAATATTTTCGGCTTGGTTAACATCCCCACGATAAAATAAACCACGTGAAGTGAGAAGAAAGTGAAGAATAAGATTTGGGTGATTAATAACAACATTTGAGTTTAATGGTCGTGTAAGTGCATCCCTTATATTAAAGCAAAAAAAGTGTCAATTTTAAAGGTTTATTTTCATTTTTTAAGGGTTTATTTAAAGAATGTTTCGTTTGGTTGGGCTTTATTGTATTTATGCAAGATATAGTCCAGCAACCATTCCACTTCAATTTCTAATTTTCCAGTGGTTAATTGTTTATTGGCAATTCCACTTAATCGTTTAACCAAGTGTAACAGTGATCGACTTTTACCACTGGTTAACGTTGTCATTAAATCTTCCATCAACGAAACATCACGGATGTCATCCAATTGTTGAATGACTTTGATTAATGCTGCTTTCAGATTAGGTTGCTTACGAAATAGATCACTAGGTGTAGATCCAGGAATCGAAAGTACATCTTCTTTAGTTAGAATCGTGGTTTTTTGATGCAGTTGTGACAGTAACAACAACGCTTGTTTAGGAATAAGTTCTTTTTTATGTTGATCAAAAAGTTCGATGTAACGATAGAGCGTGGGTCGGGTAATACGAAGGACGTTCGCAAGCCGAGCAAGCTTCACGTTTTGTTCTTTTAACTTTACACTTAATGAACTTAACATAATTTGATATTACAATAATAATTTACATATTGCAAATTATACTTTACATATTACAATGTAAAGTGTAAAGTGAAAGTGTAAAACAAAGGAGCAACACGTATGCGAAAATTCTTCATCCTCTTATTACTAGGAATCGTTGGGGCGATTAACTTTGAACTGACCTTGGCTTCCCATGAATTTCCGAATGTGATTCCGATTCCAATTTATTTAATCCTTGCGGCAATAGGTTTGTTTATTTTTTTAGTGCTCTTGATTGACTACCGAATACAGCATCGGCTTCAAGGCATTGAAATACTGTTCATGCTGATGATGATTTATCCCATCCTTGCCGGGATTTGGAGTCAAGATCAAATCTTGTTATCACAACTCAACACGAGTCTTGCTGAATCCACCACCATCTTTACCCTTTCAACGATGAAGGTATTACAAGGGATGTTTTATGGGATGTCGGTTGGGATGATTTTATATGCGTTGTATTTTTTCACCGCGCCATTGGTGTCAGCAAAATATTTGTATCGTTGGGTACTAGGCATCGTCTTGGCTGTGGTCATCGTTGAAGTCCTTTACAGCTTGCTCATGGAATGGGAAGAGTATGTTTATGTGTTTGAAAACTTTAATGATGGGGCAAGACTGAGCATCACCTCGTTTACGACGAACACCAATATTTATTCATTTAATTTAACGATGGGTGTGTATGCCGTTGGGTCTTTGTTTATGTCGGAGAAGCACCACCGATGGATTTATCCACTTCTTGGTATTCTCTTTAGCATCATCATTGTCTTTACCGTCTCTAAGACTGCAATGCTTGCGATGGTCATGTACGTGGTCGTGTATGCCTTGATGCTTGTGTATCGCGCTTTAAAACATAAACCAACCTTACTGAAAATGACGATGTCCGCTTTTATGATCATGCTCTTTGTCGGTTATCAATCGATCTTCATGATTGATCATCCGTTGATGGATCGTTTACAAAGTTTACTGACGAGTTCTGCCCTTGGTTCCTTTACATCACGCGTCGATATTTGGGTTGATGGAATGACGTTATTTCAAAACAACAACACGTTCTTTGGTTATGGTTTGGGTTTAAGTAACACCTATCTTGGGGTGGCCACCGCGGTTCGTTCCACCGGAGGCGCTGGTCAATTGATGTATCAAATTGTCAATGATCGTTTTCATAATGGCTTTTTAGAAATTCTTGTGTCGTATGGATTGGTGGGGACGTTACTATTGACCGTTGCTCATTGGGAATATATGAAGGCCTTGATTCAATTAACCAAACATCATGCGATCACCATTCCGATGTGGGCATTGATCATCAGCTTCATTGTCCAGATGATGTTTGAGGATCGGATTTTATTTAGACCAGATTTATCGGGTGTCTTCTTTTTGGTGCTACTGATTTTACCCATCGTCAAACCAAACGAATATAATAGATTGCATGAAGCTAACGACTAGCCCACGTCTTCAAGAAGCATTATCAACCATGGGCATCCACACATTTGTGGATGTCCTTTTACACTTTCCTTATCGTTATGAAGATATGAATCTGACAATCAATGCTTTGTATCATGATCAACAACGGTTGGTCTTACATGGCAAGATCACGAGTCAGGCGAATGTGTTTCGTCGCGGGCATTTTGTCACCACAAGGTTCACCATCAAAGACCAACACGGTCATCTCATGCATGTGATTGCCTTTAATCGTCCGTTTCTTTCAAAGATGATTGTTCCCAATGAAACCATCACCGTGATTGGTAAATATGATGCCAACCGCCAAGTGGTGAATCTTATCAATGCGTTCAAAGGTGAACTCAGTGACGGTCCTAAACTTAAACCGATTTATCGCCTTCCAAGCACGATTGAGAATTTTGTGTTTACACGGTTGGTGAAAAAAGGGTTATCGATGTTAGCGGATTTATCGTTTCCGCTGACCTTACCTTCTAGCATACTGGCCACCTTACCTCATCATGATAAAAAACAAGCAATCCAAACCATTCATCTTCCTCAACGAATAGAAGACGTGGAAGAGGCGATGATGATGTTCAAACATGAAGAAGCGTATGTCTTTACGAAGACGATGATGGCGATTCGTCAGACCAATGAAGCGACCATCAAAGAACATCATTCAAAGATTCCAACAGGTTCCGTTGTTGACATGATTGAAAAACTTCCTTATGCCTTAACCCGAGATCAACTGCAAGCGGTGGATGACATCGTCAATGATTTGAATGGTGACAAACGCATGTATCGATTGCTTCAAGGCGATGTCGGCAGTGGGAAAACGGTGGTTGCCGCGTTAGCACTTTACGCGAATGCCTTAAGAAAAAACCAAGGGGCGTTGATGGCACCTACCGATGCGTTAGCCAAACAACATTTTCAAACGCTTCAAGCATTATTAGGTAAGCAAGGGTTGACGATTGGCTTACTCGTGGGCGGATTATCCAGTGCGGAGAAAAAAGCGATCAAAGAATCTTTGCTCCATGGTACGATTGATATTCTGATTGGCACCCATGCCCTGTTTTCTCAAGATACCGAGTTCTTTTCTCTAGGTCTTGCGGTGATTGATGAACAACATCGTTTTGGGGTCAACCAACGAGATTTACTCAAAGATAAAGGAAGACAAGCCGATCTATTGATGATGTCAGCCACCCCGATTCCTCGTTCCCTAGCGATGACCGTGTATGCAGACATGGATATTTCCACGCTCACCCAATTTCCTTTTGCCTCCCGACAAGTGAAAACAAAAATCGTTGAAGAACATGACGCGCTCATTGACTATGCGGTGGTCGCTGCCTTAGAACAAAAGAAGCGAATTTATGTGGTCGCCCCGAAAATCATGGAATCAAGTTCCGGCAAACAAAGTGTGGTGACGCTTTACCAAACGTATGCGAAAAAGTATCCTAAGCAAGTAAGCTTACTCCATGGCAAATTGGATGGCGAAGACAAAGAAGATGCGCTCCATGCCTTCACCACGGGGTACACCCCCATCATCGTCAGCACCACGGTCATTGAAGTGGGCATGGATGTCAAACCGGCAACGGTGATGATCATTCATGATGCTGATACCTTTGGGTTAGCGTCTCTGCATCAATTAAGAGGACGAATAGGTCGTGATGGATCTGAGGCATTATGTTTACTCGTGGTCCAAGATCAACACGTGGAAGGCCGAGAACGATTACAAGTGCTTGTCGATTCCAACGATGGATTTTATATTGCCGAACAAGATTTACAACTTCGTGGTCCTGGTGAACTCATGGGGGCAAAACAATCCGGGTTACCAGGGTTTCAATATCTTAATATTGTTAAAGACGTTGCGATCTTACAGCGCATGAGAAAACATCTATCTTTTTAAACCATAAGGACTAAGATGAAGGGTATGAATAAACCAAAGTCATCTCGATTCATTGGATTAGCCATTCCTTTGTTGGCATTGATCCTCACCGGATGCGTCATGCCTTTTTCTTCATCGAATTCAACCCCATCCATCCCAAGCACAAGCTTGATCAGCAGTGAGTCGACGTCATCACCATCGATGTCGTCGCTGATCCCTGAATCATCCTCGTCATCCTCAACGTCCGAATCTAGTTCCTTAATTCCTTCTTCCTCATCGTTTTCAAGTTCATCAATAAGTTCTTCCTCCATGGTGACCAGTGATTCGAGTTTACCCTCAAGTGCCAGCACGGCTTCAACTTCCTCACAAGACCTTTCTAGTCAACCGGTGTATCAAGGCTATTATCAAGCCGTCAATGGCGTGAGTAATGTCCAACTTAAGCCAACGTTAACCACGATCCATCGCAGCATCTTATCCCCAACAGGATTATTACCTGCGGCCACCGAATACGGGAACGCTCGTTATGATCTTCCCTTGACTGATGCCGATCCTACCAATCCAAACAAGATCATTTTGGTGTATAGCCGGACCAGTGTTTCATCAACATGGGACGCTGGGTCAACATGGAATCGAGAACACGTCTATCCCCAATCGTTAATGAATGTTTCAACGGACAACGCTTCACGACATAAAGGCGCGGATTACCATAATATCAAACCAGAAAATCCAAGTGTGAATACGTCCCGAGGCAATAAGTACTTTGCGGAAACCACCACGACCACAAGTTATGCGCCTCCTGTGGTGGTTAGAGGCGATGTCGCTCGGATTTTATTTTATATGGTGACGATGTGGCCAGAACTAAGTCTCGTGGATGTCACAGGATCAAGTTCACCTGCTACCTTTCAAATGGCGCAACTCAGTTTATTGGTGAAATGGCACGTTGATGATCCTGTGGATGCGTTTGAAACCAATCGGAATGAAGTGATCTATAGCAAACAAGGCAACCGCAACCCCTACATCGATCATCAAGAGTTTGTGTGTCGGGTTTGGGGTAATACCAATACGAGTACCCAACAACATTGTGCTGCTTAAGTCCAATTGACCAATAACCTTTAAACTATTCTTTTTACAAAGCAAATGATGATTTTGTTTTGATTGTAAAACTCACAAAAAATTGAAAAATTTTAAATAAATCATACATTTTTTGAATTTTTCTTTACTTTATCAACTCTTAACAATTTGTGAATTTAAGTTTTCAATTTGAATTGGTATATTTTATCCAATATATCATTGTTCACTTTAAATCTTTGTTTCAACACTAAGGGAATATGTCTTAGTGAGAGAAGAGGACCAAGTATGCGATTCATCAATAAAAAAATCATGCTATTCATGACCAATGTTTTTCTGTTGGCGGGAATAGGATCGACCATCGCGAATTACTCGACGAGTGTGATTCAAGGGGAAGCAATTTCTACTGGAATTGTAATTGCAGAAATTTATAGTGGTGGTGGTTCTGGTTCTGCTACGCCCACTGCTCCTTTTAAAAAAGATTATATCTTACTCTATAATACAAGCAACTCATCGGTAAATATTAATGGTTGGAGTTTGCAATATGCTTCCAGTGCTGGTAGTTTTGCCATAAATTCATCATCTCATTACACTTTTGAAAATAATGAATCTATTGCTTCAAAAAAATATTTTCTTATTTTAACTGGCTCAGTTGGTACTGAAGGTGTAGATATAAATAATTATGATATTAGCACCACAAATGTGAGTATTGCTGCAACCGGCGGAAAAATTGCACTTGCTAATGATTCAATTGCTGTTACATTTACTGGAACTGCTGGTAGTAACCAGACTTTTTTAAGTAATGTAGTTGACTTTGTTGGATTTAGCACTTCTGCGA
>CAMCVC010000014.1:0-21947 GCA_945879785.1 Staphylococcus epidermidis | reverse complement strand
TAGATCATCCATCGTGTTGCCCCATCAATTTGTGCAGCCTCATCTAATGCTTTTGGAATCATTAAATAAAATTGATAAAAAATTAACACGAAAATTGCACTGGCAATCCCTTGACCAAACGTTGCCGGGATGATGATGGAAAACACGGTTTCTAAAATCCCTAAATTAAAAAATAAGACGTAACGAGGAATCATCGTCACTTGGGGAGGAATCATGTACGTTGCCAAGAGTAAGGCAAACCAAACTTTTTTTAACGGGAATTGAAAGCGAGCAAACCCATAACCAATCAAGGAAGCAACCGCAGTCTGTAAGACAGCCGGAATGAGCGTCACGGTAAGTGTTTGTAGTAATAAAGGCCCATATTCTAAAACTTGAAAGGCATTGATATAATTATCAAGATAAAGACTTGATGGCAACACATTGATGGTGGGATCAAGTAAATCTTGTAAACTCTTAAAACTATAAGTGAACATATGCAACAAAGGATAAAGATAAACAAATCCAATGACAATTAATAAACCATAAAGAATAACTTTATAGAAAAGACCATCGGTAAATTTCATCCCGAAGATTCGCCGTTTGAATGAAAGTTGTTTATTCATGCTCATCGTTTTCATCGTTTGAATTTCTCTAGTTCTTTGACAACGCGGTAAGAAGCTTCCTTAGGACTAACCAACCGGGTGGTCACGAGTAACATCAGGGCGATGATGAAGAAATACACCCAGGCAAGCGCAGCCGCATAGCCATAACCAAAATTAGGATTAAACATCACATTAGAAATCCATAGAATGATTGGATTGTTGGCGAAGGTTGCCAAGGTCACGATTGTATAAATCGAAGACACCACAATCATCGGTTTTAATGAAGGTAAAGTGATCTTCCAAAAAGATTCCCAAACATTCGCCCCATCAATTTGGGCTGCTTCATACATGCTTTGATCTAGTTTTTGTAGCCCCGCTAAATAAAGCACCACTTGCACCCCTGAAAACCAAAGCATGAAGATGATTTGAGAAAATAGCGATTGAAGGGGAGCATTTAAAAAATCTGGAAGTAGATTCGCTAATATATCTAAAAATCCTGATTCTGAAATCGATGGAATCGTGCCCGCGCCTTGGCGAAGGAGTTCGGCAATCACTGGGCCAGAGGTAATGATGACAGGCAGAAAGAAAATCGCTCGGAAGAACCCACGGAATTTAAATTGGCGATTTAGTAGGATGGCAATCATGATCGCAAGAATATTCATCACCGGTACAAATAAAACCATTTCAAGGACAAAATCTTGGAGTCTAGAAAGAAACGTTAAGTCCGTCGTGAATAAATTGATGTAGTTGGCAAATCCAACCATCGTTAAACGTATCCCTTCACCACCAACAATGGTGATGCGATTCAGTGAATAAATGAACGACTCAATCAATGGAATCATGGTCAGAAAAATGAAACCAACAAGCCATATGCTGATGAAGGCATAACCAGTTAAACTTTCTCGTTGCCGATTGGTGAGTTGATTCATCTTCTTGATGAAGAATGTTTTCAATACGTTTGGTTTTTTAATAAGGGTTTGTTTCATGTTAAGTTGAACTCCTCACCACGTAAGCCATCGGCTCGACCACCAACGATCCTTGTTCATAAGGATTGCCACTATAGTTGATATAAATCGTGGTACCCGATTCGTAAGTCACGGCTACCACTCCTAAATCTAGTACTTCTCTTGCCACAACCCGTTGACCTAAAACATCCATCAATGCATTGGAAATGAAATCGTATTGGCGTTTGATTTCTGGTTGCCAATCTTGATAACGGGACGTAAAGATGTGTTCAGAAGGGGTATCAAGGAGTTGATAGGCACTTGCTTCGCTCACAAAGAAAGCAGGATACAACCCATAATCAATCATTCGTAATAGTTCATTGGTCGTATTAGAGAAGAAATTCCCTGCGCGACCAAAGCCAATGCGATGTTTGTTCATCATGTAAGGGATTAAAGGCACCGTATCCGTTAATCGAGCTTGTTCACTGGAATACATCGGTAAATCGAGTAAGTATTGTCCCTTCCAGGCATAACTCATGGGTCGATATATTGCATCATGACCGGATATCGCATGCTGAATAGACTCAATCATCACTTCTTTGCTTTCCCCTAAAGGAGAGAAATCACTGCTGACACGATGGCCAATGGTTTCCAAAGAAACCCCTTGGATATCTAGGTCAGATAAAGTGGTTCGAAGATCGCTCATCAAGCGTTCTCCGGCATTTCCATTCAATAGGTAATAATCATGGTTTAAAACAAATTCTAAACCAATGGTTTGAATAATGTCAGTGGTTTGATATCCACGCCCACGGACATAAGCTCGGTAAGGATCACCGGCAAAATGAAGCACGGTATCGTCATCATCTAACGTTGCTTGATAATCATGCCAATCGGAAAGGTTACCTAATGAAGCATCCAGCTGTTGATATTCTGGTGCGGTATACGAGTAACCACCTTGTTGCCAACCTAAATAATTCAGCATAAGTTGCTTGGTCACGTCGGTCCGTAAATCATCGACAATTTCAATCAAACCGTCAACATCCGTCATCACGACTTTTTCCCGACTGAATAATCCTGGTTTGGTTTCCAAGGCAAGAATATCGACATGGAGAGGAACGGAGGTTAAGGTGGTGGCTTGTTCTTCATTGGTGAATCGCCAATCGGCAAATTGATTGGCCAAACCGACATAATCAGCGTCTGAACCTGTTAAGAATTGGTAATGTAAACCAAGATCAATCGGGGTTGCATCTTTTTGTAGTAAATTGACACTGCTCGTTTTTGCCTGATTGAGAAACTGACGATACGTCGTTCGATAATTAAACGAGACATATGAAAAGTTAAAATCGAGAAAGACTTGGGATCCAAAATGGTTAAGGATCGCGTGGGCCGAACCTTCATCGATGATTGCAAGCATTGCATGTTGTTGGTGACCATGGACCACGCCATACATATTGGCAAACAACGGTTGATCGGAGGTGTACGCATTGAGGCCTTCATCATGGCCAAAAAACCGTTTGGTATAAACCCCTAAATCAGGATCATCCGTGTAGCGAATCAAGGCCCCGACGCCATCTGGAATCACCACATAACCAGGGGTTCTTAAGCGTTTGGTTGCCCCTAACATCGGGTAAAGACTAATCGTGGATAATTTGAATTCACCAAGTTCTTCAATCGAAGCAAAAGGTAAATCAATATGTAATCCATCGGCATTGAAAACAACGGAGAATGAAAAATTAATTTTGGATAAAAACAAACTGACCTCGACATGAAAACCAACCCCATCACTGAACGAGGTTCGTGTCATTGTTAATCGGGAACGAACATTTTCAAATGCATGTTCTTCTCTTAAGTTGAGATTTTGATAATAAGACAAGAAAAAAGGTGAACGTAATTTATTTTGCCAAAATAAATTTAACCCCAAATCATCCGGGTCAGCTAAGGGAGAATCAGGTTCTAAAAAATAATCATAATCGACCGAAGATGCCCACAGGTAACCTGTTGCGGTTTCCACAATCCGAAAACTTGCATCACTTTCTTTGTCGTAAAAAGCATATCCTTCATACGTCGCCCGATATTCATATCCTTCTAAAGTTGCAAAGGGATTCTCAGTCACGGGTAAATGTTCTGGTTCAATTTGGGTGTAGCGATTGGATTTTAATGCACTCCGAGATGGGGGTTGAGAAACACTGGTCGTGACGCCATCTTGTAAATGGATGGAGGGTTGAATGGTGGGCATGATGATCAGTGAGGTCGCCACCACTGGGAAGACCCATTTCATGAATTTAACCACGGAGGATGACCTCCTGAATAATGCTTTCCACATAATTCCATAGCTGGGTGGTCAGGACGTACAATAAGAAACCAATCAAGATTAACATCACCATTGTAAACATGGTAAGAAAGATATTTTTCAAGAGGGCTTTGACATCATAGTTATGAATTTCTTTGATCATCAAGACGATCAGAGCCCCGCTCCATAGATAACGTAACCCATCAAGTAATTGATAAACAATCCATTCGTTATACGTCAATCCATTGGAGATGATGGCAAGAATTGGGGTCAAGATGATATAGGGGATCAGCGCATGGGCGGTCGCTACATACACATCTTTAAAGAAGCCTTCACCATTGGTGATGGTTGCCACTAAATAGTTGCTAAAGACAAATAAGAATAACCCGCCAAGGACGGTGAAAGAGTGGATCAAAAGATGGAATTGATTGAGATTGACGGTTTGGAAAATAAAACCAGTGGTGTAGATTTCAAGCACACTGACAATCAACACGGTTAAATAAAGCAGAGTGGCGGTTAACCAAGAACTCTTCCTCAAATGCTTAATGTCTTGATAAGTATCTAATGGATGAGCTAAGACATGACGCGTTAAACGTAGATCTTCCTTGACGTGTTGCATGAACGGTTGTTGTAAAACATGTTGAACCGAATCTAAGGTCAGCAGTCGGGCTTTACCCCACTGCCAAAGTTTAAGGGCAGCAAAGCCGAGAATGAGAAGCAACAAGACCGACGCTAAATTTAATTCCAACCATGTGTATCGTAATTGCCAAAACGCTTCAGAAAAACCTTGGCGATCAAAAGCAATCGCGTAGTAGCGAAGGGCTTCTTCATACGCTTGGAGTCGATAGTGACCACGGGCCAAGGAGGCATTGGCAAGGGCAAAAAGACTATTCATTCTTAAGACATCTTCCCATTGGTCTAGATCATAAATACCTTCTTTAAAATTAATCAGACCCTGATGAACCAGATTCGCGAATTCTGAACGTTGTAAAAGTTGAATTTGACCGGTGCCTTTATCAAGAATCCATAAATTTTGATCATCATCGGTGAGCATATCCATAGGGTTGACATATAACCCAGAGACGCGATTGCCATCGTCAAGTCCACCAAACTCAAAAATCATATTCCCGTAACTATCGTATTCGGTAATGATGCCATCTTGAGAGATGGTGAAGATATTGCCAAAGTTATTAATATGGACACTGACAGGTTGCGTGCCTTGTGTCATTGATAAAATCGTTTGACTCGCAATGTTAAATTTTTTAACTTGTTGGTTGTTAAGATTAGAAACCGTAAACACTGAACCTTTATCATCCAACGCTACATTGGTGGGTGAGGTAGGAATATTCGTGGCCCGATTAATCCCAAAGAAATTCGATACCGTTTGTAACCAACTAAAGGTGGTGGTATTCGTGGCAAAAAAACCGATGAATTCGCCGACGGAATTGAGTTGCATCAATCCTGCGGTCGACCCTTCGCCCACCACATAAAGAATGCCTCGTGGGCCACTGGTCACTTTCACAGGAACAAAGGGAGACTCTGCTCCAAAGATGGCTTGATCAGGACGACCATACGTTTGGATGAGCGTCATTTGAGCATCATAATGGTAGATCACCCGATCGGTTTTATCGGCGACATAAAGTTCGCCTTCTTCATTGACGTGAATCCCAGTCGGTTGACTTAACCCTTCAATCAAAATCGTTCCTTCACCTGTGGCCATGTTGAACTTAACGATGCGTTGATGACCCGTATCCGCAACATAAAGTTCATCGCCGAAACGAACCATATCTTCTGGTAGGCTGAGGTTGAAATCCATATCGAAATAGCCCGCAGGTTCATACGCTGTTTGGGTTTGAACTTTACGACCATTGGGACCGATGGTGTAGGTGACATAAGGTGCGGATTGTTGCGTTAATGCCTCTACAGGTAATGCTTGGTGGCTAAACGTTAAACCAAGGAAACTAATCAACATCATCAGGGTTAATGTTTTCATTATTTAATCCCCGAGTGAATCATCGTGTTCATGACATTCTTTTGCAAGATCACAAAAATAACTAAGTTAGGAATAAACATGATTAAACTTGCCGCTGCAGCCATGCCTTGCCCGGCGACGGTATTGCCTGTGGTGGTTAAGGTGGTCATGTAGAAAGCAAAGGTCTTTAAACTTTCATCGTTGATGAATAGATTGGAGACTTCGGTGTTATTCCAAACACTTTGGAACGCAACAATCGCAATGGTGGCAATCGCTGGCTTGATTAACGGTAAAATCACATACCAATAAATTTGTAAATTATTCGCGCCATCGACGCGACTTGCTTCAATCAAATCACGAGGGATTTGGTCAATAAACTGTTTGATCAAAAATAGTCCAACCGGGATGGCAAGACCAGGAATGATATGAACCCAGAAACTATCAATCAATCCAAGTTGTTCGATCACCAAGTATCGGGGAATGGAGACAGAGGCACCGACAAACATGATGGCAATGTTATTCACCCAGAGCAAGGTTGCTTTAAAACGAAACTCTAATTTAGAAAGGGCAAAACCTGCTAACGATCCAATGACAATCGAGGCAAAGACCGTCAAACTGGTGATGAGTAAACTATTGAATAAATATCGTGACATCGGAATGCCAGTGGAGGAGGTCACCGCAAACAAATCGATAAAATTATCAAAGGTTGGGTTTTGGACAAAGAATCTTGGTGGCCATTCAAACAATTCCACCAAGGGTTTAAAGGCATGGTTAAAGATATAGACGATGGGTAATCCCATGAAGATGGCGACTGGAATCAGGATAATCAAAAACCGCCATTGGGAAATATGGAAGTGTTTTGGATTCATTCGTGTTCCAAAATAATTGGCCATTAGTCTTTTTCTCCAAATAATCGATACGCGACTTTGCTAAATAAATAAACCATCAACAAAAGAATGATGGATAAAGCCGCTGCATAACCCATATCAAATCGGATGAATCCATAATCATCAATATGCGTGACAATCAATTGACCAGCATTTTGTGGGGTGGGGTTTTGTCCTGAAAGTAAAACCCCAATCGATCCTGCATTAAACGTGGCCACCAACGACATGACCGCACCAAAAAGCATTTGCGGTTTCATCGACGGGATGGTGATGTAAAAGATTTCTTGAAGTTTACTTGTCATTCCATCCACATACGCAGCTTCAAACAATTCTGGATTAATATTTAACACCCCAGCAAGCATCGCTAGGAAACCAATCCCCATGCTGCTCCATAAGGTCACCACAATCATGATCGTCATTAAGTAATCTGGATTGGCTAACCATTGAATCGGAGAATCAATGAGGTTTAGACTTAACAAGATTGCGTTTAAATAACCAGCTTCGTCCCCAGAAAAGATGATTCGCCACATGACGGCCATCGCCACCCCTGCGGTCAGGGAAGGGGAATAAATCACCAAGGTGAGAATCGTCCGTAATCGATGAGGAATTTGCGCGAGTAACCACGCTAAGAAAAAACCAAGTAAATATCCAACCGGTCCTACGACCACGGCAAAGGTGATTGTATTCGGAACGATTTGTTGCATGAAGGCACTATCGGAGGTGAAGATTGAAATAAAATTGGTTAAGCCAATAAACCTTGGTGCATCGAGTAAATTAAAATAGGTGAACGACAGCAACATCCCCATCAAGACAGGAATGGTGATGAAAACTAAAAATGCTAAAACATAAGGCAAAACAAATAACGCCCCCGTGGTGCCATCTTTATATCTTTTCAAGGTAAGTTTACGAATCATACGGTTAGTCCAATCCATTGGTCAATGGTTTCTTTGGTTGGTAAAATATAAGGTTTTAAGATATTCCCTTGGGCGTCTATAAAGCGAAACTCAATCATCTTTCGGCGAATTTCTTTGTTGGCAATAATCAAAGAATCCTCAATCGCTGTACGTAAGTTGACGCCTTGGAAAACCACCTTATTCCAAATGTTAGAGAGTTCACGTTCCACCATATAGGACGCTGGGGTTTTCGCCGTATCGTTAATCCATTGCCATTGATCGAGAATCGTTTGCCGATGTTGTGCATCCCATGACATTTGTCCAAAGGCTTCAATGTTAGAGGAATTCCATAAATATTCAGGACCATAGGCAGAAATTAGATTTTCAGCATAATCGAGTTGGATGCTTGCAGACGACCACCATTTCATAAATGACCATGCTTCATTAGGCTTTTTGGTTTGTTGGAACATCATTGCACTGGTGGACGAACCATCAAATGAACGGTCAACTTCTCCATCTTGCATCACCCCTGGCAGTGGGGCAATATTCCATAACCCAGCAATTTCTGGGGCCGCATGAAGTAAAGAAATATACATGCCAAAATCACCAACACCAATCGGAAGCCGACCATACCGGAACTCGTTATAGAAACTACCGACTTCTAGGGGTAGTGAATAGGTTGTAAACAAGTCGGTCATTAAGGTTAATGCTTCAATGGTTTTTGGATCATCATAAGCAGCTTGCAATCCATCATCACTAAAAATTTTCCCACCAAATTGCCGGATGAAGGGCATGGTTTGAACAAACGCTTTGAAGGCGTTATTACTAGAAAGCATCGAATAAAAGTTCATGCCAAATCGTTGGAGTTCAGGAAGAATCCCAATGACATCATCCCAAGTTGAAGGGACCTCTAATTCAAGGCGATCCATGATGTCTTGCCGGTAAAAAAGCAAATAGAAGTTTTGAGTTTCTGGTAAACCAAAGACGCCATCTTGATAAATTAACTGTAAAAAAGATCCTGGATAAAATCGATTGGACACTTCTTTGAAATCAGGAAAGGTGGATAAATCATAGACATTATTTCGGATGGCAAAATCATACGGTCGCCAACCAGCAATGCCCATGGCGATGTCTGGTTGTTTGCCGGCACTACTTGCCAAAATCAGTTTATCTTCATTAGGATTAATGTTAATGCGAACGGGAATCCCAGTGACTGGGGTGAATTCTGCATCCACCATTTGTTGGAGTAAATTCACAAATTGGCGACTTCTTGATACCCAAACCACAAGTTCATTGGGATTGGTGGAATCTTGATATTGATCTGAAAAAAATGATGCAAAAAAGCGTTGAATACCAACCCACACGGTTAAGAAAAAACCTGCTTGCACTTGGGGTAAAACTGCCGTTTGGCCATGAACATAAAATTGGTCAATGGTTAAGGGTGATTGAATCATCAATGGGAGAATGATGCCTAATCGATAGAGGGCGGATCCACTGGCACCTGACAAGGTTTCAAGTCGGCGAGGAATTGAATCAACATCGTTTCTTAACGTCAGGAGTAATCGCCGGGCAATCAAGAGACTAGCAATCACATCTGATTGCTGATTGGCATCCATGGTGGTAATCCAATGATCACTGACTTGATCAAGGGTTAACATAAATTCATCTAAATCTTCTTCGATGCTTGGTAAATAGGTTTTTAAATCCCAGTCACGATTAGGATCGATGGTATTACCAGTGATTTTTTTGATCGCTAAACTTAAGGAGTTGATGTCATTCATTAAGGATTGAATCGCTAGAAAGCTGGAACGAAATTGACTGGCATTAACCTCTAAACTGATTTGATGAACGCCAGCTTCTAAATAAAACCGATAGGGTATTCCTTCGTCATCACTCAACGTTTGATGTTGCCATTGGCGACTTGGGTCAAACGCAATCGTATTCGCTTGATCAAAGGGAACCTCACCGTTAATCCGAAGCCTGCGGAAGGATTTTGTTTGAATTCGACTTTGAAGGATTTTCCATGTCAGATGATAAAACCCACTAGCAGGAACCTCAATCTCATAGGTCACCACTTGCCCAGGGGTTTGATACGTTGCCCCGTCCAAAACATTGAGTTTTCCTTCAATGAGAGCAAAGGGAGAGACCATCGGTTCGCGGTTAGTGTTAAACCGGGTTAATAAACTATTGCGCGTCTTTAAATGTTCTGCTTGATATGTTAATACGGTGTTTGTTTGTAATATTCCTGAGGGAAATTGATTGAGGTAGGATGCATAGGAAGGGGCGATGGATAAAGGTTGTAAGTACACTTGACCCAAGAGAAAAGTTCCACTTAAACGATACAAACGAAGGGTATTCATGCCAGGGGTTAACCGCCATAGCAAAGGGTTTTCCATCAAACGTTGACTATCATAAGCTGCTTGATGAATCCAAGTTTGAGTTTGCTCAGCCTTTGGCATGATTTCATTGTCATACCGATCGGTGGCAAATTCATGAGGGGTCACCCATAACTTTTTAAAAGTTAGTTGCTTGGCATCCTCAAAGGGATAAACGCCATTCACCATGATGGCGATTTCTACATCTCTAATACTTGTATCTAAACCAAAGAAATCCAAACTAAGTTGAACTAAAATATCCGATTCAACTTCAAACTCATATTCAATCCATGCATTGTCATTGGCAAATTCCCAAACTTGGTTAATGGATGGATGTTCATGTTGATAGCCGTAGGTATTGCTCGTTAAGTTAATGTCGGATTGGCGTTGACTCATCGATGGGGTTAAAGTCAAGGACCAATCATGGGTTTGTTGGCTTCCTTGAAATTGACTAATTGCCTTCGATAGATCATAACTAATATCCACCTCGTGGTCATGGGTTTCTCGGGGATGAGGAAACGAACTTGGTGGTAACGATATTGGCGATGTAGGCAAGGAAAAAGTTATCGCTAGAAAAGGAAATAAAGTGATAACTTTATGAATCATCCTAACTCTATTTTAATGGTTAACTCAGACTATTTATATAATTATCGAGTGCTTCTTTTGAGGTTTGCCATTGTTGGTTGACGATGGTGTTTAACCCTTTTTGTAAAGCATCGGCTAAACTAAGGTTACCAACGACGATATCCGTGATTGCTTGCCCAACATTACGATCTCTTTCGACGCCTTCAACGATGACGGTGTCAAATAATGCATTGGCTCGCGAGTTCCAATATCCTGGGACGTTCTTTCCTAAACTTTCAAGAATGAAATCTTCATGGTCTTCGACAATTTTTCTAAATTCAGTCATGTTTGGATAAAGATCAAAGAATCCTTCCACAAGATCTGCTTGAGGAATCATGGGTGTAAAGTTCAAAGCTGCTCGTAATGGATCGGCGGTGGCTAATGCTAATCGCTTGGCATAACCTTCAACAGAGAAACCCATCCAACGTGAGAGTTTATAAGCCTCTTCACGGTGTTGCGTCCCTTTACCAACGGCTAAATAATCGACGACAACAGGAATTTTATTCACATTACCAACACCGGCAACATTCCAGGAAGGAGTGCCAATAAAATCAATATCGGCACCATACAAGGAATCATTGGGATCTAAGGAGCGAGTATGCCAATCGCGCATCGCATAACTACCTTCAAACCGAATCGATTGATTACCAGTTTCAAAAATATTGGTGCTTGCCCCGAAATAATCACCATAACGAGCAGGATCAAGAGAATCTAACACATAGCTTCCGTAGGCGGCTTTACCAGCGCCATAATATTTCGCTTGTTCAGCCACAGCAGAGGCGAACGCAGGACCATTGAGGTTATATCCAGTATCTTCGTTAAAGGTGAACCAACCTAAATTAGGATCAAGTTGTGCAGGTAACCAGTTGACTAAATCTCCTAAACCACTGATGCCAATGATGCCATCGCCACCTTGAATAGGGGCTTTGGAATTCTTTTCTGCGGCACTCATCAATGCTTCATAGGTCATCCCATACGTTGGCATGACCGCCCGAGGTCCAACCCGATTAATCGCGGTTCGATTGATGAAGAATCCAAAATAAAACAAGGATTGAGGAACCGCAAAATAACGGTCATTGAATGATGCCGAGGCACGAATATCAGCAGGAAGCTTATCATAATCTTCGTCTGCCATGAATAAATCGGTAAGCTCTTCGGTCCAACCTTGAGCCGTAAAACCAGCCAAGTTTGCAATCATGTAAACATCTGGGAGGGTATTGATGGCAGCTTGGGTCGCAAAGAATTCATCCCAAGATGCGGCAACTTCTTCTCCTGTTTCTTCATCGACTTTAAAAGGTCTTTCAATGATTTCGATATTCACGTTTGGATTATCCACTTCGTAAGCGGCAAGCATTTGCCGCTCAATATTGTTGCTTGCAACATTTCCTAAATTCCAACCAGCGTAACGTAGCGTGATTTGATCAGGATTTGAACTTGAGGCAGTGCCACCACACGCAGCGAGTAATAAGACAAAGAAACCAGTTGACGTCATTAGTTTGCGATGCATAGATGCTCCTCCATGGAACGTATCGAAACGTTTCGAGTCTGTAGAGTTTGAACAAAATTTCATGAAATATATCGACTTTATCATGCTTTCTGTTCGACACTCAAGAGACTATTTCGACCTACTTCTATTTTAATGAAATCGCTTTCATTTTTCAAGAGTTAAATGAATTTAAGGTTTTTGGATTAATAAGTGAAGTTTATTTACCAAACCAAAGTAAGATTTCTCGTTCAACGCTTTCCGGAGAATCAGAGGCGTGAATAAGGTTTTTAAGCATACGATGTTCTTTCATTGATAATTCCATGGTGTCTTTGCCATATTGACCGCGAATGGTAAAATCTTCTGCTTTGGCAGGATCGGTAGGACCAATCAAATTGCGAACGGTTTGGATGGGGTCACCTTTGGGATGGGTGGCGACAATAATCCAGACAAGTTTTTGATCAAATTCATCAAGAATAGCTTGTTGAATATAATTCAGTTTTAAGCGATCAATAACATCTTGGTAATGGGAGATAATCTGAGTTTTGGTTGCAATCACTTTTTTCATTCTTAAGACAACTAATCCACTGGCTCTTAACTGATCAAGAATTTCTTCTCCTAAGTGCCTTTCAATCGCGTCTGGTTTAATAAGAATAAAGGTGCGGTGATGCATGCGCAATTCTCCCTTTTTTATTATTTTAACAAAAGAAAAGAAAAATACTAATCTTGTTTGAAAAAAGTGAAGGCAAGTAAAATGATCGCTAAAAAGAAAAACGCGTAACCAACAAGAATTAGGTAGAAAGGCTCATTCAATATTCCATTGTCATCTATGGTCGATGGGGAAATCGTGAAAAGGAAAAAACTAAGGATACTTAAACCTAAGGGAACTAAAAATAATTTATTTATTTTCATCTATTCAATACTAACACTATTAATAACCATGAACATCCATGAGGTCATCGAAAAATTTCAAAGAAAGTTAGTGATTACCAAACGTCCAGCAACCGTTCAGTATTACCAATTTTATTTTGGATTGATGAGAAAGTACTTGGGGAACCTTAGTATTTCATCCATTAATGAAGATATCATTCTAGAGTTTATTGTGAGTTTGAAAACACATCATCCCACGATGAAAAATATCACGATTAATAAAGCATTATCTGCCTTAAAGACTACCCTTAAATATGGCGGGAATTATGCGATTCAATTCATGAGATTATCAGAGAGTAAAACCTTGATTCCCTTGATTCCATTCACCACCATCGATCGCCTCCTTGCAGCGATGAAAGTTGATTTGAAAAGACCAGTCCATCTTCGAAATTTCTTAATTGTAAAGATTTTGTTAGAAACGGGTTTACGCATGAATGAGTTGATTCATTTGGAGAAAAAGCATATCGATTTTTCAACGCAGACCATGCTTGTAGAAATGACAAAAACTCACGCGCATCGTATCGTATGTTTTCGCGAAGAAACCGAACTCGATCTTCAGGCATTGTTGGCACTTCATCCTCATGTCCCATATGTCTTTTACAATCTCACCACGTTCAAAAGAATGACAACGGCATCGATTGAATCTTTGTTCTATCAATTGAAGAAACGTTATGGCATCCAAGACAATATCACCCCACATAAATGGCGACATACGTTTGCGACGTCCTTTCTTAGAAAAGGTGGCGACTTAGAAACATTAAGGATGTTACTTGGTCATAGCAATTTAAAAACCACCCAGAAATATTTACATTTAAATCAACAAGACATTCGAAAAACCTATCAAGCCATCATGAATAAGCAAATCGGATAATCTATAATAAGAGTATGCTCAAACTTTTATTTGGCAAACTAACAACCGCACGGATTCTTATTATTGTACTTCCAGGCATCCTTGGGGGGGTTCTCATTATTTGGTTACACCCTCAAGCGACCATCTGGACATGGTTAAGCGCCTTTTTCGCAATTGATTTAGTAAGCGGGATGATAAGCAATCAACTAGAAAGCACGCATCGAGCTTGGCAAGCATTAAAACCAATCTATGTTTATGTGTTCATCGGTGTTCACACGGTCATCTATCCGATTATCTTGTTATTGATTGAAAAAGATTTACTCATTCTAGGAACACTTTTAATGATTCTCACGGTCAAACTTTATGGATTTATTCGTGGTTATTTTTTGACTTGAGTTGAAGGAAGTTTGCAAGTCGTCCGGTGAACACTCCATAAAATCCAAACAAAACCTATGATGATCAATATTAACGAGATGAATTTATAAGGTAAACCTGCAAAAGGTAAGACCGCGACAGAAAAAGAAATACCAATCGCTGCAAAGAACGAAATCACACAAGGGGTGCACCCATACGTTAAAATGCCAAACAAGACCGAGGCAAAGGAAAGGTTTGATCCTTTGGATTCCTTACCAGAAAAATCAAATTGGGCACTCGTTAATCCCATCATCCCCATCGATAGAACGGCCATGATGAGGTTTAAACTAATATTGAGGATTGGTAAAAAAGGTCCAAAAGTAATGGCCATTTCCGAATAACTCATATTGAACGAATCCACCAAGGTGTAAATGCCGAGGAAGAAAAAGAAATAAAAAGCATTCAATGCTAAGAATTTAGGCGTGGTTTGTTTTTTTAAAACATAAGTTAACATAAGTTTTATTTTACAAAATAGTGGATGAATAAACAACTAGGAAACCCGATATTTTTTCGCTAAACCGCCTTTAGATGTTTCTCGATATTTTTGATCCATGTCTTTGCCTGTTTGGTACATGGTGTCCACAATCAGGTCAAAAGAAATCTTGCGACTATCGGCAATGATAAAGGCTAATTGTGCTGCATCAATTGCTCTTAGGGCTGCCATGGCATTACGTTCAATGCATGGGATTTGTACATAACCCTGAATCGGATCACACGTGAGTCCTAAATGGTGTTCCATCCCTACTTCTGCTGCGTATTCAATTTGACTGAGATTCATATTGAGTAAATAAGCATAGGTCGCCGCGGCCATCGAGCACGCACTACCAACTTCGGCTTGGCACCCTGCTTCCGCCCCAGAAATAGAGGCATTGTGTTTGATGAGGTTACCAATAAGTCCGCCAACGGCAAGCGCTTCTAAAACTTTTTGTTCAGGAATACGGTCACGGTCGACAACATATTTTAATAACGCTGGCATCGTCCCACTTGCCCCACATGTGGGTGCCGTGACGACAATCCCACCCGCGGCATTGACTTCATTGACGGCAAAGGCATAGGCACTGATCATTCTATTTTGATACACCTCAGGAGTCGTATTCGCTAACACGGCTTGATAAAGCATTTTTGCTTTCCGAGAGACTTTCAAAGTACCGGGTAACAATCCTTCAGTGGAGATGCCTTCAAGGATGGTTTTTTGCATTTGATCCCAAATGGTTTTTAAGAAAGGCCAAATGGTTGGTCCTTCATACTTTTCAACATATTTAGGAATGGTGAGTCCTTCTTGTTGGCAATACTCAAGGATGGCTGTGAGTCGGTGATGAGGATAAACTACTTTAGGTTCTTTCCATTGAGGATCATTGATCCTGTAAGCCCCGCCTCCTAAAGAAACAACCCGGCGTTGAATGACTTCATCAGGAAGCGTTAAGACAACATCAAAGGTATTGGGATGGTCCGTCTTGGTTTTTCGATCAAAGATGACTTCGCAAGGGATAGGAGAAAATCCTTGGATAATGACCTGATCGGTTAAATGCCCTTTGCCAGTGAATGCAAACGATTCATATAAGGTAACGATGACTTTTGTCGCCAGTGGATAGAGATGTTTTAAAAATAAGGACGCATTGCCAGGAGCGACGGCATGGGAACTGCTAGGTCCATGACCGATGCGATAAAGTTCCTTTAAGCTTTTCATGAGTTTAAGTGGGTTACTTAGGAAAAGACATCGTATTGAACGATTTCCATTAAATTGCCATAGAGGTCTTTAAACTGAGCCCGTTCACCATAAATTTCTTTGGTGATCGGTTTGGTAAAGACAACCCCATTCTTGGTTAAGACACGAACCACACTCTTAAGATCTTGGGTGGATAAAACGATCAAGGGTCGAGAACCATTTTGCTTGCCGATGAGTTTTTTTTCTTCTTCGATTAAAGGTTCGTGTAAAAGGATTTGCACGGGGGATTGAATATCAGGAGCAATCTTCACCCAGCGGCGTGTGGTGGTCATCAAGATATCTTCAATCAAGGTAAATCCTAACACCTTGGTGAAATATGCAATTGCATCGTCATAGCGAGAAACAAACAATGTGACAATGTGAATTTTTAAATCCATATGTCATTAGTTTAACAAGATAGAAATTGGTTTAAAAGGGTTATTTTTGAAATGAGGCTTGAATTTTTTTCCAGGGTAAGGTCACAAGGACAATCGAAGCAAGAATCAAGGCCATCCCAACACTTTGAGATGGGGTGATGGTTTCTTGTAAAAAGACCATCCCAGCGATAAGGGCAAACACCGCTTCTAAACTCATGATTAAGGTTGCCACCGGCGCAGACTTGACTCGCTTTTGGCCAATGATTTGGAAGGTGTACGCGATGCAACTCGAGACGATCCCTACATACAAGAGGGCATAGATGGCCTTTGGCGACTGCAAGAAGGATACATCAAGGCCTTCCACCACAATCATGGGAATTGAAGTGATTACCGTGGCCACGGCAAACTGTACAAACGAAAACATTAAAGAATCTAAGCGGTTTTGAATTTGGTCAATAAAAAAGATTTGAAAGGCGTACGCAAAGGCACAACCTAAAATCAACATGTCATAAAGATTAATACTTAAACCAGCTTCTCCACTAAACGACAAAAAATAGAATCCCGAAATTGCCCCGAGTAATCCGATCCAGACGATCAACGTGGGTTTCTTTTTAACCAAAAAACCAAGTAATGGAACAAACAAGATATACAACGCCGTGAGAAACCCTGCTTTGCCACTGGTGGTGCCAACTAAACCAACTTGTTGGAGGATCATCGCAAGGGATAACGCTAATCCTGCAAGGATTGCTAAGGTATAACCCTTAGGTTTACCTAATTTTGCTAGTTGTTTGTTTGGATTCACTTTGCTGCGAACCAGAATGAATAGGCCCATGACCACGGTGGCAATTAAGCTCCTGGTGGTAACAAACGTATATGGTTGCATGACATCATTGGCAATGGATTGGAAAATAAATGCTGTGCCCCAGATCATGCTTGCGGCAAGCAAAATCAATTCGCCAAAATACGCCTTCAAGAACTTCATGGTTATTGACTCTTGTTTGTGGTTGGGATTAAGGTTTGTAAACTCGCTAACGCTTGTTCTTGGGTGAGTAGTTTAACATTATAAAAACGGGCAAAATTTAAATCATTCTCCACAAAGGTTGGTGGTTGTTGAATCAGCCACGCTTCTTGTGCCTGATAGGTGACTAACCCCTTGGACAAGTTTTGAACCATCGCGTTTTCGTAGTTTCCAGAACTAGAAAGATTTTTTACGAGAATGGTGAGCTGATCATTTTGAATCAAGCCTTGGGCTGTGCTTGGATCTTGATTGGGCAAGAATGTGACTTTCAACCCTGCTTGTTGGGCCAATTCTAGAATGCTGACATAACGATTAAACACCCCAGCAGACTGATTTGGATTATTTAAATTGGGATTCATTCCTTGCGTTTTAATCGTCTTAAAGGCCTCAGTGAAAGAAGCAATCATTAACGTAATCATCATGACCACCATGATGACCACCGGGATGAAAAAGAAAATAGGGTTAAAGTCATCAGAGACAAAGATATAGACAAAGTTAAAGATAAATGAAAGCACAAATAAGGAGATCCCCACTGAGAAAATAATCGCGACAGGGCCTCTTAAAGGCACGGATCGCCCTGAGGAATAAAATCCCCTCGTACGCCCAAAGGTTGAGCGACGTATACCGGAACCATATCGTGAACGACCGAACCGTGTTCTTCTCATGTTTTTTACCATCATTATTTTCGCACATTTCGACTGGTTTAGCACGTGCTCACTTTTTTTCCTTAAATCGGGTTGGTTTTGATAAACTAAAGCATATGTGGAAAATCATTCGTTTATTTCCTAGACTTATCGTCGCTTATCTTTTTTTCATCTTTCCAGCGATTGCTTTTAAGCGCTGGACATCGTCTGCCTATCGATATCGAATGATCCGGAGGGCAGTCAATCTTGTTTTACCCTTACTTCATATTGATATGTATATTGACCATCCTGAATATTTAAAAACAAAAGAGCCATATTTGATTGTTAGCAATCATCATGGGATGCTTGATCCTTACTTAACGATTCATTTAATGGAACAACCTTTACGTTTTGTCTCTAAAAAAGATGTTCGCTACTTTCCCATCTTTGGGGATGCAACGGCAGCTATTGATGCGATTTTCATTGATCGAAAAGACATTCGTAGTCAAGTCAGAGCCTTCTTAAAAATGAAAGAAAGTTTAGCAAGAAAAGAAACTCGATGGGTCATTTATCCTGAAGGAACTCGTAATAAGCAATTATCACAACCGATGATGCCTTTTAAAGCGGGTTCGTTTAAACATGCGATGGACGCTCAAATTACCATTTTACCAATGGTCGCGTTTGGGTTTCATCGTCCAATTGATACCCATATCCACATGAAGCGGTATCCTGTCCAAGTGGATTTTTTACCACCAATTACCCCAGCCATGTATCAAGGCAAAACCACCCAAGAAGTTGCCGATATGGTTCAAGCCCAAATGCAATTACGTAGTTTTCCAATGATTGAAAAAGATAAAGTTTTGACCTCGGCGATTAATAACAAGCGTTAGTAAAACTTTGTCTCATCATTTAAGGAAATTGAAACAAATAAGCAATAACTAGGATTGGCGTTTTTTGGAAAAGTCTAAAACTAAGCCAAAGATTAAAGCCCCAGGGATACCAAATAGCCATAGTGGCATTAAAAACAGCACAAACCACAAGACGGTTGCCCCAAAGCCGATAAGGGTTAAAATGCCCCATGATGGGATAGAAAATACTAAAATTGGGAAAAGCAAAAATCGAAACGTTTTTACATGTTGAAAATGCTCACTGATATTGAAGAGTAAGTAAGCCAATCCTGGCGCTATTAAAGCAAAATGCAGAGCAGTCAACCAAGGTTCAGGACTAGTGGCTTCACTAAAAGTGATGAATGGCATGGTGATAAACAAGACGATGATGACATAAATCCAAGTAAGTAAAATGGATAAAAATAAATTTCCTACATGAGATTGAAGTGGATTGATTAGTTTTTTAAGAAAATTCATAATTAAATTATATACTTTTAATGATTTAATCAAACAAAAAAGAACCTTTATGGTTCTTTACAAAAGTGGTGGCCCAAGCCGAAATCGAACCAGCGACATAAGGATTTTCAGTCGAAGGTTGCATTTTTAAAAATTAATACAGGAATACCAAAACCATGGGTAAATCCATTACCTAATTGACCATAGTAATTATTACCCCACATATACACTCTGCCAGTTGAGGATATTGCTGATGAATGGGATGCACCTAATGATAAACGAATAATCTTACCATCGCCATCAAGAGGAAACCTGGAAGTAATTTCTGTTGGAACATTTCGTTCTCTGTAAGTTCCATCACCCAATAGACCATAGTGAGTTTCATTACCTTTTTGATAAGTGTTTGCTCCCCACACAAAAACTCTTCCAGTTGAGGATATTGCTGATGAATGTTCTGGACCTAATGATAAACCAATAATCTTATCATCGGCGGCAAGAGAAAACCTGGAAGTAATTTCTGCTGGAACATTTCGGTTTGTGTAAGTTTCATCACCTAATTGACCAATATTGTTTGCTCCCCACATAAAAACTCTTCCAGTTGAAGATAATGCTGATGAAGAGAAAGCACCTATTGATAAACCAATAATCTTATCATCGGCGGCAAGAGAAAACCTGGAAGTAATTTCAGTTATCCAGGTTACATTTGTGTAAGTTCCATCACCTAATTGACCATAGGCATTATAACCCCACATATACACTCTGCCAGTTGAGGATATTGCTGATGAATGGGCTGCACCTAATGATAAACCAATAATCTTATCACCAGCAGTAAGGTAAAATGCTGAAGTAATCTCTATTGGAACATTTCGGTATGAATAACCTCCAACACCTATACCTAATTGACCAAAAGAATCATTACCCCACATATACACTCTTCCAGTTGAGGATATTGCTGATGAATTGTCAGTACCTAGTGATAAATAAGTGATCTTATCGCCTTCAGCGAGTGAAAATCTAGATGTGATTTCAGTAGGAGCATACCGGTCGGTGGTCGTTCCATCACCTAATTGACCAAATTGATTATAACCCCACATATACACTCTTCCAATTGAGGATATTGCTGATGAATGGTTCGCACCTAATGATAAACCAATAATCTTATCATCGGCGACAAGAGAAAACCTGGAAGTAATTTCTGTTGGAATAATTTTATTGGTTGTGTAATCATCAACTACACCTAATTGACCACGGTGATTACTACCCCACATATACACTCTTCCAGCTGGAGTTAAAGCAGAAGAATGCTCTGCTCCCATAGAAATGACTTTAATCGTGAAGATTTCATTCCACTTCGTATAGAGCGTTAGGTTTTCTGCAGGGATAGCGTTAGGAACTGTTGTTGATTGCGTTAGGGTAAAGTCAGCATACCATCCATTAAACGTATATCCTTCCCTTGTTGGATCATTAGGAACTGAAACAGCATCACCATAGTTACCCGTAATAGATGCGATACTAGAGCCTCCATTGGTTTCAAAGGTGATGGTATATTGATTGATGGTCCATGTGGCAAAGAGTGTAATGTTTTGTGCTGGGATAGCGTTAGGAACTGTTGTTGATTGCGTTAGGGTAAAGTCAGCATACCATCCATTAAACGTATATCCTTCCCTTGTTGGATCATTAGGAACTGAAATAGAATCACCATAGTTGCCTGTTATAGAAGCAATACTACTTCCTCCATTGGTTTCAAAGGTGATGGTGTATTGATTGATTGTCCATGTGCCAAAGAGTGTAATGTTTTGTGCTGGCATGGTTGTTAATGTAAATGATTGGGTTAATCCAACATCTGTATACCATCCTGAAAAGCTATGACCTATTTTAGTTGGACTAGGAGTAGTTAGATTCGCTCCATAATAGTCTGTAATAGAGTTAATAGTGTTGTCGCCATTACTTTCAAACGAAATTGTGTACTGATTAGTGATCCAAGAGGCATATAAGGTAAAATCAAAATTAACCCTATCTTCCAAAAAATTCCATCTGTTTTCAAGGGTTACTCCGTCATTGAGAGAAGTGTACCAACCTTCTAAATTATGACCTTCTTTAGAGACATTAGGGGGTGATATAAATGAGTTTGGTTCGACGATTTGATTAGGTATAATGGAACCACCGCGAGAATCAAAAGCAACAGTAAAAGTACTTGATGAACTTGACTCAAAAGAAGTTTGACTCGATACATCTCCGGCACAAGATATTAATAAAAGAGTTATAAGTGTAATACTGAATTTTAGCTTTTTATTCATAATTAAATTATATAGTTTTAATGATTAAATCAAACAAAAAAGAACCTTTATGGTTCTTTACAAAAGTGGTGGCCCAAGCCGGGATCGAACCGGCGACACACGGATTTTCAGTCCGTTGCTCTACCGACTGAGCTATCGGGCCAACGCTTTTATCACTTTACACGATTAGGACTTGTTTATCAAGATAAAATAAGGGTCTTTTAACCTTTTAAAATAAAAGATACTCATTGCTGAGTATCTATCATATTCTACTGGCGGATCAGACGGGGATCGAACCCGCGATCTCCTCCGTGACAGGGAGGCATGTTAACCGCTACACCACTGATCCAACTTATATATAT
>CAMCVC010000013.1:0-24138 GCA_945879785.1 Staphylococcus epidermidis | reverse complement strand
AGACCTTCAACGGTGGATTGTTCATGGGTATAAGGCGACGATCGATAATTAATCAACAAGCGAACGCCATTGTCATAACTCACGAAGCTAACCCCTGTGGCGAGCATCGTTCGATTCGTCACGCGTGCACCCGATACATGATCAAGGGCTCCAGCAATGTAGGGATACACGGACGTGATATCAGATTTGAAGTCATCGTAAGCGGTGGTGAAGTAACGATTGCTATACGTGAAACGTAAGGTGCTACTTGGTTGTTCGGTTAATAGATAACTTGGATTGACGCCAAAATCAATCATTTGTAAAAGGCGTTCTTTTCCAAGGGCATTAAAATTGAGGTAAGGGGTAAAGGTAGGAATGTAGCCTTTTAATACCATCGGAACTAATGGCACAAGATCGGTAAATAAGTCTAATTGACTATTGGTGATCGGCATATCTAAATAATGATTTAAGTAAGGAAACATATATGCCGAAGGACGATGCATGGCACTTCCAGGAAGGTCATTGGCCATGGCAGTGACAATGCCCAAGGTTTCGCTGCGACTAAAGCGAGCATCATCATAATAACTAAATAACGTTTTCCCTAAATGGGGTAATGATAGACCACTGACACCTAAGGTGTTGATGGCACCTAGGTCGCGATCAAACATCGACTGAGCCACTTCTGGATAAAGATAATATTCATCAATCGGTTGATTATCAAGGCGGTTAAGAGGATAACTCATGTTAAGTTTTGAATAGTTTCTAGCCACGTCGCGATTAAACGAAACTCGAGAAGACAATTCACTACTGACAAGATAGTCTTGTTCTAAATAAATGGAGTTACCTTGGTCTTTGGTAGAGCTGATCAATTGATCAAGACCATTCTTATTGGGATGATTGAATGCGTAAGGTTGGCGATACGATAGCCCATCCCCAGACCACCCTTTTAACACCACCACTTGATCTTCGATACCTTCAGAGATGAGTTCATCCTTCATCGACTTTACCGCTTCCATGCTTGTCATCGTGATACGACTTGTGCCAAAAAAGGTCGGTTCTTGTTCATGAATCATGAAGGCAAGTTGTAAGGGTGTCTTGGTTGGTTCCAATAAACGTAAGGCATCACGGTTGGTTAAACTTTCTTGATAGGCGCGAGCAACCCCAACATAATTGGCTTGATTCCCTAGTAAGACTTGGTACTTGCCATGGTAAGGTTCAGTGATCATCTCTTCTGGCATCACATCGCGACCGTCTCCAGCACGATTGATGATGTTACGATAAATGCGTCGGAGGTTATATCGGTTGGTCATGCGGTTATATCGTGTATTTCTTCCCCAAAAATTCGCCAATAAGGTCGCGTGTTCGGCCCCTGATACGGTTTCATGATAAAAACCAAAGCCATCCACTTGATGCATGATCGCGTAAATGGGTAAGGATAAATCTGCGACCGATGTTCTTAAGTAACCTAAATCCGATCCATAGTAATCCGATTGATACGTTTTGTCATAGCGTTGATTGGTTCGCACAAGCGCGCCAACCCCATCGGGAATGACAAAATATCCTGGATTAACGTCTTCACGAGCAGAACCAAAATAAGGAAAGAATTGTAATCCCAACATTGCATATTGTTCATTGGTTTCTTCAACCGAGTCCGGATTAAAATGCACAGAAAAACCAGAAGCTTCTAAAGCAATCTCAACTTCAAAAGAAAATCCATACGTGGTTAATTGAACCGTTGAGATAAAGGCGTTTGCGTTTTTAGGCGCGGTGGAAACGTTGACCAAGGCGCGCTTATAACTATTCGGGGTGAGAACGTAAGGTAACGTGATATCAGTGTCATTGAGGTCTTGTGAACCTGAGGTGGCATAACTTGCCTCGGCCATCGTGTAGAGGGATTCAACACGAATCGCGCTGTTACTGATGTTGTTGGTGCGAATCGACTCAATCCATAATCCTGAATTCATCAAGTTACGATTGGCGGTATTATCTTCTCTGGTTTGTGAATACCCTTGAAACTCAGGCCGTGAGGAAAACATATAACCACTGGCTTTATCTTCTAAGATCAAAGAGAACGAATCCTTTTCAAAATATAAATTCAATTGATTGTTTTCTAACATTTTTGTAAACCCTAAGGTTTCAAGTTCACTAGGAAGATATCGTAAGCGATACGTGTCTTCAAATTCAGCAAGGATGGCTTCATCGGTTTCTTCCATTTGGGTATAACGTGAACTCTTTAAAAGTTGGTTTTCAATGAAGGCAAAATTATCCACACGTGGTAACACCATGGACGTAGGATCGTTTTGGGTGCTGACAATCAACACCGGTAGTAAGACCATCGGAATGGCAACGCGTGCAAGTTTAAACACGGCTGTTGACCTCCTGAATGATATCGGCAATCAATTGATACACTTCTCCCAGCAAGAAAACCACAATCAAGGTCATCGCCATCAACATGATGCCGGTAAAGATCGTAATGAATATATTTTTAAAGGTGGGTTTGAAATCATAAAAATGAATTTCCTTCACCATGACAAATAAATACACCACCGTGAAACTTACCCCAATGCCATAGATTAAGTCATAAATAAAACTTTCGTTTAACGTCAAGGCATGAGAGATGACTGTCAAGATCGGGAAGGTGATGATCATCGGTAAGAACGTTAACGCAGATGCTTGGAATACTTCTTTTAATTTTCCATCCCCATCGCGGATAGAGCATACCAAATAATTACTGATGACCCATAAACCAAAAGGAACAAAGACACCAATGATTTGTTCAACAATGTTGATTTCGGAAGGAATCAAGCCGTTGAATAAAAAATTCGTTTCGTAAATCCAAATCAGATAGGTCACAAAGAAAGCGATTAAATAAAGCCAAGCACTCCGATTGGAAAACGATCCATATCGTTTGATGTCGTCATAACCATCCACTGGTTTGGCAAACACTTGGAAAGGAAAACGAAGTTCTGAAATCCACTTCGGGGTTTTTGTTTTTTCTTTCAAACTGGTGAGTTGACCTTGGACCCAGGCAAATCCGGGAATCAATTTTCTAAAGGCAAACACAAGGGCGACGGCAAGCACCATCAAGACAAGCATATTTCCATTCGCGAGTAAGAACTGATTTCTTACTTCCCAATACGCATTGGAATAACCTCGTGTGTCTCTTGCTAAGCGATAGTAGGTTAATGCCTCTTCATATTCTTGTAAAGCAAAATAAGCATCTCCTAACCCTTGGTTAGCAAGATCAAACAAGCGATTCATTTTCAAGACGTTTTGCCAGGGGATGAGTGACTCACCATACTTGCCATCAAAATATAAATCAATCGCCTCATGGACTAAATTGGCAAAGCTTGTTGGAATAAAAATTTGTAAAGAGGCGGTGGCTTCATCGACCGCATATAAATTGTTTCGTGAATCCACAGCAATCCCTTTGGCTTGTTTAAATAAGCCTTTTTGACCAATGGAGTCTGGACCAGAAAATAAAAATAAGACCGATCCGTTTGGATCATACTCAACAATGTAACCTTCCGAGGTTAATGTATAAATGGTGTTGTAAGGTCCGACTGCTAAATCTTCAACGGTATCAAAACCCCACACGGATTCATTGAAGATGACATTGGCAATATTTAATTTTAAATAACCATCTTGGGCTTTGGTGGTGGTCAAGATCAACCCACTTTGATCAACGCTAACATTGTAAACAGGTTTAGGAATGATTTGAAAAAAGTTTCTTCTGGTTTCTTCATCAAACAATAAGGAACGAATGGTGTTTTCAAAGGTCGCGGGAATTCGATTGCCACCAAAGTAACCAAAAAATTCGCCATCGTTTTTAAATTGAGCTAAGCCGTTGACGTTGCCGGACAATAATAAGTAAACATTTCCCCCACGATCAGTGACGACTTTGGTTGGATCAAAGGGGTCATCCTCACCAAAGAAAGGGGAGTTGATTGGTTTTTCATAGGTTTCAATCAAGGTGTAGGCGTCATCGCTGAATTCAAATTGATAGGCTTGCTTGTTACCAAAATCAGCGACATAAAGATTACCAAGGCTATCGACATGGATGCCAGTAGGCACATTAAGGACACCCTTACCAATTTCAATGGCTTCATCGGTTTGTAAATTGTAACGAATGACCGATTTACTTCCTTTATCGGCAACATAAATGATGTCATTGGTATCCACATAAACGTCTTGTGGGGAGAGCAAAGTAAAATCACCTAACGTTTGCGTTAATGATAATGGTAAATAAGCATCTTGGGTTTGAATGAGTTGGCGTCGACTCGAGGCATACGTATACGTTTGATAAGGTAAACCATTATCGGTGAAACCAACCAAGGTGCTCCGTTGCGGAAACAGCAATCCGATGTAAACAAAGATGATGGCGTAAATCCAGCGTTTCATCTTACTTTAACCCCGAGTGTGCCATGGTCGACATCACCTGACTTTGTAAGATCACAAACAACACCAGGTTAGGAATAAACATAAGCAAGGATGCAGCCGCGGCCATCCCTTGTCCGGCAATCGTATTGCCAACCCCTGAGGTTAGGGTTTGTAAAAAGAAGGCAAGGGTTCTTAAACTTTCATCATTGACAAACAATGTCGAGGTTGAGGTATCGTTCCAAATGATTTGGAAGGCAAGAATACCAACGGTGGCGACCGCTGGAGAAATCATCGGCATGATGACTTTAAAAAATATTTGCATTTCACTCGCCCCATCAATACGGGCTGCTTCAATAAAGTCATTAGGAATTTGATCGATGAACTGTTTAATTAAAAACATCGCCACTGGCATGGTAATTAAAGGAAAAATATGGGCAAAATAAGTATCAATCATCCCCGATTGGGCAACCACAATATAGCGAGGAATTTGAACGGCAATCGGGACAAACATTAACGAAATCGTGTTGATTTCAAACAGTAACTTTTTGCCTTTAAAATGAAGTTTCGCCAATCCATAGGCAGATAAGGAAGTGAATAAGATGGCTAAGCCGACACCAATGGTAGTGATGAAAACACTATTCAAGACATACCGAGAAAAAGGAATTCCCGAGGTGGAAACTAACCGAGCAAGTTCTAAGAAATTATCAAAGGTTGGATTTCTGACAAAGAAGGTCGGTGGATAGGCAAACAATTCTGATTGCGGTTTGAAGGCATGGTTGATGATAAATAAAATCGGTAAAATCATCAGCATCGAAAAGGCAATCAGAATAATAAAGAAAGGTAGTTGTCCTTTATGGAAACGATCGGGATTGATTTGTGTTCCTAAAAATTTGGATGGCATTATTCTTTTTCTCCCAAAAACTTCCAAGTGATTTTAGAGATGGCATACACCATCAACAGTAAAATCACAGAAATAGCTGCCGCGTAACCCATCATGTAGCGAATGAATCCAAAGTCTTCAATATGGTTCACAATTAATTGACCGGCATAATTGGGCGTTGGATTGGTTCCGGATAATGCCACGCCAATGGCACCAGCTTGAAACGTTCCGACGACAGCCATGACCGCGCCAAAAATCATTTGAGGTTTCATCGAAGGAATCGTCACATAAGTAATTTCTTGGAACCAATTTTTAATCCCATCAATATACGCAGCCTCATATAAGGTCCGATCGACATTTAAGATCCCAGCTAACATCGCCAAGAAACCGACCCCAATCGAACTCCATAACGAGACGACAATCATGATGGTCATGAGCATATCGGGATTTTGTAAAAATTGAATCGGTTCCACGATCAATCCTAAATCAAGCATGATCGCGTTCAAATACCCTTGGGCATCCCCAGAAAAAATAATCCGCCACATCGCCGCCATGGCAACCCCTGCCGTGAGTGAAGGGGAATAAAAAATTATCGCAAGAATGGTTCTAGGCGTTTTGGGTAAATGCGATAACATCCAAGCAACCATGAATGACAAGGCATAGCCCACCGGTCCAACGATAAAGGCAAAGCGTAACGTGTTTGGTAAAACGTATCTCATGAAAACAGTATCCAGGGTAATTAACTCAATGTAATTATTGATCCCAACAAAGGTGGGTGCTTGAATGGAATTAAAAAAAGTAAACGATAAACCGATAGCCGCCACCACAGGAACGACAATAAAAATCGTAAATAAAAACCAATAAGGAAAAACAAACCACGCTGGACGATTCATGCGATCGAGAAGTCGGTTAATCATGTTCAACCAACCACCGATCAATGTTGTCAATCGTCGGGACAAGATACGGCTTTAGAATTTGTCCTTGAAGGGTATAACCAAATTCCGCCATCTTATAAATGATTTCTCGATTGGATATACGTACCGCCTCATCAATCGCCTGACGAGGATTTATGCCTTGGAACACGATATTGGTCCAGGCATTCGATAATTCGCGTTCCACCATGTACGTGCCAGGGATGCGACTTGCTTCCAAAGCAAACTCCCATTGAGCTAAGACGATGGATTTATATTCTTGAGGCATGCTTGATTGGGCAAAGGCTTCAAGGTTTGCTGAATTCCAAAAGTAGGTTCTTCCATACGTGCTTTGTAAGGTTTGACCAAACAACGCTTGCATCGGTGTCGACATCCACCACGAAAGAAATTCCCAACTATCATCGGGTAAATTGGTATTTTCTAAAATCATCGATCCTTGAGCCCCGGTCGCACTCGAGCGATTAATTTGTTGGGTGATTGGATCGCGATAACCTGGATGCAAATCCATGCCCCATAAGCCATCGAGTTCACTGGCCGCACTGGATAAAAGTAAATACGTTCCCAAGTCTCCAATCCCAATCGGGATGGTTCCATAACGGAATTGGTTATAGAAACTCGCTACAAATTTTGGAATGTTATAAAGCGTATATAACTCTGCCATTAACGTAATGCCTTTGAGTGTTTCTTCAGCATTGATCGTCGTGCTCATGCCATCTTCAGCATAAAGACTACCACCAAATTGATGAATGAAAGGCAAGGTTGCCACAAATGGTTTTAATCCAGAAAATTGGGATAAAGGTAAAAAGTAATTCAGACCATAACTTTGTAACAAAGGTAATAAGCCAATGACGTCATCCCATGTTTGGGGAATGGTGTCCACGCCGATGGATGCCATGATGTCGCGGCGGAAAAACGTCACCCAGAAGTTTTGGGTTAACGGTAACCCATACACCCCTTCTTCAAAGACATAAGGAATCATTGCCCCTTTGGCGTATTGTTGAACCACCTCGTTATATCCTTCAAACTGTCTTAAGTCCAATGCCGCATCACGCGAGGCAAATTCATAAGGAATCCAATGGTTAACCCCAACCGCGAGATCGGGAGATTGACCAGAAATATTAGAAAGAATTAATTTATTTTCATCCGGCATTTGTGAAAGTTTAACTTGCCGTTGCCCTGGATAAAATTGATCCACCATCGATTGCATAATTTCAATGTAAGGACGAGGAAAGTTGACCCAAACATTGAGATCTTCTTCATTCATTTGTGTTGCCGAATATGGATTATTAATAAACGATAAGATCAGTCGTGCACTATTTTCATAAGCGGAACTAAAGAAGGTTGCCGTGGCTCTTGGCAAGGACACCTCGCCATGAACCATGATCCGTTCCATCTCTAAAGAAGATCGCATCATTTCTTGCAGAAGCGCGCCGAGCATTTGGTTGACACTAGAATCCCCATCTGCAAATTGAACCATCAACCCAGGAAGACGATTGATTTGATTGGCAAGGGTTCTTAACCTAGCAATACTGACACGAACGTTGGCAAGTTGAGAAGGATTTTGATTGATGGACACCACCAACAATTGCTCATACATGATCTCGAGTTGGTCAGCCCATGCCAGTAAATTATTTTTTGCGTTAGGAAAATAAGTTTCAATTTCCCAATCGCGATACAGGTCGTTGCTTCCTGCGGTATAGCGTTTGATTTCCAAAGATAATGACTGAATTTGTTGCATAACCGATTGCAAGGTTTCAATGGCAAATCGATATGGATAATTCACCGCTTCTAAGGCGATGGTATTGATCCCAGCATCTAAGTAAACGTAATAAGGAGCACCGGCGTCATCCATCAACGTGCGATTTCTAAATTGCATCGTGTAAGGAAACGCCATTGCTAAAAATTCTTGAAAAGGAATTTCCCCATTGATGTAAATACTTCGAGCGGTGATCATGTCGTTTTGTAAATATTGTCGGTAGCGAAAGGACAACGCGTACAGTCCCGGGGTCGTAATATTAATTTCATATTTAATCGATTGGCCACCACGTTCCCAACTGTCGCCAAAAATCGTATTCAATCTTAAAAATTGCGTGTCATAATACATCGCACTGACGTCTTGCTCCGTTCTTAAGCGAATGGAAGCGTCACTTCGAGTGGTCATTGAGCGACTTGAAATCATGCTTAACGTGTCCACCACTTGAGCATTGGGAAGGGATTCCACGTAAGCATCATAATCGATTAACGGGACAACATTCAAAGACGAGATACGGCCAATAAGAACATCAGCATTGACAAAATGTAGACCAATCACATCACCGGGTTCCACATAATATTCAAACGGATAAGCATGCAATGTTCGCATGTCGCGGATGGTTTGGGTTTGCCAAATTCGTTGTTTCACCGACAAGGGTTGTAATTCATTTTCATAACGGTCTAACGCAAACTCTTCGGTTGCAAATTGCCAGATGGCAGGAAGAATCAACGCTTGGCTTTCATAAAATGGTAATTCGTCATTGATGGTCAAACTGATTTTGGTGTCTTCGGTGTTGTCATCGAGTAAGAAATAATCAAGAGAAAAAGAGAGTAAGCCACTGGATTGTCCTTCATAAGTAAATTCAATGGGATGTTCACCATCCAATAAAAATACATCTTCAGGAAAAGCATAACCTGACACAAATTCTTCATAACCATCCGATTGAGTAGAGACCGCTTGACCTTGGATGGTGGTCGAGTGATAGGTGGCGGTTGCATCCGATTGGGGAACGCCAGCCTCTTGATAAAATTCTTGTTTGGCCGTGTAGGTAGGAATGCCATAAATTTGTTGTTGATAAGCGTAATTAATATCTGGGTTCAACATCCCATACGTATCAAACGCTTGATTCATCGGGGCCGGAGCTTGATCGATTAAAAAAATGAAACCCGAGACACCCAGAACAAAAACAATCAGCCAAATGCCAGATTGTTTTGTTTTAAAGAAAGGGATGTTTAGTTTCATTTTTTTAGTTGACCTAAGAAGGAAGACCTCGTGAAGAGGTCTTCCATTTGAAGAGGATTAAGTTCCTAAGGCTTCAAGCTGAGCGCTCACCAATAAATTGATTTGTTCCTGCCATGCTTCCGCATAGGTTGGGACAGCGTTAGGTCCTTCTAAGACTAGGTTATTAAAGTTGAATGGATTATCTTCTGCATATGCCCATGCCCAGAAATCTTTATATCCTGGTAACCACTTGTCTAAGTCTGGTTTAGAAAATTCAATGCGATCAAAGATTGCGTCGATGCCTTGAATTCCTTCAACTAAACCTTCAACTCTTGTCCAAACTCCTGGATAATCCGCAATCGGGAATCGATCCAAGAACTCTGGGGTAAGCCCTTCGGCAATGGTATCTTCACGATCTTCTTCAAGTAAGGAAAGTCTTGCGTTCCAGCCATCTTGACCATACGTCATCCACTTTGCCAATAAGTATGCTTCTTCGGGATGTTCGGTTTGAGCAGAGATTGCTTGGAAGTCTAAAATCGTTGGTGGAAATAAACCAGCATCACCTTGAGGATATGGCCAGAAACCTAATTCAAAGTCACGATTATCAATCGCATCTTTAATGACCCAAAATTGCCAAGAGCCTTCGAT
Source organism: Staphylococcus epidermidis (assembly GCA_945879785.1). Classification (GTDB taxonomy): domain Bacteria; phylum Bacillota_I; class Bacilli_A; order RFN20; family CAG-826; genus UBA970. Next base: position 14,345 of record CAMCVC010000013.1, on the reverse strand, counting down.
ATCCATGGCTGCATATCCAGTTTGAATCATGTAAGTTCTTAATTCGTCATTGTCTTCAGCGTCATAATCTTCTGGGGTAAAGCGAGTGGTGGTCCCATTGGTTAATTGATGAAGCTCAACTTTAGCTTGCATCGCACTAATCCAGTCAGGTGAGGTGTAATTGAATTGTTCACCATCCCACGTGTCATATTGAGTTTCTGCATTTTGCATCATCGGCCACACTTGTTGGAAGTCAGGGGATCCATACCAAGTGTCCATGCCAACGACTAAGTTTTCTGTGTTCACTAAATCATAATTTTTAATGTCTTTAGCAATATTGATGAATTCGTCAAATGTCCAATCTTTGACAGGATATCCATCATTATCAATGCGATATTTTCCGGCAACCGTTTGAAGGTTAGCCCGTTCAAAAATATCAAGGTTAATTAAAATCCCTTTTAAGAATTGAAACGAAGGAACCGCATAGCGCTTGCCATTATAAACACCAGCAAGGGCAATGTTGTCATAGACTAATTGCGCATCCGCATCGGCATCCCAGAATTCCGCAACATCTAACGTTAACCCAGCATTGATGATGGTGGGAACGTTATCGGTGGCAAAGACGTCTGGTAGTAATCCAGCTTGTGCAGCCGTCACGAGGTTTCCTGTAAACTGAGCCCCAGCACCAACAATATCTTGACGAAGTTCAACGGTGATGTGTGGGTATCGTATTTGAAATAAATCTAGCATTCTTCGATTGAGTTCTTGATTACCCCAATCGGCATAAGACAACGTAATCGGCTGAAGCGTTCCACTCGTTGTCGTGTTGCCGCTACTGGATGGGGTTCCCCCACATCCAGCAAGGACAAACAAAGCAACCACGGATAATTTGGCTTTATGTTTCACTATCTATCGCCTCCTTTAGCTATTGTAGTTAGCGTAGACTAGGACTTCTGAAATTAAGAATGTTCCTGGTAGAGAGAGTTTATCACCACCGAGGGTTCCTAAGTCTAATTCAAGCTTCACATTGGTTAATGGAGTCATGACTTCAAAGGAAACCGTAAAGACATAAGGGGCGTCTGCAGTGACTCTAAAATCAACAAAGTTGTCAGGTAAGATCGAAGCATAGCCTGCATCAGGAAGAATAATATTAAAGCGTAAATCACGAGTCACTGAACTTGTTAACGCAATCTTCACTTCATACTTGCCTTTCGCTAGCGTGGGGAATATATAGTAATAGTGTGGGGTGTACGCATCGCCACCTAAGTTGCCAGTGACAATGGATAAACCTTCTGGCGTCACTTGAGCTGTGCCTCCTGGGGTATTAAAGTATGTATGACCACCTAAGGCAGTTTCCATATTTCCGTTATATAGAGTAGGGACATCAATGCCATTAGTTTTTAATGTGACATTGTCTAAATAAACTGAGACTGGAATATTGTTTGTAATCGTCAATCCGGTACCAAATTCAAAGGCTAATTTTTCAGTATCATTTAACGTCGCACCCGTGACAACCGCTAAGGTGTAAGTTGTTTTGGAGGTCGTTAATGTCGTCGCAGGGGATTGAACGAAGTTCGTCCAAATGTTTTGACCAAAAATATTTGGAGTAATGGTCACAGCTTCACTTGCATAGGCATCAAACTTTAATTCATAAGTCGTACTAGGAGCGAGATCTAAGAACGCACTTGTGCCTGGTAAACCTGCTTTCGATTCAGCGTCTTGGACAATTTGCAAATGCCAAGATTCATAACCATTGTCTGCGGTCACGGTCATCTTGAATTCACCATTCACGACTTCAGTCGTATAGGCAGTACCTTCCGATGTGTTTGCAAAACCTCTCCAACCTGAGTTAGAGAAATCATTGTTTGCAATCAGTGCGGGGGCATCTAATCGTTGTAAACGAACTTCAGAAAGTGTTAAGACCCCATTGGCAAAACCATCTTGGGTGCCTAATTCTAAAACAACCTTCACATCTGCTGTTGCTTTGGTGACCGTAAAGACAAAGTCTTGGGTCGATGAAGTGGTGCCAATTTCAAGTCCATTCTTACGTCCGTATTCATTCCAAGGATCGCCATAACCAATACCAACGCTTAACTTGCGAGCAACGGAAGCGGCCGCGGTTACAGAAAAGCGATACGTTGTTCCTTGAACTAAGTTGACATTATCTTGGAAATATTGAATGGCCCAGACAGCATCGCCGCCGCCAGTAATATCTAAACTATATGTGCCAGCGTTGACATCTTGTGAGCGATTCACAACCGGAGCAGTGCCCCAATCTTGTTGCCAATATTCCCACTCTTCGCCAATGGCCGTTGCGAATGAACCATTGACTAATAAGTTTTCATTTTGGAAAGCTAAGTTCACCACATTGACCGTGGTTTCAGCAGTCGCTTCGTTTCCTGCAGCATCTTCAACAGAATAATTGACCGTGTAAACACCAGGAGCACTTGTGTTTACTGCACTCACTGTCGCGTTGTTGCTATCAAGAATTTCTACTAAAATTGAATCGGTTAAATCGCCATCAACGATGTCTAACGCAGTGACACCATTCAATGGATCATAGGTTGAACCAACTAAGATACTGACCGTACTTTGTACCCCATTGAAATTTGGAGCAGTGACGTCTGGACCAGCAGTGGCTTCTTCAATGGCGATGTCATCAAAATACATCGTCGCATTGACACTTTGACCACCAACAGTTCCTAGTTCAAATAAAATTCCACCACGTTGATTGTCTAAACGGTGAGTAAAGGTATAAGAATAGGTTGCCCATTCAGTACCGATGGTTCTCGTTTCAGGTTGACCGGGTTTAAAGTCAGTGAACCAAGGAGCTGAGGTTAATAATTCACCAGCGTTTAAGTTAATAGGTTTGACTGCACTTGATTTCGCGCGGAAACTAACTTCATACGTGGTGTCGATTTCAAAGGGGACATTCATTTGTCCAAATCGAGGAGCATAGGCAACAGGGCTTGTCACAACCACAACTTTTAATGCCCCTGCTTCGATATCAAAAGCGATACTTGATCCACTTTCGTTATAGACAACACCGGGATCATCCCAGCCAGCTGTGCCTAATGCAAAATCTGGATTGAGTAACATCCCGCCTGTTGATTGAGGTTGTCCAACAGTCACGTTTCTAAATTTAGTCGCAACTAAAACTCCAACTTGAACACGATATTGAACGGTGTGAACACCGGTTCTGGTGGTGTCTAATTCACCCGTGGTGGTATTCACCGCTGGGGAGATAGAGGAAAGCGTGAGGTCCTCTGTATAGCTTGTCCCATTGTTTCCTATGGCAGTTACGCCTGTTAAAAAGTTAAAATCGACATCAAACTCAATGGATACGTCGTTGGCACCGCTAATGGTAATTGAGGTTAATGCACTTGTCGAGCTGTCTTGGCTACTTGAGCTTGGCGTACCGCACGCAGCAAGCACCAAGGCTGCTAACGTGATGGTAAGACCTTTCCAATAATGTTTCATCAATAATTTCCTTTCATGATGATTAAGAGTGAACAATGCTTTCTAGTAGGCTATATCATCGTTAGTTGGTGGGACCTCCCTTCAACAAAACTTCGATCTGACTATACCGTTTTTGCCGAATTGCCAAGGCATGCTCACCTTTGATGGAGGCACCATGGATGACAATAGGTTGGGTTTGATGAGGTAATACTAATCGATAACCAATGACGGTTAATGCTTGGGTTGTTGGTTTGACGGTTTCTGTGATGATGAAACGAATCTTGGTATGTGCAAATAAAGTGGTTTCGATGATGCCATCCTTAAAATAATCTAGTGGGATGGTCGGTTGAATTTGAAATTGAAGTTGACGTTGAGCATAGGTAAATAATGTTGCACCAAATAATAATCGTTTCCACATCGACAGCACTTCGGCAGTTGATCCCGATAATCTGGCATAAAATCCTTGCCCATGCTTGGAAGCATCTGGATTATTGGATGTGGCAATAAAGGACGAGTTTTCTAAAGGAGATCGACCGTAGACTTGTGGATTCATAAAGCAAGTCAATCCATCCTTCATCGCTTCAAAAAATGAAGGATACGTTTCTGCTTTTAATAACCCCAGCATGTATTTATAGGTCATGTGTAAAAAGGCAGATTCTCGTTCTAACCAACCTGGCGTAAACGCTCGTATCCGACCAATTTCCATCGATTGTTGATCGAGTGGGGCACTGGTTTTATAAATTTTTAAAGGGGCATCGTATAACGGGGATTGTTTGATGGCAGCGTAGAGTTTGGTCGATTGTTCTGGTGTCAAAAAACCATTGGATAGCATGCGTGCGGGAGCTTCTAAAAAGTGAGGTAGAGGTGTGCGTTTGAATGATTTCGCTCGAACGGTTTGCAGCGCGTTTGCATTGGCTTTGGGTAGTAAATCATAACGATCAACTTCATAAATAAAATAGGTATAAGGAATCGGATGAATCTTTAACAATCGATCCATCGATTGTTGGAGTGTGTCCGCCATATGCGTTAATAACTTTTGAATCATGAGCGCAGGTAACGTGGTTGTAGATAAAGGAAGTTGAAGTTGATCACGATAGGTTTCTAACGCATCCATGCGTTTTGACCATTGGCCAAATAAAGTGGCCTCGTTGATATTGAATAGAGATTGGATGAGGGTTTTTAAAGGAGAAAGCACGTCTAAATCAACCATATTTTGTTGTCGTAAGAATTGAACGATTCTTTTTAATTCAAGCATTTCCGAGACGCCGGACCCAAATAAACCAGGTATCCCATTCATCGCATCGTTCCAACCCGGTCTTTCAGCCTCATACATTAAGCCAAGACCTTCAGGGTCTAGTTGAGAAAATTTGTTCGTGACTAAGGTCAATAATTTTCCAAATAAAGACGTGGTGGCTTCTTCTCCATTGGCAAGTTTTAACCATCCACGTGGAGGTAAGCCGTGATCATGATGGACCGCGTGGTACTGACGAACTTGACCATTCTTTAAAATATATTTTTCATCGCGTTTTAACACATGAGCAGGCGATAAAAAGTAACGATGCTTTTGTTGAAGTAAGGTTTCCACTTGATCTGGATAAATATCTAGATACGTCTCAATTAAATCCAAGAAGTACGTAAAGTGATCGCCCCAATAGCCTTCACCAAACGTCGCTTTGAAATGATAACGGGATTGTTTAACAATGTTCGTCACTGTTTCCATCACAGGCAGTTGTAATTGACCTGCGACGTTGGCAATTTGTCCAGGCGTAAATTCTTGCTTAAGGATGTCTTGAATGGAAGATGGATATTTTTTTGCATCACCTTGGAAGGTAAACATAATCCCTTCAATGCTTAACGGATTGTAGCCATCCGCTTGAATCAATGAAGCAAATTGAGCAATGGTCGTGGTGCCCACTTCTGGATGAAAATACAAATCATTTCGTCGGTTTTGTAACACGTCTCTAAAAGCGCCATTGCCTTGAGATAAATAACTTGGTTCTAAGGAAAAGAAATTATAGTCTCTTTCTAAATCACCATGCTTACGAGAATAAATGTGATACCCAACCGGTCCATCTAAGGTTTCCAATTGAATTGGATAACCACCTCGTAAAATATTGTCGAGATAGCATTGTTGCAGATAAGAATCAAACATGGGCTTGGCCGTTTGGGTTTGAATTTCTGAAGTCAGCGAGTCAACGGTTAATTTATTTTCTTTAAACTTGTTGTCTAAAAAAGCCGCGTTCATCTTTTGAACTAGAGGCGATAATTGGGCGCGGTTTTGGCTATAGCCAAAGACACCATAAAAACTTGTGGTGGTTTTCACGACAAGCTCAGAGACCACAAAAGCGGAAGGGACTTGGTTGACGGGAGCTTGTGGTTGTTTCACTAAGTGTTGATAATCCAAGGCGTGTAAACGGTAAGGGGTTGTAAACGAAGAATCTTGGGCAAAAACAGCTTTGTAATCATACAAGTATTGCTTTTTATTTAAGCCAACGTAAGTGTAAAAATTACCATCATCCACTGCTTTGACTTCACTAGAATCTGCGGTTGATGCACGTAACTTTAAAAAGACATGGTTGTCATTTTCTTGAACTTCCATCCAGCTTTGAAGTAAATAACTGACAGCTTTATAACCACCATAATCAATCCCAGCAGGTAAGATTTGGGCAAGGCCATCAATCACAATCAATTTTTTTTCAACACCATCCAGAGACGTGATTTCTACTTTTCTCATCAAAGCGGATAAAGGCATATTCGCAAGGGTTGCATACGTCACCTTGATCTTAAGTTGCCACTGTGGAATGGTTTCTTCGATGATGATTTCATGCGCATCCACGGTCAATGTTTGCCGTTCATTTTTTTCTTGGAAACACTCATAGACTTCTTCTTTATATTTGATAAACGTACGAAATCCATTTTGATGGATGTATGCGTACGCTAAGTTAGCAGGATAAAATTCAGTGATTGCCCCATTTTTATCTCTCACCCCAAAGGTACTAATCGCTTGCCCTCGATTGACATAAAAGACCCACATTGGCAGTCCTTCTTTGCCAGCGATTCCAGGTAAAAATCCTGCAAACGGTTTTTGTTTTTGATACGTCTCACTCGTGAACGTTTTCATAATCAAGATCCTTTGTTTTCCTTCGATAAGGAAATCGGTTTCTTTTATCATATGATATCTTGTATGCGCTTACAATATAAATGTTTTAACCTAAGCAAGATCGGTTAAAAATGTATATAAATGATTGCTAAATGATGCTTTTTTTGTTAATCTTGAGTGGCAATATTGGGGCTGTAGCTCATTTGGGAGAGCGCGTCGTTCGCAACGACGAGGTAGCGAGTTCGATCCTCGTCAGCTCCACCAATTTGCATTGATGTGGCTTCCAAAAGTTGGTTAAATAATCCAACCTGAAGGAAGTTTTTTTATTCCATAATTTCGATGATCCTTCGTTAATGAAGAATCTTACTAACATGATTCTTCACCAATAAGGTAAAATAAGGACCATAACTGAGGTTAATGTATGGCAAAATTACCACTTCACGATGAGCATGTTAAATTAGGGGCAAAAATAGTCTTTTATGGTGGCTTCACCATGCCGCAAGAATACAAGGGTTTAGTCGCAGAACATCGCGCTGTGCGTCAGCAAGCTGGGGTGTTTGATGTTTCTCATATGGCCCGAATTTATATTACAGGCAAAGATGCCATCCCTTTTGTTGAATCTCTAGTCACCAATCAAATCGCTGGTCAACCAGAAAACAAAGCCATTTACGCCCTCATGTGTAACGACCAAGGATACCCGATTGATGATTTAATCGCGTATGTATTATCTCCTAAAAAGATTCTTTTGGTTTTGAATGCGATTAATAGCCAAGTGGATATTGAATGGTTAACGTCAAAAAAAGGAAATTTCAATGTCACCATTGAGGTCGTCACAAGCCAGTTACTTCAACTTGCACTTCAAGGACCTTTGGCAGAAGCGGTCCTGCAAACGCACATCACCAAAAAAGTTGAATTAAGTCAACTAAAATTCATGACCTTTATCATGACGAAATATCAAGGAAAAGAATTGCTCATCTCTCGATCCGGATATACCGGGAGTGATGGGTTTGAGGTCTATGGAGATTTAGCAACCATTCAAGCTTTATGGCTAGCATTTATGGGCGATTCAAGAGTGACGCCTTGTGGATTAGGCGCTAGAGACACGTTAAGATTTGAAGCTGCACTACCTTTATATTCTCATGAAATTTCTGAACACATTTCTCCGGTTGAAGCTGGTTTAACCTTTGCGGTTAAATTAACAAAAAACTTTGTTGGTAAAGAAGCCCTCACAAAACAAATTCAAGAAGGGATTAAACAAAAACTTGTTGGTATTGAGTTACTTGGGCGAGGGGTCGCAAGAGCGGAATACCCTGTGCTTGTCGGCGACAAACAAATTGGGTTAATCACCACTGGTTATATTTTGCCTGATTCTACAAAAGCTTTGGCAATGGCTATCCTAGAAACCCCGTATTCAGCGGTCGGAACTAAGGTTACCGTGATGATGCGAAATACACCTATTGAAGCAGTTGTCCGTGATATGATATTCATGCAGAAGCAATATAAACGCTAGGAGAAGAATCATGAGCAATCGTAAATATTCGCCATCCCATGAATGGGTTATTTTAGAAGGTAATATTGCCACCATTGGCATCACCGATTACGCCCAAGGTAGTTTAGGAACCATTGTGTTTGTTGACTTACCAGCAGTGGGAAAAACATTTAAAGAAAATGATGTGTTTGGTGTCGTAGAATCTGTCAAAGCAGCTTCTGATCTTTATATTCCAGTCTCCGGAGAAATTGTAGAAACGAATCAATCCCTTGTCAGTGGTCCAGACTTAATTAACCAAGATGCGGAATCCACTTGGATCATTAAAGTGAAATTATCCAATCCTTCAGAAATGGATGCTTTGCTTTCTAAAGCTGATTACGACGCCTTACCAAAGTAATATAGAAAGGATTGATGACGATGTTTAAATACCTTCCTTTAACCCTATCCAATCAAGAAGAAATGCTAGCGGTCATTCGGGCAAAACGAATCGATGATTTACTTACCGATGTTCCCCAATCCATCCGCTTAAGCAAACCTTATAATTTATTGCCACGCTTATCTGAGAGTCAATTAAGAAAGCATTTAAAAGCTAACCAAGGTCAAGTCTTGCAATCCTTTAGAGGTTTTGGTGTTTATGAACATGAACGTCCATCGATCATTGATGCGATTAGTTCTCGGCAAGAATTTTTAACATCGTATACACCCTATCAACCTGAAGTTGCCCAAGGAACCTTACAATATATTTTTGAATGGCAATCGATGATTACGCAACTAACAGGGATGGATGTTTCCAATGCCTCGATGTATGATGGCCCAACCGCTTTATCTGAAGCGATGATGATGGCCGTTGCCATCACTGGTATCAAACGTATCTTGATTGCCTCACCACTGCTTCCTCATGTTGAAGCCGTGCTTGTGACTTACGCCAAACACCGAGATGTGACCTTAGAGATTGTTGCCTCTCAAGATGGCTTGATGAATCAACATGCACTCAATCAAGCAATGGCGTCGCCGTTTGCTGGCGTCATCTTCTCGTATCCAAACCGTTTTGGATTGATTGAATACTTTGATCAAGTTGCCCCGATGATCAAATCTAACAAAGCTTTAATCATCAGTTATAACGATCCCTTTGCCTTATCAAGATTAAAAACCCCAAGAGAACTTGGTGCGGATATTGTCTGCGGTGAAGCCCAATCCTTAGGATTAAATCCAAGTTTTGGCGGTCCTTATTTAGGTTATCTAGCAACCCTCAATGAATGGGTTAGAAAAATGCCTGGTCGCATTTGTGGTTACACGAAAGACAGTCGGGGTCAACGTGGTTTTGTTTTAACCTTACAAACTCGCGAACAACACATACGTCGAGAAAAAGCAAACTCCAATATTTGCTCCAATCAGTCTTTGCTTGCCTTACAAGCAACCGTCTATATGAGCGCATTAGGTAAACAAGGATTGGTCGATGCTTTTGATCGTGCTTGCTCCGTCACGCGTTATTTAATTGAACAACTCACTGCCACTGGATTGTTTACAAAGGCTTATCAAGCTCCTTACGCCTATGAAGTCACTTTAAACAGCACATTAAACACCTATGCTTTAGAAAAAGCATTGGTGAAAAAAGGTTATTTAATTGGCTATCCTCTCAACGATAAGCAACTCGTGATGTATGGTAGTGAAACCAAAACCAAGGAAGACATTGATGCGTTTGTTGCCGCAATCAAGGAGGTTCAACATGACTTACACTAAACTCATTTTTGAACTATCTTCGCAAGGTCGTGTGGGTTATCAACTACCAAACACCACCATTCCTGCAACCAAGGAACCTACCTTATCAACGAGTTTATTTCGCCAAGAAGCTGCCATCCTTCCTGAAGTTTCTGAATTGGATATCGTAAGACATTACACCAAAGTCTCGCAAAAAAATATTGGGATTGAATCTGGCTTTTATCCATTAGGTTCATGCACGATGAAATATAACCCAAAAATCAATGATGAAATGGCCAGCTTAGATGGCTTTAAACTGATTCATCCAACCCAACCACTAGACACCGTCCAACCATTACTCAAGATTTATTTTGATATGGCAACGATGCTCAATGAAATCACAGGCATGGGTGGCACATCCTTAAATACCTTTGCGGGGGCTCATGGTGAACTGACTGGCTTAATGATCATGAAGTCTTACCACGAAGCGCGCGGAGACAAAAAACGGACCAAAGTCGTGATACCTGATTCTGCCCACGGCACGAATCCAGCTTCAGCGATGATGTTAGGGTATGAAACCATCACGATCAAATCCAAAAATGGGATGGTTGATGTCGATGCTTTAAAACAAGTGCTTAATGATCAAACCGCAGGCATCATGTTAACCAACCCAAACACGGTCGGTTTATTTGAAAAAGATATTTTAACGATTGCGAAACTCGTTCATGATGTGGGTGGCTTACTCTATTATGATGGCGCCAATCTCAATCCACTATTAGGAATTGCTCGACCTGGAGATATGGGCTTTGACATCATGCATATGAATTTACATAAAACCTTTTCCACCCCACACGGTGGTGGTGGTCCAGGGTCTGGTCCAGTCAGTGTTGCGAAACACTTGGTACCTTATTTACCTAAACCAGTCGTGGTCAAAGAAAAGGACCAATATCGTTTTGATTACCCAGCAACCTCTTGCGGACAAGTCGGTGGTTTCTATGGTAACTTCCTCGTGGTCATTCGTGCCTATTCCTATATTCGTACCGTCGCAGAAGACTTGATGCATGTGGGTCCTCATGCGGTGTTGAACGCGAACTATATTCAGGCCTCATTAAAAGATGTCTATAAATTGGTCGCTAATCAACCATGCATGCATGAATTTGTCATGAACGGATTGATTGATCAAACCACTGGTGTGAAAACCTTAGACATTGCCAAGCGCTGTTTAGATTTTGGTATCCATGCCCCAACCATCTATTTCCCAATGCTCTTCGATCAATCGATTATGGTGGAACCAACGGAAGTTGAATCCAAAGAAACCCTTGATCAATTCATCGCGATTTTCCGACAAATTGCCCAAGAATCCAAGACCAATCCTGATATCGTGAAAACAGCACCTCATCACACCCCAGTAGGTCGTTTAGATGAGGTCAGTGCCGCAAGAACCCCAACGTTACACTACGCAGCCCTCCAAAAAATCAAAGAAAATTAATGTTTTCACGAAATCATTTTCTTTGCAATTTATCGAGTATATTGATAAATTGTCTTTAATATTTATTGGAGGTTTCATATGAAACTAAAAAAAGAACTCGGATTGTTCTCTAGTGTCTCTGTTTTGGCAGGGATCATGATCGGGTCGGGCATTTATTTCTTTTCGATGCTTGTCTTGGGTTTAGCAAGTAATTCTTTAGGTTTATCTTTAGTCGCGTGGTTGGTGGGTGGAATCATCACGCTATTCTCTGCCTTAACTTATGCAGAGTTGGGAACGCTGTTTCCTAAAACTGGTGGCTATTATGTTTATCTTCGGAAAGCATATGGTCGACGGGTGGCCTTCTTATCAGGCATCACCAACTTCTTCTTATCAAGCTCAGGATCTGTTGCTTTATTAGCACTTCTCTTTGCTCAAGTAATTGGGTATATGGTTGGAGCCAACGGAGGAGCAGGTTTTGAAGCACCGATGGTTGGACTGATTGCCGCGGTTGTCATTATCATCCTTTCATTGATTAACTACTTAGGCATTCAATATGGCAAAGTGGTCCAAAATATTTTATTTGTTGCCAAACTCATTCCTTTATTCACCATCATCATTTATGGGTTGTTCTTTGGCACCCAAACAGATATCTTTGCTAGCAATGGGGCAGAAAATATTGAACCTGGATTACTTATTTCCGGTTTACTGTTTGCCGTTGCCCGAACCTTATTTGCCTATGAAGGTTGGACCAACTTAAATACCGTTGCCGAAGAAATGAAAGATACCAAAAGAGATTTACCTAAAGCATTAACCATCGCCGTTGCCTTGGTCATGGGTGTGTATGTGTTATTTGTCGTTGGTATATACCGCATCATTACCCCAGAAACACTCGCGAATTTAGCAACTGGCGCGGTGGATGCTGGCTTCGATCTTGGAGCTGTCTATTCCGCATTCGGAGCCATCTTTACCGGTTTTGATCTTGGTCTATTAGGTTACGTCGTGTTTGGGGCGATTGCGATTTCCATCTTTGGATCCTTGAATGGTTCAATTTTATCATTCCCACGTGTCTATTTAGCGATGGCGGAAGATGAAACACTCCCTAAGGTCTTCGGAAAAGTCGATGCTAAATTCCAAACCCCTTGGGTCGCCATCTTAGGGCAAACCGTCGTTTCGCTCATCATTGTTTTGTTAGGATACGATAATGTCAATTTCTTATTATCCATTATCTTATTCGGTGGGCTGGTGTTTAACACCCTCATCTTCTTATCAGTGTTCAAGTTCCGTAAAACCATGCCAAAAGCAGAACGTCCATATAAGGTTTGGGGTTTCCCTTATGTGCCAAGCCTTGCGATTCTTGGGATGATCATTTTACTTGTGGTGACAATGTTCAATAGTTTTCAAGCATCCATGGTTGGTGTCTTTGTCATCCTTATTGGTAATGGTTTTTATGATGTGTTCATGGATAAATCAACGCCATCGCTTAGCGATACGCCAGATGTTTTAGAAACCAACATAGTCGCAACCAAGAAAGTCAGCAAAAGAAAACCTAAGAAAGCTTAGTTAATGAAGAAAAAAAGTCTTGGAGATCCCAAGACTTTTTGTTTGCCTAGATTCAACTTATCCTAATTGAAGGAAACTACCGTAATCCCCGAGCAGCTGATTGATTAAACTTAGGACAACCGAATTATCTGGATGCAAGGTCGATAAGAACGTTGAGATAAAACGGTTAGGGAATATTTCTGGTAAATAGGTTGCGATATTGCCTAAAACGATATTGAAAAGAAACACATACGCGATGCCTTCGATCAAACCAACGGTGAATCCATACGATTTAACTTTAATTACGACCATGGGGTCTAAATCACGATAGGAATAATTTTTTCCTTTGATTGGGGTAAAGATTAAATAAATAAAACCAGAGATGATCCAACCAAATAACAAGACGGCAAGTAAGATGGCAAACATCGCCATGGTTTTTGATAAGTCAATGTCTGAAAACACTAAATAAGCGCCGGTGAATTGACTAACAAACGTGGTGGCTACATTTAAGAAAAATAGAAGGCTAATCAAGATAACCACGAAAGAAAAAAATAAATTCCAAATCGCAAACCAATATCCTCGTTTTACACCAGTGAACGCCATGAATAAAACGAATAATCCTAAACCAATGTCCAATAAGATTGGATTCGCTAAAATGTCTAGAATTGCTAATTTAATTGGTTCAAGTAAGGTATTAAAATCCATATGAAATAATATACCACAATTGATTATTTTTTACTTATTTTTTTGAAGAAAATTACGAAAAACAAACAAAATTAGGCATGAATGTTTTCATAAGAAATTCTTAATGCATATCTGTCTCTATTTTCGTTAAAATAGAAGTCCAAGGTCACCATGTTAAAAGAAAAAAACTTAACTCAACCTTTCCCTTCCGTGGTCGCTGTCCTTGACCTCAAGTCTTTTTATGCAGTGGTGGAATGTGTGGATCGAGGTCTTGATCCGATGACAACGCCTTTGGTGGTTGCCGACAAAAGCCGTGGTACAGGGACCATCATTCTCGCTGTATCCCCTTATTTAAGAGCCCAAGGCATCCCTTCACGACTCCGAGTTTTTGAACTCCCTAAACGTGACGATATCGTCTTTGCCACCCCAAGAATGAGTTTATATTTACAACAATCTGCTCAAGTGATGTCGATCCTTTTAGATTTTATCGGGGAAGACGATCTTCATGTGTATAGTGTCGATGAAGCTTTTTTAAACTTGGGTCCTTATTTAAAGCTTTATCAACAAACCCCACGTCAACTGATGAAAACCATCAAAGATACCATTTACAAGCAAATGAAATTATTAGCAACTGTGGGCATCGGTGACAACCCGTTTCTTGCGAAAAGTGCTTTGGATTTAGAAGCAAAAAAAGCCAAAGATGGGATTGCCGTCTGGCATCAAGCAGACATCCAAGACAAGTTCTGGCCACTGCCAGTCGGCGAGATGTGGGGCATTGCGTCAAGAATGGAACACCGCCTTCACCAACTCGGGATCATGACCGTGGGGGATTTAGCCCAATACCCAGAACATAAATTAATCGCGTTGTATGGGGTGATGGGCAAACAACTTCACCAACATGCCAACGGCATTGATCATTCCAATATTCG
>CAMCVC010000012.1:0-24512 GCA_945879785.1 Staphylococcus epidermidis | reverse complement strand
ACCTTTCCAACCATCTTTGCTTTCACCTTCACGGTCTTGCCGTTAATCTTCATGATTCTGTTAGCTTTCACTAACTTTGATCGTTTCCATCAACCCCCTGGCACATTATTCACATGGGTTGGTTTAGATAATTTTATCGCGATGTTTTCAGGGCAAACCGGTTATTATCGCTTTTTGCCTGGGACTTTGGTTGCGATTCTACGATGGTCTTTTATCTGGGCTTTCTTTGCCACATTCCTTAACTATTTCTTTGGCATCATCCTCGCGTTGATGATTAACAAAAAAGGGATTCGCTTAAAGAAGTTATGGCGAACGGCTTTTGTGATCACCATCGCTGTACCTCAATTTATCTCTTTATTGGTTATTAACTTCTTCCTGAATGATTTAGGGCCGTTAAAGAGTTTATTTGTTGAACTCGGTTGGGTTAATGAAGGATTCAGTTTCTTAGGCATCGCCGAAAACGCGAGAATCACCGTCATCATCGTCAACTTGTGGGTTGGGGTTCCTTACACGATGTTGATGACCTCTGGGATTTTAATGAACATTCCCCAAGACCTTTATGAAAGTGCCACCATTGATGGGGCGGGAACGGTCACCAAATTCTTTAAAATCACCATGCCCTATATGTTCTTTGTCACTGGACCGTCGCTACTTACAGCCTTTATTGGTAACATTAACAGCTTCGGGGTTATTTACTTCTTAACCGGAGGTGGACCAAGCTCTCAAACCTTATTCCAGGCTGGTGAAACAGATTTATTAGTCACATGGTTATTCAAGTTAACCTTATTTGAACAAGACTATAAGATGGCGTCGACATTAGGGATTATTATTTTCTTAATTTCTAGCTTCATCTCGCTGATCATGTTCTCAAAGATTAAAGGCGTTAAAGACGAGGAGGCTTTCCAATAATGAAAACACTCAGTCAAAAGAAACCATCTTTTTTAAGTAGTAAGAAAATGCTTGAAAGAACGTCAAATGCGTTTGTTTATATCTTTTTAACGGTGCTTTCAATCATCTGGGTTGTCCCTATCTTTTGGCTTGTGATTCAATCGTTCCGTGCTGAACCTGGATCTGTTCAAGTCAACTTCTTTCCTCGCGGTTATACGTTTCAAAACTACTTAAATTTATTTGATCCGGTTGCGTTAGCTCAAACATCCATTAAATTCCCTCAATGGTTTTTAAACACCTTAATCATTGCCACGGTGACGATGGTGGTTTCCACGATCATGGTGTTACTGACGAGTTATGCCTTCTCCCGATTAAGATTTGGTGCGCGATTACCGATGATGCAATTGATTTTAATCCTTGGATTATTTCCAGGATTTATGTCGATGATTGCCGTCTTCAATATTCTAAAACTACTTAACCTAACAGGAAATATTTGGGGTTTAATTTTTATTTATTCTGGTGGCGCAGGGTTTGGTTATTATATTGCCAAAGGCTATTTTGATACGATCAGCAAAGCGATTGATGAAGCGGCGATGATTGATGGGGCTTCTCGTTCCCAAATCTTCTGGCACATCATCTTGCCTTTATCAAAACCGATTGTCATTTTCACCGCGTTAACTTCCTTTATCGGTCCATGGGGTGATTATATCTTCGCTCGTGTCATCTTACTTGATAACACCGATAGTTATAACGTCGCCGTCGGATTGGTTTGGATTACCCAACGGGAAAACATTACCCAGTACTTCACCACGTTCTTGGCAGGTTCTGTCCTGGTTGCCTTGCCCATCACCTTGTTGTTTGTCTTCATGCAAAAATATTACATTGAAGGGGTGACCGGCGGGTCCGTCAAGGGTTGACGATGCGTCGATCCATTCGGTGGCTATCCATCGTCGTCTTAGCGACCCTTATTTCTGGTTGTGGCAATGTAACCCCTAGTTTTTCTTATGACACTGAAGCGATTGATAATGAAGGCGGTTCGCTTTGGTACGAAATCTTCATTCAATCGTTTTATGACTCCGATGGCGATGGCATGGGTGATCTCAACGGCGTGACCGAAAAATTAGATTATTTACAAGACTTAGGGGTTTCTGGCATTTGGTTTATGCCCATTCATCCAGGGAGTTCTTACCATTTGTATGACGTGACGGATTACTATGATATCGCTCCTAAATACGGAAATATGTTTGATTTTGAACTGTATTTACAAGAAGCAAAAGCAAGAAATATTCAAACCGTTCTTGATTTAGTTGTGAATCATACGTCCAGTGTTCACCCATGGTTTAGAGAAGGATTATTAGATTATGCCAGTGACAATTGTGGTAATCCTGCGAGTAAATGTCATTACTATAACTTCTCACGGACGCGCAGAGAGGGTGATGAACCTTATGGTGGCGGGGTTTATGCAGAAGCTAGATTTTGGTCAGGTATGCCTGATCTTAATTTAGATAATCCTTTTGTCAAAGATGAAATTGAAGATATTATGGCGTATTGGTTTGACTTAGGTGTGGATGGTTTCCGTTTAGACGCGGTGACTTCATTCTTTACTGGGAATGCGAATAAGAATATTGAATTTTTAAGTTGGTTAGGGGACACTGCCAAAGCCATCAAACCAGATAGCTTTATTGTCGCCGAAGGACCATGGTCGATGACATCCTCTGGTTTACTACAATATTACCCAGCGCGAATTGATTCATTCTTTAATTTTCCTGTCTCTGTAATAGGAAATCGAATTGTTGACCGGGTTCGATTACAACAAGGATATGATTTGGCACGGGTCACCGCTTTATTTAATCAAAATCTCTATGCGATACGTCCTGATGCAATCGATACACCATTTTTAAGTAACCACGATCTAAGTCGCCTCGCAGGCATTTTATTTGTAGAAAACAATGATTTAAACCACAAGCTACTTGCATCAATCTACTTGTTGATGCCTGGAAAACCATTCATGTATTATGGGGAAGAAATAGGCATGAAGGGTTCGGGCCGCGATGAAAATAAACGTTTACCCATGATTTGGTCGGAAACCGATAAAACTGGTCAAACCAATCCTGCCAGTGCGGCAGATTACAACATGACACTACAAGTCACCAAGGGTGTGGATGATTTAGAAGCAATTCCTGATAGTTTATGGAATCATTATAAAAAGGTGATTTCTGTTCGAAATAAATACAATGATTTCATTGAAACCGCTAGGTTAACGGCAACCAACATCGATCCGCGGCTTTACACGCTGACATATACCACGGACGCAGGTGAAATTACCATCATCACGAATATCACTGGCACAGCAATAACAGTCGGCAATAGCGAAGGTTGGTCATTACTTGAAGGCATTTATCCTACCCTTGAAAAGGGTTCGGTGACGGCAAGTGACTTAACCATTCCACCTTTCACAACATTCATCCTTCAGTAAATACTTCATTCAACGGTCAACACCAGAATCAATCTTCTTGGATGTTTTTATATGGGGAGTAACCGTGGATGGGTGATAAATCTGGTTTGAGGATATAACTGGATTTGGCCGAAATCGTTATCGGTAACAAAATGCCATATGACGTCATGACGACCTCTCCTGTGAGTAAATGGATGAATTTGTTGTGACTTTTGAGCAAAGGGTCGGTAAGCGCAATCATCTCTTGGATTGGTTGATCAGTAGGGTTTATCACAACCACCACAACCTCATCATAACGATCAGTGGTTCGAATATAAGCAATCAGTTGGTCAGATTCCAAAAACTTAATGTCACCAATCCTTAAGGCTCGATGTTGTTTTCTTAACTGAATGAGTTGATGGTGCAACTTACTATATGCATTACCCTTTTCAACGACCTGCCAGTTCATCGGCGCGCGGTTGAGAGGATCATCACCACCTGGGGTGCCAATCTCCTCACCCATGTAAAGATTGATGGTGCCAGGAAGGGTGAATTGCAATGTTTTTGCAAGCTGATAATCTGCAAATGATGGCAAATCATTCACAATTCGGCTGGTGTCATGATTTTCAAGCAAAACCCATGATTTAAGAATGGTATCAATGCCAGTTTCTGCTATCATTTTCTCAACAACTTTTGAAAAAACCTTAGCAGAAATACCACCTTTGATGGATTGGATGATGACGTCTCTTAAAGGCAGAAGCATCGTTGCATCCATTGCTGGTGCCCAACCTTGAGGATAGTTATTTAACTCACCAATCACAATCGAATTTGGATTTGCTTGATGAGCTGCAATGGTTAACTCACAAAGGTAATCAAAACCTAACTCAATGGCAGTATCAAGTCGCCATCCATCAACGCCTAGGCCAATGTAGCGTTTCACAATCGAGTCGCTAGCGTTAAACAGATAATCTCTCACTTTGTTGTTCTTTAGGTTAAGCTCTGGTAGGCTTGGTGCGTTATGCCATAACCTTACCCCGGTGGGGAATTGGTGACCAAACACAAACCAAGAGCGATACTCACTTGTTGGACTTTGGTTAGCTTCTTTAAACTTTGAAGAACCGATCGCCATATGATTGAAGACACCATCCAAGATTAACTTGAGATTGTTTTCCTTAAGAACTTTGATGAATTGCTTGAACTCCTGCATGGATCCATATTCAGAGGAAATTCGTTCGTAATCATAGGTGTCGTACTTATGATTAGACATTGCCTCAAATATTGGGTTTAAATAGATGGTATCCACCCCTAATTGCTTTAAATAATTGATTTTTGATAAGATACTCATCAAATCCCCACCCCAAAAGGCAAGTTCATGAGACCAATAACGGGTTTGTGCGTCTTTGACCCCTCGTTTAGGTAATTCGTTCCATGCCTGTAAGGTTCTTGGTGCCTTATATAGGTGTTTCTTGGTTTCTAAACTCAGAGATGGGGCAAACCGATCCACAAAGATTTGATAGACGATGCCACCCATTCGCCAGTCTTTTTCTCGCCGCATAAAAACATCTCGACGATCTTGACGTTGGCCAGGGTATGGATTGATGGGTTCCATAAAGTTAACTCCTCTTATTTGTTTTGATTCTAAGTAATCTTAAACTATTTAAAATTACCAAAATGGTCGAAAGCTCATGGCCGAGAACGCCCAATCTTAAGACAATAAGTCCAGCAATGTTGGATAAGAGAAGGAGCAAAATCACAGAAATTGAGAAGATGACATTTTCTAAGATGATCACCTGAGTACGTTTGGATAACATTAACAAATATGGAATATTGGCTAAATTGTTGTTCATCATCACAATGTCAGCGGTCTCTAATGATACATCGGTGCCATCACCCATTGACACCCCAATCGAAGCAGTCGCAAGGGATGGGGCATCATTAATCCCATCTCCAATCATCAAGACATGTTTTCCTTGTTTACGGTACTTTTCAATCACATCTACTTTTTCTTCAGGCAAGCAGTTGGCGTGAACAGTAGGAATTTGCATTTGTAAGGCAATCGCGCGGGCAGTTTCTTCTTTATCTCCAGTAATCATCACGGGTTCAACCCCAAGGCCAATTAGCGCTTTGACCGCGTCGACCACTTCAGGTCTTACGGTGTCTTGGAGAGCAATAAATCCGATGAGTTTTTTCTCACGAATGATATTGACCGTGGTTTTTCCCGCATGCGTTGCTTGGTCGTAAATCAACTTAAAGGCATCAGACACCGTGTAAGGAAACTTGCCAACTTGCAAACTCAACCCTTTGTCAGTCAATTCAAGTCCTCGCCCTGGGATTTCTTTGATAGAGAGTGATATATCCTTCATAGAGGCAAAATGCTTTGAAATGGCCTTGGCAAGAGGATGATTCGAACTTCGTTCAGCATTCACCACCAATGGTAGACACGTTGTTTCATCTGATTTCTTTTCAAACACAACATCCGTCACGCGAGGTTTTCCGGTGGTCAACGTCCCAGTCTTATCAAAGGCAACCACATCAATGGTTCTTAAGCCTTCAATGTATTTTCCACTTTTGATGAGAATCCCTTTTTTAGCTGCATGCGAAAGGCTAGACAACAAGGCAGGGGTAATCGAGGCAACCAACGCACAAGGAGAAGCAACGACCAGGACAATGATGCCGCGGCGAAACGCTTCATCTTCTGGTAACCATCCAAGCATCGGGGTGGCAAAGATGACAAATAAGGATAGAGAAATAACAACGTACACATAAATCTTTTCAAAGGTAGAGATTCGTTTTTCTGATTTTGTTTTTTCTTCTTGGGCGCGTTTGACCAAGGCAATCATTTTCGAGACAATCGATTGTGAAGGATCTTTGGTTACCGTGACTCGAATGGCAGAATCAATGACAATTGAACCCGCGAAGACTGAGTCTCCAATGAGTTTTTCAACTGGATTAAACTCTCCAGTAATCGAGGATTGATCAAGCGAAGCACCGCCAAGGATCACGACGCCATCGGCCGGAACTTGTTGACCTGGTTTAACAATCACCACATCATGAATCTTGAGTTCTGAGATAGAAATAACCACTTCTCGTTCATGACGAATCATGATTGCGGTTTTTGGTGCTAATTTTAATAGGCTGGTTAATGCTTTTTCTGTTTGGGAGGTTGCATATTCTTCTAAGACGCCACTGACTGCAAATATAAAAATAAGCACCGCACCTTCTGCATATTCTCCTGTAAAAAAAGCGGCAAGAGAAGCAGCAATCATTAAGAATTCAACGTTTAGAACTTTTTCTTGAATGGTTTTTGTCACACCTTCAACAGCCTTAGAAAAACCACCAATCGCAAAAGCACCAGCCCAAAACCAGGCATTGCCAGTCCAAGCGGAGGTTAATGAACCAGCGACCATGAGCAACAAGGAAATCATGACAGCAATCAACTGCCACTTAAAATTTTGACTTGTTTGTTTTTTTAAACTACTCATCTATTTAATTTTAGCATAATATTCTAAAGTTCATGGGTTTATTCAAGAACGACATTCAAGATCACTGGTCGATCATTGGGGTTCCAAGATTGAATCCATGTATCAGGGATGGTTGATGATTGTAATGAAATGATAAGGGTCTCACATCCAAAGAATGCAAAATTACCAATATAGTCAACGGTGGATGGTATCCAAATCCTTTCTAAAGAGTGATTATTTGCGAACACCCCATCACCCAACCTCGTTAATTGCTCAGGTAGATTGATTTCAACCAAACTGGTATTGCCATAAAAGGCATAATTACCGATTGAATCAAGTGTTTGAGGCAATGGCAGTTCGCTAAGAGAAGTGGTGCCATAAAAAGCATAGTCGTCAATCGTTGTTAAGCCCTCCATCAATGGAATAGAGGTTAACGACTCTGCATTGCGAAATGCATAACGACCAATCGAACTGATGACGCCACCAAAGGTAATGGTATGTAAGGAGGTCGCGCCATCAAACAAGAAGTCTGGGATTTGATTGATTAAACTTGGAAGATGGATCGAGGTCATTGCTTTATTTTGGGCAAACGCACCTTGTCCTAGATAAGTTAACGAATCCGGCAATTCAACGGAAGCTAAAGGAACGCTTTTGAAAGCGTTGGCACCGATGGAGGTTAAGGTTTGGGGGAATGTTAACTGTTCAAGGTTGTCATTATTTTGAAAGGCAGAAACACCAATGAATTCTAAATTATTAGGAAGGGACAGGTCGTTGAGTGAACGATTATTCATGAACGTATAACTCTCAATGATCGATAGAGACGAAGGTAAGTCTAATCTCGTGAGGGATGTATTGTTTCTAAACGCGCCTTCTTTAATGGTGGTGATGCCATCGTGAAGCTTTAATTCAGTCAATTGATAAGCGTTGTGAAAAGCATACGCGCCAATCGTGGTGATATGGTCTGGAATCTCAAAACTTTCTAAGCCAAAGGAATTTTGCAACAAAAAATCAGGAATTGTATTCAATTGGTTTGAAAAATAAAAACTAGTTAATGCTTCGATGTTTGAAAATGCGCCGTCACCTAAAAAATAAAGTGAATTGGGAAGCACCACAGATTCAAATTGTTTCGCACCTGAAAAAGCATAATGACCGATGATTTCAAGACTTTCAGGAAAGGGAAATGCTGGCATCTTTAACGTGTCATAAAAACTATAATGACCAATCGCTTTCACGTCATTAGGTAAGGACATCTCTTCTAGTTGATTGGCTTGATAAAGAAAAAAACTAGGAATTATTTCTGTTTCTGACGGGATTCTGATTCGCACAAGACTAGGTGTATTAGCAAACATATAAGCAGATAACGGAACCCCATCTTCAATCCAAACTTCTTCTAAATTGGGTGTGTTAGCAAACGCTGCTACGCCTATTTTCTTAACGTGATCTCCGATGTGAACTTTCGTGATGTTGGTATATGCAAATGCCTGGTCACCAATTTCAACCACGGGAGAATTATTGATTCTTGTGGGAATCGTAACAATGGGTTGACTTACCCGGTAAGAGACAATTTTAATTCCGCCTTCAACCAACACGGTTTCAAATTTGACACCATCGCTTGGGATGGCATATGAAACAGTCGACAGCAACAACAAAATGACTCCATAGCTAAATAGATATATAAACTTGTTTTCTTGATTGGATAACCATAATAAAATCCCTGCAGCAATAATAAAAACGCTGACAACCAACAAGAATAGAATTGGAAAATAACTTATTCCGGTAAAGTAAGGGACGAGGGTGCCAGCAGGTAAATAGACCAGAAAAGCCAATAAAAAATTAAATCGATAGAAAAGATAACCAAGACCATTCACATACCAGTAGTATTGATCATCCAAGATAATTTGAATAACCGCCAAAGAAAAAGATATTAACAAACCCACCCATAACGAGCCAAGAATAGAACTTACAACCAAAGACACCAAACTTAAGATGGGCAAAAGAATTGTTGGCAACAACCTTAATCTTGTCCGCTTTACTTTAAGCAACGACAAGAAATGCCCTTGTTTAGATCCTTTTTGATAAAACTGCAAGGCTCGTTGGTGATCTACTTTGACCCCATCGCCAAGCTCAAACTTTAACCCTTGGATAAAGTTAGTGTTGTTGTCTTCAAAGTTTGTATTTAATCCCATATCAATGCTAGCCTTGATAAGCCACAACATTGATAAAGATAGAAATCAATAAGATGAGGATTGTAAACATGGTTGAAGTGATGATGACATAGTTGGGAACGGGGTTTTCTTGGACTTTTGTATAAGCAGTATAATAGTCATCTTTGGGTTTTCTTCCCACAAATAACAGGAAGAAAGTCTTTCCTCCATGAAGAAGGGGGGTAAAGATATTACGATTGTAAACAAAGAACGACCATGACATGGTGAGTTGAATTGAAAAAACCAACCAAATACCATCGGCAAAAGCTTTCATGCTGAACGCATTTTGCCACCATAATGAAAATCCCATGGCAATCACAAGAATCACAAGATTAAACACAATGAAAACGACCATTTGCTTTTGCGTCTCTTTTTGATGTTTATGCTGTAATTTCTTATCCGTGGTTTGATTCATAACATTTCATCTGCTTCTGTTAAATAATATAACAATCTAATTAAGACATAGTAATACTTACTCGGAAATAATTTTTTGGGTCGTAAGGCATAGACCCTCCCATCACGAAAGCTTGCACAAGGAATTGAAACAATTGCTCGATTTTGATAAGCAAAATTGATGATTTTCTGCGTTTGTTCCTTCACTTCGTCGGAAAACACATCATATTTCTTAATCAATAAGGTAAGTTCGTTTTGAATTGGGGATTGCTGGTTGAGTTTATCTTTGATGGAGGTTAAATCTGTCTCTAAGGACATTGAATCAATGTCCAACCCTTGCGTTTGACTAAGAATCACAAAAACAATGCTTGGTTGAGTTCGTTCAACCCAAGGTAATCTTCGATATAATCGATAATAAATCTGATAATCGGGTTGTTGAATTCCCAAGGTAAATTCATATTTGTTTAGATTGTTGCTAAAACTAGATTCAAAAGGGAGAGCAATCGCTTGAAAAGGGGGTTGGTTTTCTTCAATCATTCGGTAAAAATGTAAATACATATTGATAGAGAATAATCCTTCTCTAACAAAGATTAAAACCACAATAAAGACGAGCAAAAACAACACCAGTAAGATTTCAATGAGTTCATTATTTGGAATGAGAAAAAAATTGGTGATGATGAAACCAATGAATATCATCAATGAAGAAAAAACAAGACTTAATATCAAGTCTCGTTTTTTTCTAAAGCTTTTGTATAACGACGTTATACGACTTGCCATTGGCCGTAGAGTGTAATGGCAAGGGTACGAAGGAAGATACCGCCATTAGGATACCAAGTGCCTGTTCCATCCGCTCGACTATTCCATCCCATGAATTGGTAGCCGTTGACAATGCCATAATCAGCAGGGAAGTTGGTTCCATAATCAATCACGGAGCCATAGGCAATAATTTGGTTGGAAGGGTTAGGGACGACCGACGTACCGCCTGGGTGACTTGGCCTTAAGGTCAACACAACTTTGATTGCCGCCCAGTGGGCAAATAATTCAACGTTTTCAAAGGCAGAAGAAGGTAGTGTTGTCAAAGAAGGGTCGCCTGGCTTTGTTCCTTCATTGGTTGGAAAATCTGCAAGAATTTGATCATAAAAATACCAACCTCTGAATAAAAAGCCTGTTCTTTTTGCCTGAGGTAAAACAAAGGACTGACCAGGAACAAAGGTCGTTGGATACGTTTCATTCACCATCTCACCGCCATTGAGTTGATAGGTGATGGTACGAATCGTTGGGGCCCATTTCGCATACAAAACGATCGACGCTTGAGGCATAAGATCGGTTTCAAAATTCCATAGCGTGGTGTAATCAAGGTCCAAATACCAATCTAAGAAATCAAATCCAGAACGGGTAGGGTCTTCCGGTCTTTCAATGAGTTCACCAACTTCTTGGTTAAATATCGTATCAACGTTCACAGCAGCTGTGTTGGCAGTAAAGAAATAGACGTTATATTCGCTGGTTGAAGATGTTCCATTGCAACTGGATAAAGCAAGAAGTAAGGCGACAAAAGTAAGCGCTATTGGATGCTTTTGAATCATAATCAGGAACCACCTTTCTTTGAGACTTGGTGATATGATTTTTTCATTTTTTCAAACTCCGCTTCGCTGGCAAGAACCAAATGCTTTGGGGCAATTTCTCTTAAGGTTGGTAAATTAGAGGAATTGTATTGATGTTGTCCGGGATTGTAATTGACTCTTTTTCGATTCTTTTCATAATCTGGATCTGGTTGGGGAATGGCTGACAATAAAGACACACTATATGGATGCATTGGGTTTTTAAATAACTCTTCGGAATCAGCCATTTCTACGACTCGACCATTGTACATAACCGCAATTCGATCACAGAAGAATCTAACCACCGAAAGATCGTGAGCGATGAATAAGATGGTCAAACCAAGTTTTTCTCTTAGGGTAAATAATAAGTTGATGATCTGGGCGCGAATCGATACATCCAAGGATGAAATCGGTTCATCGGCGATGATGACATTAGGATCCATGATCAAGGCTCTAGCAACACCAATGCGTTGGCGTTGACCACCAGAAAACTCGTGAGGGTAACGGGAAGCGTATTCTGGCGACAAACCGACCAGATTAAGCACTTCTTCCACTTTTTTTTCGATGACTTTCTTCGATAAGTTTCCTTGAATCACCAAACCTTCAGAAATGATTTCTTTGACAGTCATTCTTGGGTTTAATGAAGAAATTGGATCTTGAAAAATCATCTGCATCTTTTGTGATTCTTTGAGGGTGTCTTTAGAGGCGTTGATGCGGCGAGCTTCACTTATTTTTCCATGAAGTTCCTTGATTTTAAGATCGGCAACAACTTTTAATTGATGGATGTCAGTATTGCTCTTATCCGTCTTTTTAAAGGCGGTTTGAGGTTTTGGTAAGGAGGTCATTTTTTTAGCCAAGTCTTTATTGACGGTGGCAATTTTAGTGTCTAAGATCTTGAAGGATTTATTGTACTTTTCTTCAATGACTTGAATGGACTTTTGATGCTGACCTTTGTCTGGTTGTACCAAGGCTGCCATTTGTTTTGAATAGGAGGCTTTAATCACTAATAATTGTTTGTTTTTTTCAAGGGTGAGTTGATTGATTTGGTTCTTCACTTGAACTTTGGTAAGCATGCTGGAGGCATTGTCTTGTATTTGGGGGTCATACAAAGCTTTGAGTGATTCCAACTGTTTAGCGTGGCTTAACTTTAATTCTTGCATCCGATTGGCGATCGTTTGACTATCAAGTGCAGCCGAGTCTTTTAAACCATTTAACTTGTGATTTAATTTATCATTGGCAATTTTAACTTCATTGTTGAATTTTAATAAGGCTTCGTTTTGAAGGCCTCTTTTGATTTTCATCACCTTTTGATTAAAATCAAAAACGACTTTTTGGGTATCGATTTGCATCAAAGCATTAAGTTGATACTTATCGGCTCTAAACTGATCAAACTGTTTGGATTTTGCAATCATTTCTAGTTCTTTTTGTTTGGTGAGTTCAGCTTTTTCCGCGACGATAAGTTCAATCTTAAAGCTTGCTTCTTTTCGCAATTCGATTTCTTTTATTTTTGATGGATTTAATTTTAAAATATCTTCTTTTAATTTGTCTTTAATCTTCTTGATTTTTTCAAGATAGCCTTGCATACCCGAGCTAATGGTCACGTTGTTTAAAATAACGGTTCCATCGGTTGGTTGATAAAGTTTAATGATGGTTCTACCTAGCGTGGTCTTACCAGAGCCAGATTCCCCTACAACCCCAAACACTTCTCGTTTATAAACATCCAACGTCACGTCATCCACAGCAGGAATCATTAATTTTCGTTTGCCTGAACCAACGCGAAAATACTTCTTAAGATTTTTAACTTGTAATACTTTTTCCGAGTAATCGATCATGTTTGCCATGGTTATTTATTAATCTTTCCGCGATTTTTTTGAAGAGTAATAACAGCCTCTGGTAAAGGGACTTTGGGTGCATCTGGGTGTAATAACCATGTGGCTGCATAATGGGTTTCTGAAACCTTAAATAATGGTGGTTCTTGTTCAAAATCAATTTCCATTGCGAACTTGTTTCGTTCTGCAAAAGGATCACCTTTTGGAGGGAAGGTCATGTTTGGAGGTGTACCAGGAATGGCATCCAAACGATTGGAGGTGGCTAAATTTGGCATTGAAGACAAAAGCGCCCACGTATACGGATGCTTAGGGTTATAGAACACTTCTTCTGCTTTGCCAATTTCTACAATTTTTCCCGCGTACATGACGGCAATACGATCGGCCATATTGGCAACAACACCTAAATCGTGAGTAATGAAGATAACCGATAAATTTCTTTCAACCTTTAATTGGTTGATGAGTTCAAGAATTTGACCTTGAATGGTCACATCGAGGGCAGTGGTAGGTTCATCACAAATAAGAATTTCGGCATTATTAGCCAATGCGATGGAAATAACAATCCGTTGTCTCATCCCACCAGAAAATTGAAATGGAAATTGGAAATAACGTTTCTCGGCATTGGCAATTCCAACTTGAGTCATGAGTTCTACGGCACGCTTTTGGGCCAAATCCTTCGGCATACCACTCTTAAAAATGAGTGATTCAGCAATTTGTTGACCTACGGGTTGAATGGGGTTTAAGGAACTCATTGGATCTTGGAAAATCATCGAGATTCGTGATCCTCTGATTTCATGAAATAACTCTTCGGGAAGCTTGGTTAAATCTCGGTTTTGGTAAATAATTTCGCCATTTTCATAAATGGAGTTACCTGCTAGTAAACCAATGATCGCTCTTGATGTAACACTTTTACCAGAGCCTGATTCACCAACAATCGCTAAGGTTTCTCCTCTTTTTAAATCGAAAGAAACACCGCGAATGGCATGTAAAATACCATATTG
This sequence comes from Staphylococcus epidermidis, assembly GCA_945879785.1. Classification (GTDB taxonomy): domain Bacteria; phylum Bacillota_I; class Bacilli_A; order RFN20; family CAG-826; genus UBA970. Next base: position 10,707 of record CAMCVC010000012.1, on the reverse strand, counting down.
AGTTTTAAAGGATATGGCTAAATCTTTGACTTCTAAAATTTTCTCTGACATGATTATTCCACACCTCTCAAGGATGGATTAAAGGCGTCGCGTAATCCATTACCGAATAAGTTAAAGGAAATCATTAAGATAGCAATATAAAGTGCTGGAAATAGCAACAGATAAGGATAGGTTTGCATTTCTTGTTGCCCTTGGTCAATCAATAACCCTACACTGATTGCGTTTTGATAATTGATGATGCCGAGGAAAGAGAAAGATGCTTCTGTAAAGACAAAGGCAGGAATGGCAAGAGCATACGAAGTCACAATCAACCCTAATGTATTAGGAAGAATGTGTTTAAACATAATTCTAAGGTCAGATGCGCCTAAGGTTCTTGCTGCCAACACATATTCTCGATTCTTAAAGCGATAAAATTGTAATCGACCTGTCCCATAAGAGCCTAACCAACCAGTTGCCGTAAAGGCAAAAATGATAACCCAGAGCTCGTTTCCGAATCTTAACGTCAGCAACGTTAGGACTGATAAAAATGGTATCGAGGCGACAATTTCAACAAACCGATCAAATAAAAGATCGAGAATACCGCCATAATAACCAACGATTGAACCAATCGTTAAACCGATCACTGCATTGATCACAACCACCAATAATGCCATGATCAGAGAAATGCGAGCTCCGCTCCACAGTTCTGTGAATAAATCCTGGCCAACTCTCGTGGTTCCAAACCAAAAATAGGTGTCATCAGGTGAGGTTCCAAGGAACATTCTAAATCGATCCACTCTCACCTTATATTGGATAAAAGGTTCATCGGGATTGTTTGGATTAGTACTTTCAATGATTTCAATAATATCGATGATATAGTTTTGACTTAAATACTGTTCAAATTGATCTCGAGTCAAGGTTTGAGTGACGCCAGCAAGAGGATCTTTTCCTTGATCAATGTCGGAAAAGTAGGTTCCAGGCATATAACTTTGGATGTAATTTGTATAGCGATAAGAATCAACCTTAACTGTTAATTCCGAGACATTAATCCAATTGGGATGATTGATATCATCAACAAGCTCTTCTGGAAAACCAGAAACAATGACACCTTCACCAAATGGACTATTTGCAATCGCGTGGAGGAAACGTTTACCAGCAGTGACGGATCGAGTGCCATCAAAAATGCCAAAATTTTCTAAAATCGGGATTTTTGGTTCTAGGTAACCGAATCGAAAAGCTTCATCTGGTCGAGTTCTTGATAAGTCATACGACTTCATGGACGGTCCTACAACCACAAGAAATAAAATTCCTAGAATAATATAGAAAGCACTAAGTGCTCCTTTGTTCTTTTTAAATCGATTCCAAGAGTCCTTGTAATAACCAATTTCCTTTGTTTTTAAGGGTTTATCAGCTAATTGGATGTTTTTAGAATGGAGTAGGACTAATTTAGATTTATCGATGTTCATGAAGCAATCTTCCCACTTCCCACTCGAATTCTTGGATCAAAAATGGTGTATGAAACATCACCGACAATCGACGCTAACAGTCCAACAAATTGACCAAATGCGTTGATTAACATAAGCATCGCATAATCCGGTGGAACAGCATTAAATGCATCTAGGTAAATTCTACCCGTGCCATCTACTCTAAATAATCTTTCCGTAATCAGTCCACCATTAATAATGCCAATAATGCCAATAAAGATTCCTGGTAAAAAAGGAACGATCGCGTTTTTTAAGGCGTGTCTAAAGGTTGCTTGACGTTGAGTTAGTCCTTTTGATCGAGCAAGGAGCATATAGTCTTGGGTTAATTGTTCGGTTAATTCAGCGCGAACGCTTCTTGCTAATCCGGGAACAGCAACAATGGTGAGCAAAACAATAGGCATAATATAAGTGGACAGACTCCACCAGAAATCCTCAGAGAATTGAGAAGCGGTGGCAACCACATGGCTAGGAACAATATTAAGTTCAAAGTACAAAAAGTACTGGGCAAGAACAATGATGACAAAATATGGAATGGAAATAAAAACCATGATGCCAACAGAGATTATGTTATCAATCCACTTGTTTTTATATAATGCTGCGAGAACACCAACACCGGTACCAATGGGAATCGATAAAAAGTATGGAATCACGTTGATTTGAATGGATGCTGGAATCTTTGAAAAATAGTAGAAACCAACATCGGTGGCTTTATTACGAGAAAAACCAAAAGACCCTTCGGTGAAGATATTTCTAATCCAAATCCAAAACTGGACAGGAATAGGTAGATCCCAACCTTCTTTAGCTTTTAATGCTTCATACCAAGCGGGATCGCCAAATGGGTCAAGATACTGGTCTGGCATTAATTTAATAAATGTAAAAAATAAAAAAACGGTGATCACAAATGTGATCATCATGAGTCCTAATCTTTTGAGAAGATATGGGGCCATTTTCGGTTCCTTTATTTAAAATATAAGTTAAATTATAGATGATTCTTTTTCAAAATGTAAGGGATAAAATGTCTTTTTATAAAATAATGCGCCTGGAGGATTCAATTCTTCCAGGCGCATTATAAACAGGATGAGCGAAGGATTTAACTTATGCTGTGAGAGTTGCTAAGTAAGCAGCTTCATAAGCATTGTAGAATCCATTTGCAAAGTCAGCGTCTGTGGTCAAGTAACGGTAACGGGCTGCTCCCCAACCAAAGGCTGAAGAGTATGCTGGCCATTCAATCATGACGTTAGCAGCATAGACAACTGCTGAGTCTAATGTTGCCATTGGGACTAAAGGCATTTGTGCTAAGAAGGCTTTTTCAAATACAGCGGTGACCTTCCAAACTTCTTCGGTTGCCCCTGGGAATGGTTCTGCTGCACTTCCATCCCATGGAGTTGTTTCATTATAGACGTATTCTGCTAATGCATAGATAGAACCACGATAGATACCAGCAGCTTTATCTGCTGTAGGTTCTAATTGTTCTAACAACCAAGCGAAACCAGGTAACACAAAGTCACCGTTTTCGTCTTCTTCAAAAACAACGTCTTCACCTAATTCTAGTAAGAAGTCATACGTTGTGGTTAAGTCTACATCGATATTTTCCATGAGCCAAGATTCAGGATCATCTCTTAAATCGATTTCAATGGTGTTTCCTTCTGCATCTCTACCGCCAGTGAATGGGATGGTTAGACCAAATTGAGGAACAACTGCACCACCAATTAAACCGAAGGCGGCATATTGCCACCAAACACCATAAGAGACACCGAAACCAAGGTTGATTGGTAATAGATCAAAGTCCCAAGCTGCGCGTAGTGCACCAATACTCGATGAGGCAACTGCAACAACGTTAATGATTAACTTGTCTGGGTTGGCTGGATCGGTATTGAATAAAGTTTCATACATGGATTTAATATAGTTGGCTAAAGAAACGTTAAGTTCGTTATTAGAGATGAGATACTTTAGTGTGACTGGACCCGCAACCGCTCCTGGTGAAGCTAAGTAGTCGGTGAGAGCAGCATTAAATAATTGAATTGCTCTTTCTGGAATATAACCATTAGTTCCTTCTGAGATACCAAAGTCTTCAAGGTTTCCTAAGTGGTCAGGTGATTCAGAATAATAAAGTGGATCTTGAATATAACCTTTAGTATCTACTGGGACTGGTAAGACGGATGGAGCATTTGGAGCATATACCGTGCTGGTATAAGCAGCTCTGTTGAAACCAAAGAATAAAGCTTGGCGGAATCTTTCATCTTGAACGATTGGGTGTTTTTGATGAGCGTTGGTTGCCAAACTTGATGGTGCGGTGTTGACGATTAGATAAGAAGGATATCCTTGCCAAGCACGTTTAACATTTGGGTTATCTGCATATTGGGTATAGTATTGTCCAATTAACCCGACAGATGATAATGAACCATTTTCAAATAAGTTCATATTTTCTTCAACTGTGGCGGTGAAAGCGTAAGAGATGGACTTATAGGTAATGGTGTCTCTACGAACGAAATCAAAGTTCTTGTTTAGAACAAAGGATTGGTTTTCATTCCAGCTCTTAATCAAGTATGGCCCATAAGAAACAAATGGGTTTGCAGGGGTACCATAGGTTGAATTGCTACCATTTAACGAACTTGCATAGATGGTTGGGTGAACGAGTTGTATGCCACCAAAACCAACAGCAGTGGATTGAGGAATGGCTTCAAATGTGGTGAGTTTGAAAGTGAATTCATCGATAATACTGAAGCCAACATCACCCCAAGCGACTGGAGCTTCTGCGGTTTGCTTCTTATATTCTGATGCATTAAGAATAGGTATACCAGAACGGTTATCGGCGTCTTTATAATAAGCCGTCGAACGGAAGTTATTTTGAACTGGATCTAAGAATTGTTTAAGGGTGTATTCAAATGTATTTGCGGTCACTTGAAGACCATCTTCAAAAAACACATCTTCTCTTAAATTAAAGATCCAATCAGTTTTTGAAATCTTAGTTGCATTATCACGGTCGTATTTACCACCTGGTAAGGTATAGTCGTTACCTTCAATGTCTTGAGGGAACGTTTCTGCACCTTGAAGGATGGTGATGAAGTCAAGAGATTCAACACTGAATTCTTTAGCTTCGATTTTTGAGAAGTCACCTTTATAATCGGCAACACCTTTTTCGATCGCTTTATCCCAATCAACTTCTGAAGAATATAAAGAGGTTGATAAGCTTGACATGATGTCATTTTCAGCGGCAGTTTCATACGTCAAAGGATTTAAAATAAAGCGTTGAGCGGTTGAACTTAAGGTTGAGAAATAAGTTTCTCCCGTAGCGTAATTGATTGTCTTAGAATTGATTGGTTCCCAATAAGCATATAAAGTTGCATTTGCTGTCGCGGTTAATGGGAAGGCTGTGGCTGTTGGTTCTAACCAAGTTAAACCAGCTTTACCTCTAAACCAACCTTCAAATGTATAACCTGCACGAGTAGGCGCAGTTGGTGCTGCCAATGAAGCGTTCTTATTGACAGTGACTGGAGCAACAGCCGATCCACCTTTAGCGTCAAAGGTAACCGTGACGGTTTCTTGACTGCTAGATGGCGTGACGCTAGAACTAGGCGTCGTGCTGGAGCTAGGCGTTTGCGATGAGGGTGACGATGATGAAGACGGTGTCACACCACACGCGGAGAGAACAATGGCAAATAAAGTTAGGAAAAAACTAGACTTTACTCTTGAGTGCATAAGGCACCTCCATGTGAATTGAAAATAATTATACAATCAAAATCATTTTTGTGTAAATTAATCTTTACAAAAGAATGAAAGAACAACTTATATTTAAAGATGAACGAACGGAAAACCTTTTATTTAAGGGTTTTTTTGGATTTATGCTGTGTGTTTTAGAAACCGCTTTCATTCCTTGAAAATCTTTTAAAATTTGATGAATTCTCAACACATTAGATTGCTATAAATTACATTTCCTCAATTTAATTTTTTGTTTTTTTCATTTGCAAACACAGGCGACTTGTTTGATAATATCTATTAAATTGAAAGCAGAGGTACGTTATGAAATTAAAATCTTTCAATGTTGTTAACTTAGTTGTGTTTGCGCTTGTCTCGTGTGGTGTTGATGCGTTGCCTTCATCAAACCCTTCATCTACAAGTGATTTAAGTAGTTTAATAGATGATTCAAGTTTGGTTGAAACTGACTCGTCGACCACAACTTCAGTTGCTTCTTCTTCGGAAGTTTCATCCTCTGTTTCATCCTCTGTAAGTCAAACCTCGAGTTCTAGCACTGCGCCTTTAACGAGTTTAGATCGCATCAATTTGGATCTTGCGTCATTATCCTACACGCTGGGGGCTATTTTACCGGTTAGAGGGCCAAATCGTTCCACCCTATCTTGGGTTTCCAGTCACCCTAATATCATCACGACTGGTGGCGCACATATCGAAATACCTGTTTATGGTCAACCTGAAACAGTCACACTAACGGCCACATCTACTCATGGCGGCTTGTCGGGAACAAGAACGTTTGAAGTGAATGTGAATCCAATCACGTATCCAACATTATCTCGTTCTATTAAACTTCCTTTTGTTAATACATCTGAAGAATATTTAGTCACCAACAAACCTGAGATGAATGTATTTTTCACCGAAACAGGAACTGTTCCTTATATGGATGTTGAAACATTTATGGGTATGCTTGACGGGGCGATTGATTTTCCCATCATTAACTTTGTCACCGATGGTGACTTGATGGTGATCGATTATCGATTAGAAGATGTTGACGATGATAATCAACCGATTTACTGGGATTATGAAGCCACACTCAATTTTGCAAACAACACCCTTGCTGTCACTGATTTTAGTTTTTTTGGGAATTATGTTAAATCAACCGAAACGAATTTCTCCGATGGATTGGTCTTTTTAGGCGGAATTGGTTTTGATGCGGTTGAGGTGGTTTTTGATTTAGATGATTACCGCATTGATTTGGTTCGTTATCAAGATTTATACCTTGCCCCTTTATCCATTCTTAATTTATTTTTCTTACATTCTTTGTATTACGACGTTTACTATAATGGTGAAACCCTATATGGATTCGATACTTTCACCGCGTTAGATTCAACAAGCCCTGTGATCAATCAAATTAGAACGACGAGTTTAAATTCTCAAGCGATGAGCAAAGATTTAAGACAATTGACTTACCATTTCCTTGCGTTAGCGTTTGATTATTTCTATGGATTAAAGGAAGATAAAGAGATTGAAAGTTTTTACACCTATCTCAATAGCAGAGGTTACGCCAATCAAATTTTAACGGGTAACGATCAAAATCTATATCAAGGATTATTCTCGTTTGCATATGGACTTGATGATTTACACACTGGGCATGAAGCAACAGGTTTTTATGAACCTACGACGTTCAGTATCCCTCTTACCTCACTCAATCAACTCGGCCAAGGGACGCAAGCTTATTATCAAGGCCGATGGGCAAAAGAAGACCAAATCGAAGCTGAATTTGGCGTGGGAAAATTACCACCAGCGGTTCGTTTACTTGATAACAATACGATTGCTGTTATTTTTTTAAGTGGCTTTAATGTGGACACCCCAGATGAAGTAAAGACCATTTTAGATGAATTACCAGTAACCGTGGATGATGTGATTATTGATTTATCCTTTAATGGTGGTGGCAACGTTGGTGCTGTTATTCGTTTATTTGGATATATGACCGAAGAACCAATTCAATATAGTTCCATGAATCCTACCGATGGTTCTGCTGCAACGTATTTTTATGAAAGTGATTATGTTGCCCTTGATTATAATTGGCACATCATGACGTCTTCGGTAACCTTTAGTGCTGCAAATTTAATGGCCTCGATGGCGAAAGAAATGGGTGTTGCTACCATCATCGGTACCCAATCATCTGGCGGCGCTGCTTCGATTGGTTTATTTGTTACTCCAGATGGCACGCTCTTATTACGTAGCACATTGAATGTCTTCGCCAACGTGAGCGTTGATGAAAATGAAAACCGCACGTATACAAGTGTTGAAGCTGGAGTTCCCGTGGACTATGTTCTCAACAACACATTCAACAACGCTGATATCATTGCATTAATCAATCAAATCCGTAGCAGCAGACCTCAGTAGTAACCTTTTGGTGTTTTTAAATTTTCTTCGTTGGATCCATTGGTTTTAACCGATTGGTTTTCTTTTATCGACAAGGTATTTTAAGCGTCGATCATTTCGTTATAATGTAACCATGAAGATTGACCAAAGTATTGCCATCAAGGATAAAATCAACCAATTGGCTCAGACGCAAACTTTTAACATTGCCTTGGCTCATCAAGTCATTGACTTTATCTTTAGCAATCCACCCTCGATTAAAAAAACCCATCTGGTGAAGAAGATGAAGGATGACCTTCTTTCAGACATGGATGCCTATCAATCGTTGTTACTGAGCCAATGTTTAAAAGACCCCGTGGTCAAGCAGCACCCAGACTTACTTGCTTTATCCCTGAAACCTTACCTTCATCAACTTGACCCTGCTGCGTTCATCAGTAATCCTTTTTATCAACGAGTAAAACCTCATCCCATTACAAAAGGAAAATGGCAGTTAGGGTACGAGACTTACGTACCTTATCAAGGGGTGCTAACGGGCGATGTGATCACGCATTCATTGCACCATCACTTAGAAACCACGCCTCTTGGTTATTTCCTTAATCCCTTTTATTATCTCGTGATTAAACAACAAGACGTCACCTGGATGAGTGTGACACCTTTTGAAATCAACACCATGGCACCCGTGATCGATAAGATGCGTGGTAACGTCATTACCCTTGGGTTAGGGTTAGGATACTTTGCCTCGATGGCAGCGTTGAAACCAGAAGTAAAAGAAGTGTTGGTCATTGAAAAAGATCAACACGTGATTGACATCTTTTTAAAACAAATTTATCCATATCTAGAAAACAAAGAAAAAATAAAGATTCATCACGAAGATGCGTTTGACTTCTTAAGAAACAACACGCGTCCATTTGATCATCTCTTTGTGGATATTCATCACACCGCAGAGGATGGGTTACCTATGTATATCCGTATGAAAAAACTTGAAAAACTATCTCGTTCTGGAAAGTGGCATTATTGGCTTGAATCGTCCATCCTTGCGTTGTTTAGAAGATATATGATTATCTTTTTACAAGAACAACTTTTATCGTTTGATGAAAGTAAATATCAAAACCAAACAACATTAGAAGACCACCTCTATCATGGGTTGTATCAAGCAAATCAACAAACCTCCATCAACTCATTGACAGACTTAGACCATTGGTTAAGTAACGCTTCTATTCAATCGATCTTAACTGCGATTCAATTGCCTGATGGGATCAAAGAATCAAGATAATCACCAATCAAAAAACCGCAGGCTCATGCTTGTGGTTTTGATTGGTTGATTAATCGTCGTCTCGGTCGCTTTTGTCTTCGTGGTAATCACGTCCGCCATCGCGGTCATGGTCTCTAGAGGACCCTTCAAATCGATAATTATAAACCACGTCACCATTTTCATCGGTGTAGATTAATACTGTTGCTTTAAATTTTTCTTGACCGACACGGGCTTGAATACGGACAAGTTGGCCACCAGTTTCCTCGTGAAGCTCACTCTTAAATTTGTACATTTCTGGCGCGGCATTTTCTGATTTGATAAATAGTTTGATCTCAGTTTCGCCGTCAGCTTCGGTTTCAATTTCAAACGCCAACTTGGAGACTTGACCATCCACTTTCATGATCACTTGATATTCAGTTTCATCGACTTCAGTTTCGGTGGTGATGTTAATCCAGTTGTTTTCGTCTAATGATAAGAAGTACTTGGTTTTGATTTCGTCAGCTTCGGTTTTGGTAAATCCAACCAATTGATATTCTAATTCACCGACGACCGCCAAACCGGTTAAGGCTGTAACATCGCCTTCATCGGTTTCTTCACCTAGTTCACGGTCGCGATAATCACGATATTCGTCTTTGTCTTCTTCGTCAATTTCGTCGTTTTCTTCATCTTGTAATTCGTACTCATCATCCATGTCGTCACGGTCTTCTTCATCATCTTCTTCGTCATCTTCTTCGTCAAATTCTTCATCTTCATCGTCACCCCTTCGCGCTTGTGGTTCAGAGGTTGGTGGTTCGGAATCTTCGGATGAAATGGATTCTACACTGGTTGGTTCAGAGGTGACTTCACTGGATGTCATTTCCGATGAAGAAACAGAAGGTTCTTCTTCAACCATACCGTTGAAATAGAGTGTAAAGACCGAAACGGTGCCATCTAATCCGGTGATGGTGACAATCGATTTAAAGTCATATGCTTCACGGTCACTTTCTACTAATTCGGTTTGAATAGGGTTCTCCGTGAGTAATTGATTCATCATTCCTAAATACGTGTGAACTTTATCAATGGCAGCTAACTCTTCTGTTTCCGTTAAGCGGCGATCCTTGCGTGCTGCGAGGGTTCCACCTTGAGATCCGCTTAAGGCATCGGTTAATAATGATGCAGCGGCAGAGGCTTTGACAGCATAATCTTCATTCAGCACCAAGGCGGGTATGCCATCGGTGACTGAACTTGAAGTCATGACGGAGTTGAAAGAACAAGAGGCCAAGACAACCAATGATCCAAAGGATAATATTAATTTATTCATGTGTTGTTCCTCGATAGAAATGATTATATACCAACTCTAAAAATATTTCATTACTTCAGGATTGTGTGGTTGGTTTTGACATTCATCATGAAGGACATTCTTAAACTCAGATTGAATTTCTTACACGTCCTGTTCAATTTTAAAAAACCATCATGGTGATGATGGTTTGTCAGATACTTATTGACCAAACTAAAAATAAACCAAGAATAAAATTAATGGCACTAAGGCGATGAGCCATAAGATGATGGCGATTGGTTTCATTTTTGCGCTCCTAATTTTTTATTCAAACGAACCAAACGACCATTATAGCCAGTCTTCGTCTTATCATTTAATCCTCGTATCATCGCATCGTTGACAAGTTCAATTGCATCTTTAAAGAGTTTCTTCTTCTCTAAGATAATTGCTAACCGGGTAAAGGAATAGACAAATTTATTTTTGCTATCCAAAGTTGTTCGGTGAAGTTTAACATCCTGGGTTGACCATTGATAAGAGACTTCTAAGTATGCTGGATCTTTTCGTCTAAAGTATGCAACCCGGATGGCAAGTTCGTTGATGATGGTTTGCGTTTCAGCATCACTGTTGGTAAAGGAGAGTAATTCTTGATAAATCTTGTTTAA
>CAMCVC010000011.1:0-27894 GCA_945879785.1 Staphylococcus epidermidis | reverse complement strand
ACAAGAAGTGAAGTCAAAAACCTGATTAAGATGGGTGTGGTCACCGTCAACGGTGAAGCGATTTTTGGTAGCGATTTTAGCGTCAATCCAGATCAAGATGAAATTTTGGTGGATGAAAGTCCGGTGTCGTATCAAGAATTTGTTTACCTATTATTAAATAAGCCTGTTGGCTATGTCTCTGCTCGAGAAGATCGTAAAGACCCTACCGTGATGAGTTTGGTAACTGGGTTTGAACACCGTGACCTGCATATTGTGGGTCGGTTGGATAAAGACACCACAGGCCTTATCTTATTAACCGATGATGGTAAACTCACCCATCACCTCACGTCACCCAAACATGATGTTTCTAAAACCTACTTAGTGGAAGTCAATTCCCCTATCGATGATGTCCTCGTAGACACCTTTGCCAAAGGGTTTGGTTTAGGTGAAAACGATAAAATTCTTCCTTCAAAGTTAACGATTCTAGAAAACAAAAAAGAGGCACATTTAACCATCTTTGAAGGAAAATTCCATCAAGTGAAAAGGATGTTCTCAAAATATGGATACACGGTGGTGAACTTACAAAGGATTGCCGTAGGTCCTCTGGTGCTCGCAGCGTTAAAGCCAGGTGAGTTTAGAGAACTTACCACCGACGAAGTCAGCCAACTTAAATCGCTTTAATTTTAAAAAAAGAGGAGTATATTGGTATAAGCAATTATGATAAAAATATTTAAATATGTCTTGCCGTTATGGAAACGTTTGGTACTCATTTCTTTTGGATTTGCTGCCATGGCGTTTTTACAATTACAAATTCCACGCAATGTCGGTATCATTACTAACCTCGTGTTGGCCAATGAACCCACCAGCGAAATCTTGTTCACTGGTTTATGGATGTTGGCGCTTTCCTTAGGTGTCATCGCCTTGGCAATTGGTAATGCGTTATTGAACTCATCGATTGCCACTGGGTTTGCAAAAAATGTTCGTGATGCCGTCTTCCAAAAGGTGAATCGGCTATCCTTAACTGAATTTGAAAAGTTTGGGACCTCGAGTTTAATCACGCGAACCACAAATGACGTCCAACAAATTCAAGGGATCTTCCTGTTTGGATTAAGAATCATTGTCACCACCCCTGTCACCTTGGTGACCGCGATTACCTTAACTTTAGGAACCAATCCGCTACTTGTTTTTGTATTTGCTGTGTCTGTTCCTGTGATTTTCATCGCGATCGGAATTACCTTCTCCATCGCCTCTCCTTTATTTGAAAAAGTCCAAAAGAAGTTAGATCAGTTAACCCTTGTCCTTCGCGAAAACCTAACCGGTGTTCGCGTGGTTCGTGCCTTTAACCAAGAAAAGAAAGAAGCGGTTCGATTTGCCAAGTCTAATGAAGAACTCACCCAAACCAACATGCATGTTAGCCGAACCATGTCTTATTTAAACCCATTTGTATCTTTGATCTTTGATTTGACTTATTTGTCTATTTTCTTTGTCGGCTTTGCTACCTTTGATGGCCAAACCTTAGCAATTGGCGATGTCAACGTTGCTTTCGGTGATATCTTATCCACCGCGCAATATTCCAGCACCTTGATGTTTTCGTTATTAATGTTTGCCGCGATCTTAATCATGTTACCAAGAGCAAGAGCCTCAGCAAAACGTATCAACGAAGTGCTTGATACTCACTCTTCGATTGTCGATCCAGCAAAACCAAAGAAATCCAAGACGAACCAAGGTCGAGTGGAATTTAAGAATGTGGTCTTCCAATTCAAAGATGCGCAGCAACCAACCTTAAAAAATATTTCCTTCACCGCCAAACCAAAACAAGTCACCGCGATCATTGGTTCAACAGGAAGTGGCAAGTCATCCATCATTAACTTGATCCCACGTTTCTTTGATGTGTCTGGTGGCCAAGTGCTCATTGATGATGTGGATGTCAAAGAGATGAAACAAACTGATCTACGCGCCAAAATTGGTTTTGTGCCTCAACAAGCGTTGTTATTTACAGGAACCGTCAAACATAACTTAAGTTTTGGGAAGCCAAACGCAACCGATGAAGACATTTGGCAAGCGCTCGAAGTTGCCCAAGCCGATCACTTCATTAAAAAGTATCCTGAACAATTAAATGTTCAAGTGTCACAAACCGGAAAAAACTTTTCTGGTGGTCAAAAACAACGTTTAGCCATTGCTCGAGCCTTGGTCAAGAAACCAGAAATATATGTCTTTGATGATGCATTCTCTGCGCTTGATTACAAGACCGACATCCGTTTAAGAAATCGGCTCAAGAGTTATACCAACTCTGCGACCGTGATCATTGTTGCCCAACGGGTGAGTACGATCATTGACGCCGACCACATTGTGGTTCTCCATGAAGGGGAAATTGTTGGTCAAGGGACACACCAAGCGTTATTAACCTCCTGCAGTATCTACAAAGAAATTGTGTATTCTCAATTGGATCCAGAAGAAGTTGAAAAGACCTTAGCATTAACGCATAACGACATGAAGACAGAAGGGAGTCAAACCTAATGGCAGGACCACGATATGGCCGAATGGGTGGGCTCACTGAAAATGAAAAACCCAAAAACTTTAAAGGCACTCTCCGGCGTTTAGTTGCAGACTTTAAACCTTATTTAGCAGCCCTTATTTTTGTCGCGGTCATCATCACCGTGTCGGTTGTTTTTACTTTACTATCGCCACTTTATATTCGTGACATCCTCAACGACATCATTGCCCAACCAGCTTTGTTCTTTAATGAAGTGGGTGGGGTTTTATCCTTGAAGTGGCCTGACATCCTGATGCGTTTTGGCATCATTGTTGGTTTTTATTTTTTCTCTCACTTGTTTACATGGTTGTCTGATTTCTTATTGATTCCCATCAGTAATCAATACTCCTATAAGATTCGCCAAGCGTTTCAAGCAAAGATGGACCGTTTACCATTAGCGTTCTTTGATCGGCAAACGTATGGGGAAATTCTCTCCAAGGGCACCAACGACGTCGATAGCGTCTCCCGTTCATTACAAGGCATTTTAGGATCGGTGTTAAGTTCTTTGTTCTTATTTATCGGTACCTTGGTGATGATGTTTATCACCAGCTGGGAACTCACCTTGGTGGCGTTGGCAATTCTTCCTTTCTCTTTATTCATCACCATCTTTATTGCAAAGAATTCACAAAAGCGATTCAAAAGTTATTACGCGAAATTAGGGATGTTGAATGGGTTAATTGAAGAAAATTATAGTGGTTATAAAATTGTTAAATTGTTCAATAAAGAAGAAGAAACCGTGAAGACATTTAAGACGATGAATGATGATTTGGCGGAAGTTGATCGGATGTCGCAATTCTTTTCTGGGATTATCTTTCCCGCGATTAACTTTGTGAACAACCTTGGGTTTGTCGGCATCGCCATCGTCGGTGGTTTGCTTGATAACATCGGTAACATGGTGGCATTCTTTATCCTTGTGTCTTTGTTCCAACGCCCCTTTCAAATGCTTGGCCAAATCTCCAACATCATTCAATCCTCGATTGCGGCTGCCGAACGCATTTATAACATCATGGATGAACCTGAATTGCCTACGAACCAAATCCATGCGATTGTCGATAACAAAAACATCAAAGGAAAAATCGAATTCAAGAACGTTTCTTTTGCCTATAAAGCAGATCAACCTTTATTCACTGGGTTAAACTTACAAGTTAATCAAGGCGACACCATTGCCATCGTTGGACCGACTGGGGCAGGTAAAACCACCCTTGTGAATTTGATGATGCGGTTTTATGAAATTCAACAAGGTGAGATTCTCTTGGATGGTAAATCACTGAAAGAATATAGTTTTGCTGCCCTAAGGACTGCCTTTGGCATGGTCTTACAAGACACCTGGTTATTCAAAGGATCGATCAAAGATAATATCCGTTATGGAAAAATAGACGCCACCGATGCAGAAGTGGAAGCAGCAGCAAAAGCAGCGTTGGCTCATTTCTTTATTTCAACCTTGTCGGGTGGTTATGACTTTATGTTGAACGAAGATGGTACGAATATTTCTCAAGGACAACGACAACTTTTAACCATTGCTCGGGCAATTTTAATTCAACCCAAGATGTTGATTTTAGATGAAGCCACCAGTAGCGTGGACACCAGAACCGAAGCTTCCATTCAAACCGCGATGACTTCCTTGATGAAGGGGAGAACGTCGTTTGTGATTGCCCACCGGTTATCCACGATCAAGAGTGCAAAATTAATTCTCGTCATGAAAAATGGGGCGATTGTCGAAACAGGTAGCCACGCTTCCTTACTCAAACAAAAAGGTTTCTATGCTGAACTTTATAACGCGCAATTTACTGGCAACAATCAAATCACCGAAACCAACGAAGAAAAGTATTAACGGTTGAGGACCATCACATCGATGAGCATTTCTTTTTTTGTCATTCCCGCATGATGAGCCTTCATCGTAGAGGGCATGGTATCCGTGGGTAATCCGTGGGTGAAGGCGTAACGGTCTTTGGCGATGGCGATGAAATCACCAACAAAGTCATTGAATCTTGGGTGGTTGTTTCCTTGTCCATAGAGTTGTTGCGTGACGGCCTCTTGTTTACTCATCAGGATAAAATACTTGCCATAATAACGCGTAAATAAATCTTTAAATTGATGGATGAAGGTTGGTTTAACAAAAAACGTTGCTGCTCTTGGTTCTAAACTAAAAGCACGCGTCAGCGTCTGAAATAAAGCTGGATACGTTTGGATATTAAGAAAGGTGACGTCCACCAATCCATGATCGGCAAAGACGACAAACGTCGTGTCTTGATGCTGTTGAGTCAGTATTTTTAATTGCGATTGAATACTGGAAAGAATCGTGCGAATCGCTACATCAGATACGCCTAACTTGTGAATGGTCTTGTCTGGGTCTAACCAATACCCATAGGTGAAGGATGGTCCTGGTTGTTGGCAAGCGGTACTGAGTTGGTTTATCCAAGAAGAAAAATCTTTCGCGCCTCCAGGTTTGATATCTGGCCACACTTGATGAATGCTGAGCTTAGGTTGCGCGCGTTGAATTTGTTCGAAGATGGATTCATATTGAATGGTTGCTTGAACCTCTTCTGGTTTGAATGCTGGTTGTTGACGTAAATAATCTCTGCCAGTAAATAGTTCTAATATTCGATCGTGCTCAGGAAAATAAGTAGCCCAACCTAACCAACCGATTTCATTTGGATATCGCCCGGATAAAAAAGCATTGGTCGCAGCCGCGGTGGTGCTTGGAAAAGTTGAGGTAATCGTTATTTTACTTTGCCTTCGTAACCAAGACCAAGGAGATAAATGTTGTCTAAGAATGGTTTGACCCATCCCATCAAAGAGAAGAAAAACAATCTTATCTTTTCTTTGGAGTGTGTTGAGTAAGGAAGGAATGGGTTGGTGATGGGTTGGCGCATGATAACGAGCAAGCAACGTATTGGCAAGATTCACTAACGAATGGGTTTGAGAATAAAAGGTGTTCATGACCTGGTTTGAAGATACTTTAACGTCGCAAGGGCTGCTTGCTTGGAGGCAATTGAAAGATTCTTTTCAAACGATTGATTCGCGTGGGTTTGGCCATTATCAGAAATGCCTCGGATGGATGAAAACGGAATGTCTAATGATGAACACATCGTATAAAATCCAAAACCTTCCATGTCAAAACCATCCGCCTGAAAAGTCTTTTTCACGTGGTTGGCTTTCTCCGTGGATGCTAAAAATGAGGAACCTGAAACCAAGACGTGTGGCGTGATGGTTTGTTTTTTCTCAACAAACAACCGCCCCAAGGATCGTTCAAAGGCAGTCAAGTCCAAATCGGCATTAAAGAAAGTTTTGGCGTGAATCACATCACCAATGGCTTGTTGTTTTAACCCAGCACAAGTTCCAACTTGAATCACTTCATTTGGTTTAGGATTCAATAAGGGTAACAATCGATAACATTGCAACATTGTGATGCCGGTGGTGATGAGTTGAACGGTTAATTTGGGATTGAGTTGTGTTTCAAGATAACCACTTTTTGTCACTAAAGGTTTGGGTAAAACATCGACCATGGCTTGCATTTCTTCTTTCATCGCGAACACAAGGACAATGGTTTTCATTGATTAAATTTGATCAAATCTCGATAGAGACTAATGAGTTTTGGATAAATTTTTGCATACACTTTTTTATACAAATAACCATACCGCTTCACCGCTTCTTGGTTAGGCGTAAAGGTTTTGGTCACACGAACCATCGATGCGACCGCTTCTTCTGGCGTCTTAAAATCTTTGCTGGCGAGGAAAGCAGCAATCGCCGTGCCAAGGGATGAGGTTTCGTTGGTTTGCACACGCGACACAGGTAGATTAAAGATATCGGCAGTGATCTGACAGATGGCGTCGGATTTTGACCCACCTCCAGAGACGCGAATTTCTTTGACGCGGTGTTTGACTCGTTTTTGCATCCCGAGAAATCCTTCTTGGATGCCAAAGGCAACACCTTCCACGATTGCTCGATAAAGATGCACTTTGGTGTGAACATCACTCCAGCCTATAATCGCCCCTTTGGCTTCCGGTCGACGTAATCCTGGACCCCAATAAGGAGAGAGGACGAGGCCTTCTGAACCTGGAGGAATTTTCATCATTTGTTGATTTAATTTTTCTTCAACCGCCATTTTGTCGATCATGGATTCAGCCGTTTCTTTGTGAGCAAAATTATCTCTAAACCAAGAGATCATCCAATAACCACGGTTAATATGAACCTCTAGGTTATAAAGATTAGGGATTGATGATGGGTAACCTGGAAGATAAGGTTCTGGTTCAATATAAACCTTACTTGGAATCGTCATGGACACGGATGTTCCATAGGATAGATTGGCGACATCGTTGGTCAAACAACCTGTTCCTAAAGTTTCTGCAGCCTTGTCAGGACCCGCGGCATAGATCGGCAATCCTTCAGGTAATCCTAAATAGGAGGCTGCTTCTTTGGTGACTTTCCCGAGTAATTCACCAGGATTTTTCAGTGGGACTAACATCGAAATTGGAATGTTAAACACGGCGGCTTTGACGTGGGTTGGTTTGTACCATTTGCTGGTGATGAAATCGAGGGGGTAATGACCAATCATGTTGGCGGCACTATCGGTTAATTCTCCAGTGAGTAAATAGTTAAAGTAAGTGGATAAAGCTGAATAATATCGGACTTTTTTCCATGTCTCTGGTTCGTTTTGTCTCACCCATCTCGCCATCGTTCGTTTTGAATTGAGTTTGGCCGTCTCATATAACCCAAGGTATCGATAAGCGATGTTATGAAAGAGTGAAAAGGGTTCAAAGGTCGCCATCCGTTGATCGAGCCATAAAATCACTTTTCTGACTGGTTTTTTATGCTCGTCTAACATGATCGCTGTGCCACGAAACGCCGTCATCGCTGAGGTGGTGACTTGGGATAATAGTTCTGGTTCGTCTCGTTTTAATTGTTGAGTGACCTCGCGAAGATTCTCCCAATAAAAACTTGCTTCATGTTCAGCGTAACCTGGTTTTTCTGAATGATAGGTTGGTTCATAAACTTTACGTTTAATCGCTAAAATATCACCTTGTTTGTTAAAGATAGTGACACGGACAGATTGGGTTCCAAAGTCTATCGTTAAGGCGAGGGGGCCCTGACTTTTTTTCATAAGTTTATTATAGCGACAAACGATGGGTTTGTTGCATTCGATTCTGTAGCACCTTTTTAGGGTTTATGATATCATTTTACTCGCGAGCATTCACCTCAAGAACGCGTGAATGCAAGAAAAGGAGCACTTATGGCGACAAGCAAACAGTACGTCTATAACTTCAATAAAACCAAAGGGATGGGTAAAGATCTCTTAGGTGGTAAGGGTCTTGGTTTATCCGAAATGACCTTATTAGGAATCCCAATTCCAGAAGGATTCACCGTCACCACCGAAGCTTGCAATTTATATTACGCAAGCAAAAAGAAATTACCAAAAGAACTCATTCAAGAAATATATGATGCGATCACTGTGATCGAAAAAGACACCAAGAAAAACTTTGGTGGTAATAAAAATCCATTACTTGTTTCTGTTCGCTCCGGGGCCCGTGTGTCGATGCCAGGGATGATGGATACCGTCTTAAACTTAGGTTTGACCGATAACACCGTTGAAGTGTTAGCCCGCGAAACCAACAATGAACGTTTTGCGTATGACTCATACCGCCGGTTTATTTTAATGTTCACCAACATTGCAAAAAACCACGGTCGTACCGAAATGGATAAAATGCTTGAAGAAATGAAGCATAAAAAAGGTGTGAAGTTAGACACTGAATTATCTGCAGAAGATCTTAAAGCCCTTGTTAAAAAATATAAAGACTACTATAAGAAAGTCTTTGGCGAAGAATTTCCAACCGATCCAAAAGTTCAATTAATCGAAGCGATTACCGCTGTTTTCCGTTCGTGGGATAATCCACGCGCCAACATTTATCGTAAGATGAACAACATCCCATACGAATGGGGTACTGCTGTCAACGTTCAATCGATGGTCTTCGGTAATAAGGGTGAAACCTCAGGAACAGGCGTTGCGTTCTCACGTTCGCCATCCACGGGTGAAAAGAAACTTTTTGCTGAATACTTACCAAACGCTCAAGGTGAAGACGTGGTTGCGGGTATTCGTACTCCATTACCAGTGGAATACTTACAAAAAACCCAACCTAAGGTTTATCAAAACTTTTTAGACATCGTCAAGGTTCTTGAAGGCAAATATCGAGACATGCAAGATATGGAATTTACCGTTGAAGAAGGTAAACTCTACTTCTTACAAACTCGTAACGGTAAACGTACGGGTGCTGCTGCATTAAAGATTGCTTGTGATTTAGTCGATGAAAAAGTCATTACTCCAGAAGAAGCAGTTATGCGTGTGGATCCTAAATCTTTAGACACTTTACTCCACCCAAGTTTTGATCCAAAAGCTTTAAAGGCAATGAGTTCGATTGGTGAAGGTTTACCAGCCTCTCCAGGTGCTGCCACTGGTAAGATTTCATTTACCGCTGAAGACGCTGCAAAACGCGGTGCTGCTGGTGAAAAAGTAATTCTTGTCCGTGCAGAAACCTCTCCAGAAGACATCGAAGGCATGGTCGCCGCCCAAGGGATTTTAACCGCTCGTGGTGGGATGACCTCACACGCTGCTGTCGTCGCACGTGGCATGGGTAAGACCTGTGTTGCTGGTGTTGGTACTGCTGTCATCGATGAACATAAAGGCACGGTGAAGTTTGGTAACAAGACCTATACAAGCAAAGATGTGATTTCAATTGATGGTTCAACTGGTTTGGTTTACGAAGGCGACATCGCCCGCGTGGAAGCTGGTTTAACAGGTTACTTTGGTCGCATCATGACTTGGGCCGATCAATATCGTACCCTTAAAGTTCGTACCAACGCTGACACACCAAAAGATGCGGCAACCGCATTAAAGTTTGGTGCTGAAGGTATCGGTCTATGCCGTACAGAACATATGTTCTTCGACAAAGAAAGAATCTTCTACGTTCGTAAAATGATTCTTGCAGAAACCTTAGCAGCAAGAGAAGAAGCATTAGCAAAACTCTTACCATTCCAACAAAAAGATTTCTATGAACTCTTCATGGCGATGAAAGACTTAAACGTTACCATCCGTTTACTTGATCCACCTTTACATGAATTCTTACCACAAGAAGATGACAAGATTAAAGAATTAGCCACCGAATTAAAGATGACGGTTGCTCAAGTCAAAGCGCGTATTGATTTCCTCCATGAATTTAACCCAATGATGGGTCACCGTGGTGTGCGTTTGGATGTCTCTTACCCAGAAATTGGTAAGATGCAAACCAGAGCCATCATCCGTGCAGCCTTGGATGCGCAAAAGAAATTAGGAACTAAAGTGGTTCCTGAAATCATGATTCCTTTAGTCTTAGATGTGAAGGAATTAAAGTTCGTCAAAGAAATCATTGAAACAACAGCTCAAGAAGAAATCGCCGCCAGTGGTCAAAAATTAACGTACCAAATCGGAACGATGATTGAAATCCCACGCGCAGCCTTGTTAGCAGAAGAAGTCGCCACTGAAGCACTCTTCTTTAGTTTCGGTACCAACGACTTAACACAAATGACGTATGGTTTCTCACGTGACGATGCTGGTAAGTTCTTACCAGACTACTATAAGACCAAAATCTTTGAACAAGACCCATTCCAAACCGTTGATCAAAACGGTGTCGGTAAGTTAATCAAGATGGCGGTTGAAGGTGGCCGTAAGACTCGCAAAGACCTTAAAGTTGGGATCTGTGGTGAACACGGTGGCGATCCACTCTCCATCGAATTCTTCCACAATGCTGGTTTAAACTATGTCTCTTGCTCACCATTCCGTGTCCCAGTGGCAAGATTAGCCGCAGCTCAAGCCGCGATCAAAAGCAAACGCGCTGCGAAAAAAGCTTAGTTGATACAATATAAAAACCCACGAATCAATCGTGGGTTTTTTCTTTGTTGTATTATTTTCCTATTTTCTTAAGCCACTCTTGGTAATACTTTTCTTTATTGGTTTGGCGTGATCGGGCGATGCCCATTTCACCTTTTTTCACGTCATTGACGATGGTGCTTCCTGCAGCGATGAGGGTTTCATCGGCAATGACCACTGGACTCACAAGGGTTGAACCTGAGCCAACAAAAACGTTTTTACCGATCACCGTTTTATGTTTTTTATGGCCATCATAATTGGCGACGATGGTGCCGCAGCCGATGTTGGTGTCTTCTCCAACTTCACAGTCACCCAAATAGGATAGATGGGCTGCTTTAACGCCGTTTTGTAAAGTCGCCGCTTTGATTTCTACGAAGTTGCCAATCCGCGTCTTATCTTTGATGATTGCGTGACCGCGTAAGTGAGCGTAAGGTCCTATATGATTTTGATTGCCAACGATTGAATCAATGATCTTGGAAGATTCAATATGATTGCCTTGACCGATGGTGGTATTTTCAATTACCGAGTTCGCGCCAATGAAATTACCTATGCCGATGGTGACTTTGCCAACCAAATAAACCCCTGATTGAATCGTGGTGTCTTGACCAATGACCACTTGAGGAGAAATGAAGGTATTGTCTGGGTTTTCAATCGTGACACCGTTCACCATGTGTTGATGATTAATTCTATGTTGCATGATCTTTCTTGCTTCTGCTAATTGCGCTCGGTCATTGATCCCAAGTGTTTCTTCAAAGGCATCGACCGTGGAGGTGCCGACTTTTAAACCCTTATCCATAAACATCTTAATCAGAGACGTGATGTTTAACTCTCCATTTTTTGGGTTGGGGGTTAAATCACGAAGGTTTTGAAATAATAATGAGTTGTTAAACACATAGAAACCAGTGTTGATTTCTTTGATCTTTTTTTCTTCTTCGTTTGCGTTAATTTCTTCAACAATCGCGGTCACTTGACCTTTGGAATTGCGAATCATCCGTCCATAACCAAAAGGTTGGTTAACGATGGACGTTAAGATCGTTAAATCAAACTTACCTTGAATATGGGTTTGGACGAGTTGATCTAAGCTCTTGGTGGTGATTAATGGGGTATCCCCGGAAACAATCAAGGTGGTTCCTTGTTTGCCTTCTAGTAAAGGTGCGACTTGGATGACCGCGTGACCGGTACCTTTTTGTTCGCGTTGCCAAACGATTTCTGATTGACCTTCCACGACCTTGGATGTGGTTTCTCCACCATGTCCGACGATGGTAATGGTCCGATCTAGCTTAAGTGGTTTTAACGCGTTAATCACGTGGCCAACGAGTGGCACACCAAGCAAGTCAAAAGCGACTTTACTTTTGGTTGAATCCAGTGATTTCATGCGGGTGCCTTTGCCGGCAGCCATGATGATGGCAAATGTGTTCATGTATATCCCCTCTTGTATTATATGGTTTTTTTCTTAGAAATTAATTGAAATAAACTTAAGTATTCTTGAACAGAAATCGTTTCTGGTCTTGCTTGAGGGGAGACCTTGATCTTGGTGATCAACGCTTCTGCCTCTGGGCGATCGATGCCTAAACTAATCACATTATTCAAGATGGTTTTACGACGGTGTAAGAATAGTTTCTTGATGAAATAGAAGAATGGTTTAGGTTCCACCAAGGGACCTTTAACAAGTGCATCAAGTTGAAAGAGGATGGATTGAACGTGAGGTTCTGGATAAAAAGATACCGGACTAACTTCAAGGATGGGGGTAATTGTTCCTATGGTCGCTAAAAAGATGGCGAGGGGTCCATACACATCATCCCCTGGTTGGGCGGTTAACCGGGGCATGACTTCTTTTTGCACCATCAAGATGGCGCGCGTGAAAGAGGAGAAATCTTTGTAGATCTTTTCAAGAATTTCCGTGGTCATGTAATAGGGTAAATTACCAATGATCACGTTGACGTCTTCAGAGGTGGCTTTTAAGAAGTTGAGTCGATGATGGTGACCTTGGGGGTAAGTTTTTTCTAGATATCGATGAAAGGTCACATCAATTTCATAGGATGTGTATTGAATGGAGGAGAGATCTAAAACTTTGGTAATTGCACCTAACCCTGGGCCAATTTCCATGACCTTTTGTTTGTTTTTAATCTTTGCAGCATTCAAAATGGTTTGAATCACTTGATCATCAATGAGAAAATTTTGCCCATAACGTTTCAAAGGAGAAACATGAAGGCTCGTTAATAACTGTTCTAATTCAGGGTGATATTTCATAAGATGGCTTTCAACTCATCATACTCAATTCCTAGGACATTGAGTCTTTTTAACATGGTTTTAACATTACAAGGACCAAGGTGAAAGTGTTGAATTGTTTTTGCTCTTAAGATAGACGCGTGTTGGTCACCGATAAAACCTAGGTTAGCAAGGTCTTGCATGGTCAAGGTTCCGTTGGTTTTTGGATGGGGCGTTAGTTTTTCAGATAAGGCTTTGATAATCGCAGATGGTGTCGCTTCTGCCACCCCAACCTTGCCGTGACTGATTGCAAACTTTTTTTCCACGAATGCATGGGTTAATCCAGGAATCGCTTGTTCAAGCGTTTGTCTAATTTTTTCTCCAGGAAAATCAGGGTCGGTGAAGACAATCACTTCTCGTCCTTTGGTTTTTGCTTGGCGGATAAACTCAATCACGTCAGAAGATAACGCCGATCCGTTGGTGGTAACAAAATCCGCATCAATCAATGGGGTTAATTTTTGAACATCTTTGACACCCTCAACAACAATTAAGGCATTCAAGGTTAATCTCATAATGTTTTCACGTGAAACACTTGCAGTGTGTTTTGATATAAGGTTTTTGTTAGTAATTCTTTCGATATATTCAGTGTTTCTTGGATTTTGTCCACAATGATGGGTAAGTGGATGGGGCTGTTTTCTTTGCCTCGGAAGGGGTGGGGGGCCAAATACGGACTATCGGTTTCCACCAAGATTCTATTGAGTGGGGTGGCAAGTAAACTTGCCCTTGCGTCGTGAGCATTCTTAAATGTAATCGGGCCACCAAAGGAAAGATAAAAACCAAGGGAAATGAATCGAGGAACAAGTTCGCTTGGTCCAGCATAACAATGCATGATGCCACCTTGTTGAACTGGGTGGCGTTCTAAGATGGGTAATATGGCCTCGTATGCATCACGACAATGAATGACCACAGGAAGATGAAGGGTGTTGGCAAGATGGATTTGAGCGATGAACGATTGTGCTTGCTGTTCATGTTCTTTGGGATCTTTTTTCCAATAAAAATCTAAACCGATTTCTCCTATTGCCAAGATGCGACTTGGGTGGTGGTGATAAAGGGTGGTGATCCAATCAAGAGAGGAGGTAGGTTGAACATCCACGGGGTGTAAACCAATCACCGCATGAAGTCGCGGATCAAGGGTTGCTAATTCGGTCGCGCGTCGAGAACTGGTTTCATCCCAACCCACCACCATCGCGTGATCAACGCCAACGGCTTGCGCATCATTAAGGATTTGTTGCCATCGATGTGTAAACGTGTCTGCGTTTAAATGACAATGGGTATCGATGATTGCCATTATTTACCAACACAAAATCTAGAAAAGATTTCGCTTCCTAAATCAACTTTGCCTTCTAGACCAAGCAATTGAATCACTTCTTGATAAGCAAGTTGAAGTGAAGAAGAAATGAGATCGGTGGTGAGATTGGCTTCTGCGTCTTCAATGGCCTTCAGTAGGTGTTCTCTGATTTGTTTTAAAGAACCTAATTGCCTGCTGTTGTTAAAACTTGGCGTGTAATAGTTAGCGTCTTGAATCCCTAACGATTGCATCATCGCATCCAACAACGGAAGAATATCTTTGCTTTTAGCAGAGATATAAAGTTTTTGTTTGTCATACTTGGTGAGTAAGTCTTTTTTGTTATAGACGTGAATCACAGCCTTGGTTTTTAATAAAGCATTCAGCGCGTCATCGTCAAACTCACTAGGGTTGGTCGCATCCTGAACATAAATCACCACATCCGCTTGTTCAACGGTGGTGATTGCTTTTCTAATCCCAATGGCTTCAATGACGTTATCGGTTTGGCGAATCCCAGCGGTATCAAGAATTTTTAAGACCACCCCGCGAAGGTTTAATTCTGCTTCAACCACATCTCGTGTGGTTCCCGCGATATCGGTGACAATGGCTTTTTCTTCGTTAATGAGCGCATTCAGTAATGAAGATTTACCAACATTAGGTTTACCGATGATGGCAACTTTGATGCCTTCTTTGATTAACCTACCTTTTTCACCTTCACCGATGAAGGTGTTTAATAAGCGCACAATCTCAACACAATCGGTGATCACTTTTTCTTTGGTTGCCTGTTCAATATCTTGATATTCTGGATAATCAATATTGACCTCAATCAACGATAAAATGTCGGCAAGGCGTTGACGAATTGGGGCGATTTTTTCACTGGTTTGTCCAGTTAATGATAATAACGATAAACGTTTGGCTTCAATGGTGGTTGCTTGAATGACATCATGAATGGCTTCTGCTTGAATTAAATCAACTTTTTGATGAAGAAATGCTCGGGAAGAAAATTCACCCGGATTGGCATTTCGCGCGCCTTTGGCGATGAGGGTTTCAATGAGTTGATAGGCAATCAGGGGTGATCCATGAATGATGATTTCAAGCAAATCTTCTCCGGTGAAACTCTTAGGGTCTAAGTATTGAATGACCACCGCTTGGTCAATGATGTCGTCACCGTCACGAATGGTTCCAAGGTGAACGCCGCGTTCTTTTTCCAATGTTAAATCCTTAGAAAAAATAGAGGAGAACATTGAAAAAGCTTGGGGTCCAGAAAGACGAACAATCGCCAACGCACTTTTGGTGGGTGGGGTTGCTAAGGCTACAATGGTGTCACTTAATTGGTGCATACATGATTAAAAAAGCCCTTTCGGGCTTATTGGTTATGGAATATAACGAATGCAAATGGCGCGGTGGTGTCCTTCGCCTACGCTTTCGGTTTTGATGTTTGGCATCCCCGTGAGTGCGCCGTGGACCATCCGTCTTTCATCCGCGGGCATTGGATCTAAAGTGACATCGACTTTGGTTCTTATCACATCACGAGCAATCCGTTTTGCAATCGCGATGACTTTGTCGTACTTGGCTTCTTTGTAATCATTAATGTCTAATAAAATTCGGAAGCGTTTTTTAAATTTACTTGAGGTGGCTAACCGAACCAATTCATTTAACGCTTGAAGAGTGATTCCGTTTTTACCAATCAAGATTGGGTTGCGTGATGAATTGATGGTGATGTTAATAATGTCGTCTTTGAGGGTTGTTTGGGCAGTGACATCAATTCCCATTTGTGAAATGGTTTTGATTAAATATGCTTCTGCAAAGGCAATCGCGTCAGAGACTTCGTAGACTTCAACAACTAATTTTCTAGAAAAGATTCCGGTTTTTTCATCGACGATTTTATACGATAAATCGTTGGCAGGAATGTTTAACTCTTTTTCTGCTTGGGCTAAAACATCCTCTAATGTTTTTGCGATGTAAGTTTTCATTTTTTATTCATACCTCCAAGGAGTCGGCGTGTTAATAACGTTTGTGCTAATGAAATTAACGCACCTATAAACCAATAAATTCCCATTGCGCTTGGTAGCGAGAAACCCATGACGATGATCATGATGAACATGACATTGCTGACCATGTTCGCTTGGGATTGTGAGGATTGAGCGGCGTTACTTTTCACGGTGTGAGCGACTTTCTTTTGTGATTGCTTTTGAAACCACATCGGTAATTTCATCGCGATAAATTGGGCGAGGGTCATCATCACAAAGATGACAACTGCTGTCCACCACGAGGTTTGAAACCAATTGCTGGTGATGACGCCACCTAAAGGAGAGGCAAGATTTAAATCTAAGAAACTACCGGTCGCTAAGACCGCCGATCCTGTCATCGCACCCCAGACGGCGATAAAGACTGGGAATTGAACGAAAGCAATTAAGATTTGATTGAATGGATTGACCCCATGTTTTTGATAGATGGCCCATTGTTCTTGTGCCATTCTTTGTTTTTCATATTGGTTGGTGTTTGCGTTGGGATATTTATTTTGTAACTTGGCAATTTCCGGTTGTAATAAACTCATCTTTTGTGACGCTAAGGTAGATTTAAAAGTCACTGCAATCATCAATCCACGAACAATGATGGTGGTTAATAAAATCGATAATACTTGGCTTAGCCCAGGAATGTTGGATGCAAAGGTGGTGTTAAAAAATTCAATTAAGAAAGCAACTGGATAAACAAATAAACCTTCGATTAATCCACGAGAAAATGCTTCTGCCCACGATTTACCTTCAAACAAATACTCACCATTTGGACCATAACTTCCAGTGGTGGTGGTGATGCATGAACGGTACTGAGCGGCAAATTGATCGATGGTGGTTTTATAAAGTTGAGTGAAATCAAAGTTAGGCGTTTCTGAAGTAGGTAATTCTAATTTAATTTCATTAACCCAACGGTCCCAGTTATTCCATAACACTGAATTGGTACCAAGGAATTTGACATAACCATAATTGGCTAAAATCGCTGTTTGATCAAGATTTCCTTCGTTATTGGTGGTGGCAGTTAATGTCGCGGTTTCTAAAACCTTTTCGTCGATGGCTAACCAAAAAGCATCGGATGGTGTATCAAAACCACTTTCTTCTGCTTCGGTAATGATGCCAGCTAGACCAGCGTTGGCGACAAATTGAGTTGGATCTTCACTGACGTTTCCATTTTCATACGCGTACATGACGCGACTAATATCTTGTGGTGAACAAAAGGTTGCGGTGCATGAAGATAAAACAAACAACCCCCCCATTAAAATGATGAACTTGTGTGTTTTGGATAGTTGTATCAAATGAGCTTCCTCCTTAAGGATGAAAGTTGACTGATAAGATGAGTTTGATTTTCTAAGAATGTTTTACCTAAATAAACATGTCGCACAATCACGATGTAGTCGATAGGATCTGTTAATACAAATTGTTTGCTAAGCATCATTTTAATTTGTCGTCGGATTTTATTTCGAACCACAGCGATCCCGATTTTTTTACTCACCGAGATACCAATGCGAGTTTCCCCACTTTGCTTTTTGAAGCCGTAGATGGTGAATTCGGGTGATTTGACATGAATCTTTTTAGCAAGAACAACTTGGAAGTCAGCGTCTTTCAATAAACGATGGCTGCGTTTCACAATGAAAAATCCTTAAGCAGAAAGCTTGGTTCTTCCTTGTTGGCGACGCAATTTCAAGACCTTACGTCCACCTTTGGTTGCCATTCTTTGACGGAAACCATGAATTGATGCACGGCGTCTTTTACTTGGTTGATATGTGCGTTTCATCCGAAAACCTCCAGGTCATACTTAGAGTATGCGCATAAAATTATAGTCATTTTGTCGGTGAAAAGTCAAAAGAAAACAAATCTTTTGGTGAACGAATAAAACTGGTCAATCATCCCCTTGGTGGTTTTGCACTTAAATGAGTGGTTTTGAAAGTTGTCCCCACAATACAACGTGGAAAATATTTGT
Source organism: Staphylococcus epidermidis (assembly GCA_945879785.1). Taxonomy (GTDB): domain Bacteria; phylum Bacillota_I; class Bacilli_A; order RFN20; family CAG-826; genus UBA970. The sequence goes on along the minus strand of CAMCVC010000011.1, from coordinate 9,957 downwards.
CCACATAGTTATCCACAATTGCAAGATGTGGAAAGTGTGGAAAGTGGTTTAATAACGATACTTTTTAAGGTTGAAATGTGGACAACCAATTATTAACAAATTTCAGAGTGTTTTTTTACACATCGCTTACTTATAATGATGAGCATATGGTTGCCCCAACTTTATCAGAAATAGCTCAACTTTGGGACCGTGTCTTAGAACGGCTCCAAACCAAAATTAACGATCGACATATTTTCGATTCTTTTTTTGCTGATACCTATATTCATGCGATTGATGCGAATGAAATTAAGGTTGTGGTGAATTCAGGATTGGCATCGAATTTATTATCCACCAAATACATTGATGTGTTGGCCATGACGGTGGCAGAAGTCACCCAAACTAACTTCAAATTGGTGTTCTTACAAAAGGGTGAACTAGAAAAAAATATTAAGGCAAACGAGAAGAAACCTTCGTTCTTTGCAAGCTCGTTTGTGAATAGGAAATATACTTTTGACAATTTTGTGGTGGGAACTTCCAATCGCGAGGCTCACCAAGCAGCTGTTTTAATCGCTTCGAATCCTGGAAAATTGTTTAACTACAATCCTTTATTTATTTATTCCCAATCCGGTTTAGGCAAGACCCATTTACTACATGCGATTGGTAACTATGTCCGGGAAAACGCACCAAGTCTTAAAGTGCTCTATATTACCACCGATGATTTTGTCGATGAATTCATAAAGTATGTCAGTGGTGAAAAAGATTCTGATAACATGAAAGATTTCTTTAAGGCCATTGATGTGTTGATGGTGGATGATATTCAATTCTTATCGGAAAAAGTAAAAACAGAAGAAATGTTTTTCCATATCTTTAATCATTTGGTGAACGCCGGAAAGCAAATAATTTTAACCAGTGATCGTCATCCTAGTGAAATACGCGGTGTGGAGTCTAGATTGGTCACGCGGTTTAATTCTGGGTTAACCATGAATATTACCGTCCCTGATTTACCAACCAGGGTGGCTATCCTAAAAAAGAAAATTGAAGCGAATGGGTTAGATATTACTTATTTTGATGAAGAAGTATTTCATTTTTTTGCTGAACGTTTCTCGAATAACGTCAGAGAACTAGAAGGCGCGTTGAATCGTTTGGTTTTCTATGTGATTAACATCAAACAAACGAAACACATCACCATGGCGGTTGCGATTGAATCTGTTCAACCTTTGATTGGTAGTGGGGTCACCTTAAGTTCGTTAACTGAAAATAGAATTATTAATACCGTTGCAGATTATTACAACCTTACTTCTCAACAATTAACGGGTCGAATTCGTACGAATCAAATTGCGATGGCAAGACACATCGCCATGTACTTAATCAGAACCTTGTTAGATGTTCCTTTTTTAAAGATCGGCGCATTGTTTGGTGGCAAGGATCACTCAACGGTCATGAACGCTGTGAAAAAAGTGGAGAAATCGTTGAAAGTGGATGAGGCTATTGCCACCGCCGTTGATCAACTAGAAAAACGTTTGAAAAAATCGTAATTATCGCTAGATTTTACCCATCTTATTTTCAAGAATTATGTTAAAATAAATCAAGTAAACGATGGCAAAGAAAGTTATCCACCGAATTCACACGCCTTATTACTATTATTAAATTCTTTAAGGAGAAATATAACCTATGAAATTTACTGTCAACCGTGAAGAATTATTAAAGGCATTAAATATTGCAAGTAAGGCGATTGCCATCAAAACACCAATCCCAGTGCTTAGTAATTTTAAGTTGGTGGTGAATGATAAAGGATTGACGATTGTTAGTTCCAATAATGAATTATCCATTGTCACAAGAGTCACGTATTCAAGCAAAGGAAAAGTGTTTTTAACCGACACCAAACACGGTGGCACATTGGTGAATGCCAAATTATTTAGTGAAATTGCCCGAAAAGTTGTTGGAGAAAATTTAAGCGTTGAATTGTTTGATGACACGATTGTCAATGTTGGCGATGGACGTTCCAGTTATAAATTAAACTCAATCAAAGTGGAAGAATATCCTGAATTGGATCTAGATACCACGGGTGTCTCTTTAGAGATGGATACCAAAACGTTAAAGAAAGTCATTGAACAAACTGCCTTCGCTGCATCCACCAAAGAACAACGCCCCATCATGACTGCGGTCAATTTCGAAGCTTCTGATGGTAAATTAACCGCGACTGCAACGGATTCTGCTCGCTTATCAAGAAAACAAATCACCATCAACAAGCCAGTGAAGTTTGTCAGTAACATTCCAGCAAAAACATTATCTGAAGTGGTGACGATGATGGAACAAGAAGCCACCATCACCCTTTCTTTTACAGAAAAACGCGCCACCTTTGAATTTGGCAACACCTTGGTCATCTCAAGATTGATCACTGGAGAATATCCAAACACAAACAACATCATTCCCAAAACATCCAATTATTATTTAACCGCTAACTCAAAAGAACTTCTTGCCGTCATGGAACGGGTTGCCCTTTTATCCGTGGAACGAGAAAATGTGGTGAAGTTAACCATGAGTGAAACTGCGGTCGAAGTTTCAAGTAAATCCGCCCAAGTAGGATCTGCGAGTGAACCCCTCAGCAAATTTTCATTCAGTGGTGACCGTTTTGAGGTTAGTTTTAATGCCTTTTACCTCATGGAAGCCATCCGTGCTTTTGGGGCTGAAGATATCAAAATTGGATTTATAGGCGATATGAGGCCTTTTGTGTTAAAAAACGATAAAGATGACTCCCTCATTCAGTTAGCAACGCCAGTGCGCACGTATTAGTCATTTAAACGCATTCTGAGGGGTGGTTAGGGAATATTTATATTCCCTAATTTTTGTTTATTGTGGTAAAATTATGGAGGTGATAAGATGGAAAAAAATACGACCATAACGGAAGTAGAGATACACACCGCCTATATCCAATTAGGCCAATTAATTAAAAAAATTGGTTTGGTTGAATCTGGTGGAGAAGTGAAAGCCTTCTTAAACCAAAACCCAATCCAAGTTAACCAAGTTCCTGAACAAAGACGGGGACGAAAACTCTATCCTGGGGATCGCGTAATCGTGTTAACGCAACACATTACCATCAAAGGTGTATGACGATTGATCGTCTAGAGTTGGTTCACTACCGTTCTTATACAAACATCGTACTCACCTTTGATAAACAACTGAATGTGTTTGTTGGGAAAAATGGTGCAGGAAAAACCAATATCGCGGAAGCGATTCATTTTCTTTCCTTAGCCAGGTCCTTTCGCACGAGTAATGATCAAGATTTAATTCAAAAAGGGCAATCTTTTGCAAAAATAAAAGCAAACATTGACCTCCAAGGGCGAAAACAATCCTTAGAAATTGTGATTACCCCTAAAGGAAAAAAGATCTTACTGAATCAAAAACCCATTAAGAAACTATCAGAATTATCAAAAGTCATCCATGTGTTGTTCTTTGAACCAAGAGATGTGATGCTCTTTGATGATGTACCAAAGGTGAGAAGAAAATTCCTTGATACCCATCTCAGCAAACATCAAGAACGCTACCTTCAACAGTTAAGTCAATATGAGGCGTTGCTCGAGGAACGGAATCTATTATTAAAAAGTGGTCAACCTAATCGCGATCACCTCGCCGTCTTAACTCGGCAATTGATTGAGGCAAGTTATCCGATTGTCGTTGCCCGTTTGTCTTATGTAGCGCAATTGAATCGGGTGATGGGAAAAATCACCAGCATGGTGAAGGGTTCCACGGTTGACATCCAACTTCAATACGTCCCCTTTCTTAACCCGGCAATGAATTTCTTTGAAGAAGCTTCTAAGTTGTTTGCAAACAAACTTGAAGAAGACATCAAACGAAAAACAACCCAAGTAGGGGTTCACCGCGAGGACTTTGTGGCCATCTACAACCAACAAACGATCGCCTCGTATGGATCCCAAGGTGAAAATCGACTAGCAGCCATCGCATTAAAAATTGCTCCTTACTTCTTGGTTCAAGAAACTTCTCTCAGGCCAATCATTGTGCTCGATGACGTCCTGAGTGAACTCGATGAACCAACCCAACAACGCTTACTTAAGTTCCTTCAGAAACTCCAACAAGTGTTCATCACCACAACGAACACATTAGCCTCAAGCGCAACCATCTACATGATTCAAGATAGCCACATTCAAAGGAGGGCTCTAGAATGAAAGATATCAAAGAAACTAAAGACCAAAAAATCGTCCGTGAACTCGCGGAAGAAAAAGAACGGGAAAAAGTAAAAACCGATTATAACGCTTCAAGTATTCAAGTCCTTGAAGGGTTAGAAGCAGTTCGTAAACGTCCTGGGATGTATATCGGCACCACCTCGGTTGCTGGACTTCATCACTTGGTTTGGGAAATTGTTGATAACTCCGTGGACGAAGCGCTTGCGGGTTATGCAAAAAACATCAACGTCATTTTAAATAGAGATGGATCTGTGACCGTCAAAGACGATGGTCGGGGGATTCCTGTTGATATCGTTGCCAAAACAGGTAAACCTGCGTTAGAAACGGTCTATACCGTGTTACACGCGGGTGGTAAATTTGGTGAAGGTGGCGGTTATAAAGTGTCTGGCGGTCTTCACGGGGTTGGTGGATCGGTGGTTAACGCCCTCTCCTCGATGATGCATGTTCAAGTCAAACGTAATCAAAAACTTTATGAAATTCAATTTGGTCAAGGTGGTAAAGTGTTGCAACCTGTCAAAGAAATTGGGGTGAGTGATCAAACTGGCACCACCGTTACTTTTTTAGCCGATCCAACCATTTTTACCGAAACCCAAACGTATCATTACGAAACCATTCGTGATCGGTTAAGACAAATGGCGTATTTGAATGGTGGTTTGCGTTTAACCATTTCCGATGTTCGCGGAGAGACCGAAGTCAATGAAGAGTTTTACTACGAAGGTGGTATAAAAGAGTACGTTCAATACATCAACAAAAACAAACTTCCATTATTTCCGGAAGTGATTTTCTGCTACGGCAGTGAAGATAATATCTTTGCCGAAGTCGCGATTCAATATAACGATGGATATAACCCAAGTGTGTATTCTTTCTGCAACAACATCCACACCCACGAAGGTGGAACCCATGAAGAAGGTTTCCGTTTAGCTACTACACGGGTGATCAATCAATATGCTCGTGAACAAAAGATGTTAAAGGACAGTGAAGAAAATTTCACCAGTGATGACATTCGTGAAGGGATGGCGGCGATCATTTCCGTTAAACACACCGATCCACAATACGAAGGTCAAACGAAAACAAAATTAGGAAACGCCGAAGTCAGAAAGATTGTCTCCAATATTGTTGGTGAACAAATCCATCGGTTCATGATGGAAAACCCAAAGCTCGCTAAAATTGTCATGGACAAAGTTCAACTTGCTGCGGATGCTCGCATTGCCAGCCGTAACGCCAAAGACAACGTTCGCCGCAAAGGGGCGTTAGATTTATCCACGCTACCTGGTAAACTTGCCGATTGTTCTAGCAAAGATCCGGTTAAATCCGAACTATACATCGTTGAAGGTAACTCTGCTGGAGGTTCGGCCAAAAACGGTCGTGACCGCGAAACGCAAGCAATCTTACCGTTAAGAGGGAAGATCTTAAACGTGCAAAAAGCCCAATTAAAGAAAATTTTTGCCAACACAGAAATTGGTAATTTAATCATTGCCATTGGTGCAGGGATTCTTCCAGAGTTTGATGTCAACAAAGCTCGATATCATAAAGTGGTCATCATGACCGACGCCGACGTCGATGGTAGTCATATTCGGATTTTATTATTAACATTCTTCTTCCGGTATATGCGCCCATTGATTGAAGCAGGGTATGTGTATATTGCCCAACCACCCTTATACAAAGTTGAATATCATCAAAAGGCTTACTATGCGTATAACGATGGTCAATTAACCCAAATTAAAAAGCAACTCAACCTTCCAGAAGGATATCCATTCCAACGTTATAAAGGGTTAGGGGAAATGGATGCGGAACAATTATGGGAAACCACGATGGATCCCAAAGCGAGAAAAATGTTACGCGTGGCTTTACAAGATGCAATCGAAGCAGATTCTGTGTTTGATGCGTTGATGGGTGAAAACGTTGAACCTCGTCGTGATTTTATTGAGAAGAATGCTAAGTTCGTCAAGAACTTGGATATCTAAGGAGAAGGTTTATGGCAGATAACAAAGATCCAAAAGTCGAAGGCGTCATCCAAGAAGGGATTGAAGCCGGATTAAAAGATGTCGATATTTCCAATGAAGTCAGAACTGCTTTTTTAGATTATTCCATGTCCGTCATTGTCTCGCGGGCACTTCCCGATGTGCGTGATGGATTAAAACCAGTTCATCGCCGGATTATTTTTGGGATGAATGAACTCGGCATGCAATCGGATAAACCTTATAAGAAATCAGCGCGTATCGTTGGTGACGTCATGGGTAAATTTCACCCCCACGGTGACCAAGCGATTTATTCTACCCTGGTTCGTTTAGCTCAACCTTTCTCGATGCGTTATACGCTTGTGGATGGTCATGGTAACTTTGGTTCTGTCGACGGTGATGAAGCTGCAGCGATGCGTTATACCGAAGCAAGAATGGCCAAAATGGCGATGGAAATGGTCAGAGACATCAATGATGAAACCGTTGATTTTGTTGATAACTATGACGGCACGGAAAAAGAACCGGTCGTTTTACCATCACGCTTTCCTAACTTATTAGTCAATGGTGGCTCAGGGATTGCAGTCGGGATGGCAACGAATATGCCAACGCACAACCTCAGAGAAGTGGTGAGTGCGATTAAAGCCTATTCAAAAAATCCTGACATCGATGTCTTGGAATTAATGCAAGATTATATTCAAGGCCCAGACTTTCCTACAGGCGGGATGATTCTTGGTAAAGCTGGGATTCGTCAAGCGTATCAAACAGGAACAGGCTCGTTAGTGATTCGCTCCAAAGTGGATATTCAAGAATTTGAAAATGGTAAGAAACGAATCATCGTAAAAGAAATTCCTTATCAAGTGAATAAGGCGTCGATGATTGAAAACATCGCGGATTTGGTTCGCAATAAAGTCATCGAAGGCATCACCGACATTCGTGATGAATCGAATAAAAACGGAATCCGTGTGGTGATTGAAGTTCGTCGCGACATCATCCCAGAAGTCCTACTCAATCAGCTATATAAGCACACCCAGCTACAAGTGAGTTTTGGGATTATTAACCTCGCCTTGGTCAACGGCCAACCCAAAGTTCTTTCTTTGAAGTCGATGATTCAACATTATCTTGATCATCAAATTGAAGTCATTGAACGACGAACCCGTTATCAATTAACCAAAGCAGAAGACCGTATTCACATTGTGAATGGTTATTTAATTGGAATTAATAACATCGATGAAATCATCACAATCCTTAAAAAATCTGCCAACACTGATTCAGCAAGAGCGTCCCTTTCTCAACGATTTGCATTATCTGAACGCCAAACCAAAGAAATTGTGGATATGCCATTACGCCGCTTAACTGGATTAGAAAAACAAAAACTTGAAGACGAAAAACTTCAACTCGAAAAGAACATTACCTATTACAACCAATTGCTAGGTGACCGTAAGATGGTGGTGGATTTAATCCTTGCTGATTTGGATGTGATTGCTGAGAAGTTTGGCGATGATCGGATGACAGACATTTCCGACAACCTTTCTTCCATCGAAGATGAAGACCTCATCCCAGAAACAAGCATCGTCATCACCATGACGCAAAATGGTTATATCAAACGCCAATTACCCGAAGTCTTTAGAACCCAAAACCGAGGTGGTCGTGGCGTTCGTGGCGCGGGCTTAAACGAAAACGACATTGTCTCCATTATCGTCAACGCTCGTACACACACCGATATTCTTTTCTTCTCGAATCTAGGAAAAGTGTATCGATTACGGGGTTATCAAATCCCTGAATTTGCACGTACTGCCAAAGGCATTCCAGTGGTGAACTTATTGAGTTTAGAAAAACAAGAAACCATCAAGTCCATCATTTCTGTGGATGAATATACCGCTGGTCATTACTTATTCTTTGTCACGGAAAAAGGCGTTGTCAAGCGTACTGAAATCAAAGAGTTTGAATCGATCCGTCAAAACGGAAAGATTGCCATCTCTTTAAGAGAAGGCGATATGTTACTCGATGTGAAACAAACCACAGGTGCGTTATTTGTTAGTCTTGCCTCTTCCACTGGCAAGATGGTGACCTTTGTGGAAAGTAATGTCCGAGACATGGGTAGAACCGCGGCTGGTGTTCGCGGGATGAAACTTGCGGAAGGTGCCAAAGTGATTGGTGTCTCCACAAGTTCAGAAGGTAAATATATTCTTGTGGTCACCAACAAAGGCTTTGGTAAACTTACCGCCTTTGAAGAATACCGCCAAACCAAACGTGGTGCCAAAGGGGTTAATACCATCAAGGCATCCGATAAAAACGGTAATTTAATCGCCTTGAAATCTGCTAACGGGGACGAAGATTTATTGGTGGTCACCAAAGCTGGTGTCATCATCCGAATCTCCTTAACCCAAGTACGAGTCATCGCCCGATCAACCCAAGGGGTACGTTTAATTCGATTAGCGGAAAAAGAATTTGTCTCTTCCATCGCCATTGTTGAACCAAGTTTAGAAGAACCTACCGAAGAAGTAGAAACTGTTGAATTGGATAATCCAGTTGAACCAGAAACCCCAGACACAGACGAAGGGGATGAAGACGAAGAAACGGAAGCTTAAACTTATGCTTGATATTCAACTCATCAAAGATCAAACTCAAAAAGTCACATCATTGCTTGCAAAAAAAGGATTTAAGGTTGATTTCCAACCCTTACTTTTAGATCATCAACAACGAAAACAATGGTTGTTGGAAGTTGAACAAGTCAAAGCAGAAGCCAATAAATTATCTGCCACGGTTCCCCTTGCTAAAAAAGCAGGACAAGATGTCCAAGCGATTTTTAATCAAGTCAAACAACTCAATCAATCAATTCAAGGAAAAGAACAAGCCTTGAAAGCGTTAGAAGAAAAGATCGATCAATTCTTGCTTGAACTCCCTAATCTTCCAGATGAAGATTTAAAAGCGGGTGGCAAGGAAGCAAACGAAGTGATTCGTACAGTTGGTCAAACACCTAAATTTACTTTTCCCATTAAGGATCACGTCGCGATTGCTGAAGGATTAGGAATTATTGATTATCAACGAGCAGCAAAAATATCCGGTGCGGGCACATGGATTTATCGAGGGTTAGGCGCACAGTTAGAATGGGCCCTCTTAAACTTCTTTATTGCTGAGCATTTAAAAGATGCCTACGAAATGGTGTTATTACCTCATTTACTCAACTACGAATCAGGATTAACGGCAGGACAATTCCCAAAATTTAAAGAGGATGTGTTTTGGTTAAAAAAAGCAGAACCTGAAAAATTCTTATTACCTACAGCAGAAACTGGGTTGGTGAATTTACACCGCGATGAAATTTTAGATGGCAATACCTTACCGAAAAAATATTTTGCGTATACGCCTTGCTATCGTTATGAAGCAGGAAGTTATCGTAGCGAAGAACGTGGGATGATTCGTGGATATCAATTCAATAAAGTTGAACTCGTTCAATACACGCGAGAAGAACAAAGTGATGCGATGTTTTTAGAGTTGGTTGCTAAGGCATCATCGTTGGTTGAAAAACTCGGTTTACATTTTCAAGTCTCTAAGCTTGCCGCAGGAGACTGCTCACACTCGATGGCAAGAACGTATGACATTGAAGTGTTTATTCCTTCATTAAACATCTACAAAGAAGTCTCGTCGGTTTCCAATGCCAGAGAGTACCAAGCAAGACGAGGAAAGATTCGTTATAAAGATCCACTCACTCAAAAAACTAAATTTGCCCACACCTTGAATGCCTCAGCGTTAGCCACATCACGTATTTTTCCAGCGATTCTTGAACAATACCAATTGGCGAATGGTGATGTCAAAGTTCC
>CAMCVC010000010.1:0-30841 GCA_945879785.1 Staphylococcus epidermidis | reverse complement strand
GATCAAAGCAATTGACGTTAAAAGATAATTTATGTTCATGCCTTAATTATCATTAGCAAACGAAAAAAATACAATGTGTAAGCATCAGTAATTTTATATTTATTGTTCAAGAAAAGAGTTGGGTAATTAAAACTAACGCTTCTTTGCCGTGCCAAAACCACCTTGGACAGGTCGAACATCCAAGAACGTTACCACCGCTTTAGGAAAACGGGCTGCCATATGGGCAACCGTTTTTCTTATTTTTCTAGGGATATAAGAAATAATCATCGCATTATGATGACCACTTTTGCCAATTGAATCAAGAATCGTTGCCGCAAAACCTTCATTTCTTAGTTCGTTTGCAAAAATGATTGCCTCTTCTTTTTCGGCGATGATTTCAACCTTGATGTTACCTAAACCAACCCGACCTTCTAGCCATGATCCAAAGTATAAACCACATGCAAAACCACCTGCGTAAGCAAGCACACGAAGAGGATCTTCGGTGATACTGGTGACGACCAACGAGACATTAACAACCCAAAAGATTTGTTCAAAGAAGACAATCAAGGCAGCTTGTTTACGGAACCCTTTTGTCATTAATAGCAAGCGAAAAACCCCAATACTCACTTCTGACATTTTTGCAGCGAAAATCGCGAGGTATATCAATAGGTTGATCATATTATTTGATGAAGAGTTCGAGAATTTGAACTGCGTTGGTCGCTGCTCCTTTGCGAATATTATCGCCCACCACAAACATATTTAAACCGTTTTTTATCGAATCATCGCGACGGATACGCCCAACATAGACGTCATCTTTGCCATCCACGAGCAATGGCATTGGATAAAGTTTCTTACTTGGATCATCATAGACCACCACCCCAGGGGCTTTCTTGAGAATGGAGACCACGTCTTGGAGTTGAAATGGTTTTTCAAATTCTAGATTGATGACTTCACTGTGACCATTTTTAACAGGAACTCTGACCGCCGTGCTACTGATGGGAAGATTCGGGATCCCCATGATTTTTCGTGTCTCATGAATGTTTTTTTCTTCTTCTTTGGTGTTGCCGTTATCAAGGAATATATCGATATGAGGGATGACATTTTCATAAATTTGATAAGGGAACTTGGTGGTTTTACCTGTGGGTAGTTTTTCTTTTAAGTCATGTAAACCTTTACTGCCCGCGCCACTGACCGCCTGATAGGTGGCAATCACCATCCGTTTTAATTGATAGGCATCATGAAGAGGTTTAAGGGCCACCACTGCTTGAATGGTTGAACAATTAGGGTTTGCAATGATGTATTGATGTTGTTTGGCTGCGAATGCATTCACTTCCGGAACGACCAAAGGAACGTTTTTATCCATTCTCCATGCTGCAGAGTTATCGATGACCAAGGTTTTGTGTTTTGCAAAGATCGGCGCAAAGGCAATCGAGACATCACTACCAGCACTAAACAAAGCATAATTCACTGGGTATAGCGCAATATTTTTCTCAGTTAGCGCAACCACAGGATACATCTTGCCTTGAAACGGTAATTGAATCCCCACACTTTTTTCCGAGGCAAACAACACGAGTTTCTCAATGGGAATTTTTCGTTGTTCAAGAACTTCTAAAAACTTTCTTCCAACCACACCGGTTGCGCCAACGATGGCTAATGAAATTGGTTTCATGTTGTTAATCCTCCAAGACAAACTCATTATAGAGTGCATTGATGGCAAACTTATAGTCAATGTCTTCCACACCAATCACCAAATGAATCCCGTTGCTTCCATAATCAATCATTTTCAAGTTCACATTCGCGTTGACGAGGGCAGAAAAGACCTTTAAGACGTTCATTTTGTTTTGAAGTAGGTTTCGTCCTACAAGATAGATTAACGAAATGCCTGAGGTAATTTCAATTGTATCGGGGTGCAAATCTTTTTTGATTTTTTGTACCAACAACTCTTTTTTCCCATTCTCTAAATATTTCGATTCAATCATCATCGAAAAAGTGTCTGTGCCTGAGGGGAAGTGCTCGACATTAATTTCTAGTTTTTCACAAATGCGAAGAATCTTTCGATCAAAGCCAAGCAAGTCTGACATCATTTCTTTTTCCAGGACGATTAAGTTAAAGCCTTTGACACCGGTAATGCCGGTAATCGCTCCGTGATGCCTGTCTGGGGGTAGTTTACTGAAGATCATCGTTCCTTCTCCACTTGGATTGAAGGTATTTTTAATTTGAGTTGGAATGCCTTTTTTGATTAAGGGGAACATGGTTTCTGCTTGAAGAACACTCGCCCCCATAAACGATAAGACGCGTAATTCACGATACGTTAACACATCGATTTTCTTGGGGTTATCCACCACGCGTGGATCACAGGTTAAAAACCCATCGACATCCGTCCAGTTTTCATAAAGCTTTGCATTGACCGCGTCAGCGATGATCGCGCCTGTGATGTCAGATCCTCCACGAGGCAAGAGTTGAATGTGGTCTAGTTCATCACTTCCATAAAACCCACCAATGACAACATAAGGATGCCTCTTTAATAGTGATCCGGCATCATTCCTTGTTTTCGTTCGGTTAAATTGTAATCCCTTAAAACGAATGATATCCGCTGAATCCAAAAAGGCAAAATCAAGATAGTTTGACAGGATCAATGCTGAGAGATACTCCCCTCGAGAGACGATGTATGGGAGCGACTTTGATAGTTTCATCTTTTGAAAGATGTCGGCTAGAATGGATTTAATCGGTAATTCTAATTTTAATTCTTCAACAATCTCGATAAATCGTTCCCGAATGATCTTAAAGGTCACAGGATCTTTACCTTCTTGAATTTCTTTCGCCAATTGATAAAGTAAATCTGTTATTTTTCTATCTTTTAAATCACGCTTACCAGGTGCTGAGACAACAATAAATTTTCGCAAAGGATCACTTTTGATAATCTTTGCGACTTGTTTGATGGTCGATGCTGAGGCCATCGAAGTCCCGCCAAATTTGGCGACCACTGATTTGTTCATTACGATAGTTTTTCTTTAAAATGTTCGTAGGTGAAAGACTTGACCAAGACGTCTTTTCCATTGAGTTTCCTTGCATAAATGCTAGGTAATGGGATCCCATTGAACGTGTTGTTTTTGACAATCGTGTAGAGAGCCATGTCTTGAAAGACGATAGCATCGCCAACCTTTAAAGGGTCCTTGAAGCGATAAATACCAATATCATCGCCGGTTAAGCAAGTTGCTCCCGATAGCCTAATCACGTGCTTCCCATGAGGATCTGATGTGGTCACTGGAGGAATAAATTTAGCCTCAAGCACATCAGGCATATGGCAAGTCGCTGAAGCATCAAGGATAGCAATCTCGACATCGTTCTTGGTGACATCCAAGACTTTACTGACCAAGAAACCGGCGTTTAAAACCACCGCTTCCCCAGGTTCTAAATAGACATCAAGTTTGTAGGTTTGTTTGTAATATTTGATGATCCGAACAAGTTTTTCAATGTCATAGTTGGCTCTGGTTAAATGATGGCCGCCACCAAAATTAATCCAGGTTAATTGAGAAAAATACTTCCCGAATTTACGTTCAACTTCTTTTAAGGTTGCTTCCAAGGCATCGGCATTTTGCTGACAGAGGGTATGAAAATGAAAACCAGACACACCACTTAATAAGCTTGTATCAATATCAGCAATCTTGATGCCCATTCTTGAGGTTGGTGAGCATGGATCATACATGCTACTTCCTGTTTGAGTCGATACTTCTGGGTTAATTCGTATCCCGATCGTTTTCTTTGCAGCCAAGGCTCGTTGTTTAAATCGCTTCAATTGGCTATTGGAATTAAACACCAGGTGGTCGCTATACTTTAGAATCTCGTCAAATTCTTCGTCTTTAAAACCAGGCGTAAAGACGTGAATTTCTTTACCAAAATGTTCATAGGCAAGTCGCGCTTCAAACAATCCACTTGATGCAGTGCCATCTAAATACTGTTTGAGTAAAGGATAAAAGTAAAAACTTGAGAAAGCTTTTTGGGCAAGAAGAACTTTGCAACCACTCAACTCTTTGATTCGTTTGATAATCATTAAATTATTGAGAATAAGTTGCTCATCAATTAAGTAATACGGGGTTGTTAACCCTGGGGTTAATTTCATCATCAATCTTTACTTAACCAAGACCGGTTTAAAGGTTTCTTTCCATGGTAAACCCCATTGATTGAGCATCGCCATGTAAGGATCTGGGTTGAATTGTTCAACGTTGAAAACGCCTTGTCCTGACCATTGTTTGGTGAGGATTAATGCAGCGCCAATCATCGCGGGAACACCTGTGGTGTAACTGATGGCTTGAGAACCAACTTCGGCAAACGCTTCTTGGTGATCACACACATTAAAGACTCGGTAAGAAACTGGCTTGCCTTGTTTATGCCCTTGAAGAATGACACCAATGTTGGTTTTACCTTTGGTTCGTGGTCCTAAAGACGATGGATCAGGTAAGATGGCTTTTAAGAATTGAAGTGGAACAATTGATTTTCCTTCGTACATGATTGGTTTAACTGAGGTCATGCCAACATTCACAAGGACGCGCAGGTGAGTTAAATAACGTTCAGAAAAACTCATATAGAAGCGAGCGCGTTTGACTTCAGGAATAAATTTAACAATGGATTCCAATTCTTCGTGGTACATCAAATACATATCTTTTGGACCAATTTCATCTAAGGGGTATGTTTCTTTGACAGTTAAGGCAGGAATCTCTACCCATTTGCCATGTTCAAAATAACGTCCTGGCATGGTGATTTCTCGAATGTTAATTTCAGGATTAAAGTTGGTTGCAAAGGGATAACCATGATCGCCACCATTCGCGTCTAAGATATCAATATAGTCAACGGTGTCAAAATAATGTTTCTTGCCATACATACAGAAAACGCTGGTGACTCCTGGATCAAATCCCGTTCCTAAAAGCGCCATCACTCCAGCTTGTTTGAAACGGTCATGATAAACCCATTGGGTGCTATATTCAAATCCAGCTTTTTCTCTGACTTCCGCTGCAGCGGTATCTAAGTAATGAGTTTTGGTTTCAATGCATGCTTCCATGATTGGAATGTTTTGATACGGTAATGCTAAATTCATCACCAAGGTTGGTTTGTATTTTTGAATTAACTTAATCATTTGAGCTTTTGATTCTGCATCCACTTGTTCGGCAATTGCCTTCACGGGAAAAGATTTTATTCGTTGAACAATTGCTTCACATTTGGCTAAGGTGCGACTGGCAATAATGATAGTCTTAAAAACCTTGTTGTTTTGGGCACATTTTTGTGCGGCCACAGAAGCGACTCCGCCACTACCAATGATAATCACGGTTGACATAATGTTTCCTCCTAGGGATTCATCTCAATGGTTTTTAAGCATTAAAAACAAGACAAACCATGACGCTGGCTGTCATAGGATTTCATCCTTTAGACCCTGATAGTTCTAACGACCTTACATTTCTATAAGTGTGTTCACATAAATATTACAAGAAATTTAAGATTTTTCAACGAAATCACTTTATCAAATACATTGATAATCTTTTTGATTTTCATTAAGATATAAAAGATTGCGTATCATTGAATACGCCGAGGAGAAATAAAATGTTATTCGCACAAGTCTTTGGTGACAAACACCTTTTTGGAACAGGTTTTTTATTGCTAGCAGTTTTTGTATTTCTTTTTCTATTAAAAAAGAGTAAGACTGATCTAAAGAAACAACAACGGTTTTACTTATATTTGTTTACGGTGTTATTTCTTGTCATTGAATCCTTGCGTTTAATCTTTTTATTTATTCGCGATGGTGGATTAGCCATTTATCAACTTCCATTAAATTTATGTTCTGTGCCTTTATATTTATATCCAGCGATTTCATTAGATAAGAAAAATGGTCGATTAAAACAATGGTTAATGCCAGCGGCATTTGCAACGGTGATGTTGGCAGGTTTAATCGCCTTACTGATCCCTTCGAATATTTTAGGTCCGGAAATGTTCTGGCTTCCTATTGATAAAAACTATGTTGAAATTGCTAGTTTTACTTTTCATGCGGTGATGATTGCCGCTCCACTTGCATTAATTAAACTTGATTTTTACAAACCAAAATGGAGTGATGTTGGCTATGCATTAGCATTCACTGGAGGATTTGCTGCAGTTGCGATGACTGTCAATGCCTTGACGAATCAAGATTTATTATTATTGAATTACGGCAACGGCAGTCCATTTCAATTTTTAATCACAGAATCAAAATTACTGTATCAAGCAACCATGATTGGTTTAGGTGCTTTTTTAATCACCATGTTTTTTGTTTTTGCCAATTTAAAGAAAGCTAAAAAGCTCATTTCATCGCAAATTAAATAATGAAATGTTTTCACAGGTAGCAAGTTGCAACAAATTAGGCAAATAAGGGTATAAATAAAGATGACAGGAGGATAACACCATGGCCACTCCAAAACCAGTTGCGAAACCAGTTGCAAAACCAGTTCCAGCTAAACCAGTTAAGAAGTAGTTTATCAAAAAGGTCACCCAGCAATGCGTGATCTTTTTTTTATGCTTTTAAAAGGACATCATCACTTATGTATAATGAAATCATGACCATCAAAAAAATATTTTCTCACCCAGGTTTTATTCTTTTCAATTGGTTCGTGTTTGTTTTTTTTATGGTGGTGATTTTACCCGCGGTTTCCTATGCAGCAAGTCAAATGGGACTATCCCCTTCCATCGATACAAACTTTAGTTTTGATCCGTCTGCCATCTACAGTATCTTGGATGGGTATGGAGAAAACGGTCGATCCTTTTATTTATTTCAGCGTTGGACGTTTGATGCTATTTGGCCGATGGTTTATGGGTTTCCCATTTTTTTCACCTTAAGATTGTGGTTAGGAAAAGTAAACTCATGGTTCGTCAAACTCTTTATTTATTTACCCTTGATGGCGATGTTTTTAGACTATTTAGAAAACATCACGTTTTCTGTCATCATTCTTCTTTATCCATCTGAATGGATTATTCTTGCTTATCTCGGTGTCCTCATCAGTTTACTCAAATGGATTGCCCTTGGGGTGTCGTTAATGTCTGTCACCGTGCTAAGTGTGGTGGTGTTGTTTCAAACCATCCTACGCGCGATCAAACCTCGTTAAAATAAATCCCGCCAACATCTTTACATCCGCATCCTAGGCTTTATACTTTAAGTAGAGGATGGGGATCACTAAAGACCATCGTTCTGATTCGATTGATTCTTCTAGATACGTTCGCTTCGATTGATGGTTGATCAAGGTTGCGCTGAGTTACCTCCACAGGTCCTCGATACGCCGGGTTCCCATCCTTCGCGGTCCACATAGAAAGAGAAAAACCGTCCGAGTGGACGGTTTTTTTATGGCACCATGTTGATTTTATAGCCGATGCCCCATTTGGTTTCAATGATTTTGGGGTTCTCTGGATCGAGTTCAATTTTCTTTCTTAAGCGACGGATGTGGACATTCAAGACATTGCCATTGTCATAGTAATGATCTTGCCAAATCATTTCATACAATTCTTTTTTCATAAAGACTTTGTTGGGATGACTTGCAAGGGTGAGGAAGATGTTGAACTCCAATTTGGTCACTGGCAAAATCTCATTTTTTCTTTTGATCTGATAATTATCGACATCTATTTCTAAATCATGGACAAGAAATTTCTTTTCCAAGGGCTCACTTGCCATTTGCTTTCTTTTTAGCATGGCTTGAACGCGAATAATAAACTCTTGAATCGAAAAAGGTGAATAAATCACATCATCGGCACCGTGGTGAAAAGCAGCTTCCAGCAAGTGTTCGTTTTTTGGAATCACCGTGAACACAGGTGCCTTTTTGTATTTCTTAATTTTTTTAACAATGTCGAATTGATTAGGTTCGGTGATTCCTAAAGAATGAAAAAAGATCACCACATCTGGATTGAGTTTTGGAAATTCGGCCTCGAAATGCGCCAATTGGAACACTTCATAGGATCCAACCAACTTTGTTTTTAGAAACTCTATATTCGTTAACAATTTCTGATCAGTATGTAAAACAACAATTTCCATCCAAGTTCCCCCATTAGATGAATCGTATTTCTATGTACTAATTATGAAGAAATTATGACACAAAATTATGAACTTTTTATTAAGAAAGGTTTAAAAGTGATAAAAAATCAATATATTGTTATGGGGATAATGGATAGTTCTACTTTTAATAAAAATTTTTAGATACCCTCTAATAATTTTTTGGTCCAAACAAGGACATTTTTGCTTTCAATTGACTTATTTGCGTGTGTTGCTGCCTCAGTTTTGTGGGTTAAATAATAATAGTGACCTGTTTGAATCACTGCCTTGTCTTCACTTGCTAAAAAATAAAGCGCATCCGCAGAATGACTCACTTTTTTTAATATTCGGTTAATTACTAACTTTTTAAAGGTTCGGTATAGCCAACCATTATTCAATCCAATCTCGGATTGGACAGCACCAGGGTGCATCGCATTGATCGAAATTCCTTTTTTCTCGAGGTAGGGGGCTAATTCCCATACAGTATGAAGTTGAGCGGTTTTCGATGACCCATAACTTCTTAACCCTGTATAAAACCGTTGATGAAAATGAGGATCCTTTAGGTTAAATCCACTGAAGCGATGACCCTCTGAATTGACTTGGATGACGCGGCCTTGAGATTGTTCGAGTAGAGGAACAAGGGTGTCGGTGATGAGTAAGCTTGCCAGGTGATTGACGGTTAATGCTAATTCAAATCCGTGCTTGGTAAGTATTCGTTTGGTGGAATAAGTCCCGGCATTGTTAATTAAGACATCCAGCTTGGTTTCCTTTGCCAGGATAAGCTTTAATCCAGCCTTCACCGAATGAAGGTCAGCGAAATCTGCAAGATAATAACGAACCTCAATGCCATAAGTTCTGGTTAAGGTTTCTTGTAAGGCTTTTGCTTTTGCTTCGTTTCTGACAAAAAGAATAAGGTTCGCCTTTCCTTTGGCGAATCGATGTGCCGCCGCAAGACCAATCCCGGAGGTTGCTCCCGTGATGAGCACCCATTTGCCATCCAAAAGACGATTGGTTTGTTTAGGAGGTTTATTGCCTAGGGTTAGGAATTCGTATTGTTTTGGTAAGGCCACGTGGATTAACCAAAGAACGTCTTCATAAACCAA
Organism: Staphylococcus epidermidis; assembly: GCA_945879785.1. Classification (GTDB taxonomy): domain Bacteria; phylum Bacillota_I; class Bacilli_A; order RFN20; family CAG-826; genus UBA970. The sequence continues at coordinate 21,724 of CAMCVC010000010.1, read as the reverse complement.
CGGTAGAACTTACGCCACACAGGAACATTGTTGTAAATGTCACCCCATAAGTCATAAAAGTCTCGTTGATGAAGAATGCGTCCATCTTCATGAAGGGTGAGTTGGGTTGCCCCATACAATGGGGTGCTAGGGGCTCGCTTATAGACAATGGTCATCGTCCAAGTAAAAAGAAGTTTATTTTCTGTTTGGGTGACCGTACCAATATCCATGACCAATTTTTGACTACGTTTGGTTAATCGTTCGCACATACGAAGAAAGGGTTCTCTACCTTGAATGATTTGAATGGAATCATGAAAGGTCATGTCCGGATGGTAGAAAGGGAAAATATGAGCCCAGTCTGGTTTACCGAGTTCGTTATACGTTTTTGACCAATAGATTCTTAATGATTTGACGGTTAATGGTTCAGGGATAGGACCTATGACATGGGGTTGAGTGGATTTCTTTTTCATGGTTATTATTATATCCAAAAACCCTGATAACGAATAAATTCTTAATCTTTGATAAAATAACCCTAATGGATAAAACATACGATGTGATTGTGGTGGGTTCTGGGATGGGTGGATTAACCACCGCAGCCTACACCACCCGAGCGAATAGAAAAGTCTTGTTGCTAGAAAAATCTTCTCAACCAGGTGGCTTGTTTGGTAGTTTTCAATCGGGAGGGTATGTGTTTGATCATGGTGCCCGTGCGGTGGAAAACTCCGGCATCATGTTTCCGATGTTTCGCCAATTAGGTTTAGACCTCGCTTTCGTCAAGAGTCCTGTTCATATTCGTTCAGGCCAACATGAAGTCCCCATTACCTCCGACGTTGAACTCGATCCTTACGCGGCTTTTTTAACCAAATTATTTCCAAACGAAGCACAAGCCATCCGGTTGATTTGCGATGATATTATTCGGATTTCAAAACAAATGCAAGTGCTTTACGGCATTGAAAATCCTTTATTCATTGATGATGCATTCACGAACATGACCTACTTAACCAAGACCTTATTACCATGGGCGTGGAAGTTTATTCGCACCATTCCAAAAACTCAACGATACTTCACCCCGATTGTTGAGCATTTAAAAAAATTCACGAGCAATGCTTCCCTGATTGATTTTATTTCTCAACATTTCTTTGAGGAAACTCCAGCGATTTTTGCGATGTCATATTTCTCTTTGTACACGGACTACAACTACCCAATCGGTGGCACAGGGGCGGTGGTCAAAAGGTTTATTCGCTTCATTCAAGAGCATGGTGGAGAAGTTAAATTCAATGCAGAAGTGACGCAATTGGATTTAGATTTGCAATCCGTGACCACCCAAGATGGCCAAGTTTTTCATTACAAAACCCTGGTATGGGCAGGAAGTCCTCCCGCGATGCATCGCGTGGTCAAATCCACCAAGAAATCTTTAATTCAAAAGAACAAGAAATATGTATCATTGACCAAGGTTGGCAAGGGTGCAGACTCGGTGATGACCGTATTCATGAAAGTCAAAGATCCTCAACGAACGTTGGCAAAACAAGCAGGGATGCATACGTTTTTTACACCATATTTGGATGGATTAAGTGGGCATGCCATTAACCTCATCAAAGATGCCAGTGGTCAGTTCTTTAACGATAAAGTTAAAATATTTAACTGGGTGAAGGAATGGTATCGACGAAATACGTATGAAATTTCTGTTCCTGTTTTAAGAGACACCACCCTTGCTCCAAAAGATGAATCGGGGTTCATTGTCTCTGTCCTCTTGGATTATCAATTAACCAAATTTATTGCCGATCAAGGTTGGTATGAAGAATTAAAGCAACTCAGCAACACTTACTTTGTCGATATCCTTGATCAAACATGGTTAACCGGACTTAAAAAGGCTACGTATGAAACCATGCATGCTTCACCATTAACGATGGAAAAGTTTGCCGCAGTTCATCAAGGCTCGTTAAGTGGATGGTCATTCACGAATAAACCGATGTTATCTGAATTCTTCTTTACCCGCGTGGCTAAATCGATTCTGACGCCTTATCCTAAGGTCTTTCAAGCTGGTCAATGGGCGTTCGCCCCTGCAGGTTTACCAACCTGTGCCTTAACGGGTAAACTAGCTGCAGACAAAGTTCTTAAATTAACGAAAGGTTAAAGGTATGAACATCACCATCAATCTTAGAAAGTTTCTTGCCGAGTTTTATGGAACGTTTATCCTCGTCTTCATTGGCACTGGATCGATTGCCTTCAATCCCAATGCTGATTTAATCACCGTCGCGTTTGCTTTTGGTTTCGCGGTCATGTTGGCCATTTACACGATTGGACATATCTCTGGGGCCCATCTCAATCCTGCGGTTAGTTTAGCGATGGTTCTTGATCGCCGTTTAAGCTGGCGTGATTTCGGTATGTATCTTTTTGCCCAACTCCTCGGTGCCTTATTTGCTTCCTTAACCCTCTTGTTAGGGTCAGGTCTTGACCTCTTTCAAGGATTAGGACCCACTGTCTTTGCACCGAATACCCCGGCACTTACGATTATCATCATCGAAATGTTTTTAACTTTTATCTTGGTCTACTTGGTGTTAGCTGCCTCTCAACGAAAGAGCCTACAACCATTTCTAGGACTCATCATTGGGTTTTCGCTTGTTGGGTTAATTCTTGTGGGTGGTCCACTCACAGGTGCTTCCCTCAACCCCGTCCGATCAATGATCCCTGCCTTACTTGAAGGTGGAGAAGCATTACAGCAAGTCTGGGTTTATATCGTTGGGCCGATGCTAGGGTCCGTGCTTGCGGTAATCTTTTATCGATTCCTGAAATTCACTGACAAAGATACCACCCCTTCTTAAGGGTTGAACAATCAACCATTGATGATTAAAAAACGAGTCCTATTGGACTCGTTTTCTTTACATTAATGTTTATTTTTTCTTTTTCTTAGGATCTTCAGGTAAGTGTTGTTTTAAGCTATTCATGAATAATAAGTCATTGTCACGGAAGCGACTGATGCTTTCATTGACGGCAAAGAATTTCTGTTTGATGCCTTCTTCGCTGGCTTCAAAATTAGCCGCGCGATCACGTTTGATGCCTAAATCCATGGCAGTGGTAAAGGCGTCGATGTTGGCTCCCAAGAAGAGAAACTCCCAACCAAATTTTTCTTGTTGTTCTGACACTAACCTTTTTAGTTGATGACTATTGAATTGCTTGCTCGCGTTTTCTTGACCATCCGTGGTGATGATGAACATGGTCTTTTCTGGGGTGTTGTCTTTGCCTAATTGACGATGGACGTGTTTGATTTTTTCGATTCCTCGACCAACGGCGTCCACCAACGCGGTTGAACCACGGACATAATACGTATCTTTGGTTAAGGGTTCTAAGGATGCAATCACGCGCCGGTGATGAACGACTTCAAATTGGTCATCAAACAACACAAGACTAACTAACGCCTCTCCTGGAGCTTGCTTTTGCTTTTCAATCAGGCTGTTAAAGCCTCCAACGGTATCCGCTTCTAATCCACGCATGCTACCACTTCGGTCTAAAATAAAGACCATTTCGACTAAACCTTTTTTCATATGGGTTCCTTCTTTCTAAAACAAGTTTAAAAGATTGACCAATGCAAAAGGTTTCTTGATAAGAGACATTTTTGTTAGTGGCTTTAAAGCATGCTAGGAATGGTGATGATGATGTCGTTATAGTGAGTGGTAAAGAAGTCGATGTTGAGAAAACTTGAATTGGATTCAATCGTGCTTGAATAAGATCGATATAGTTGTGACTTGGTTTGATAAAGGGTTTGGTAAGCTGCGATGGAAAAAGGTTCTTGCAAGTAAATCTCACTGACTAACTCACTGTAAGTCTGACGATAATTGCCAATGATTGGATAAAGCGTTGCTTCATTTTGTTGGCCAGTTAAGATCGTGTACCAATAAAGTGGGTTTCTGATGGTTTGGTCAAAAGAATTTCTTGTTGATAACGGACTTTTCTTTGCCATTTTTTCGGTGATATCTTCATCCCAAGTTAACCCCAAACTCCAATCCAAATCGTAAGGAATGAAGTGAGCTTTGTTGGTGAGGCTATCAAAATAGATGTAGGTATTGTTCATGTTGTTGCGCATATCATCGGGATTACCGGTTAAGTAGCTCACCGCGACATACATTAAAAACTTATCGATATCCACAACCCGATTCAGTGTAGTTATTTTCTCTTCAGACGTTGGTAAACGGTTCAAGGTAGCAAGGGTTTTTACAAGATTCATGAGTGCAGTATGTTGCGACGTTTTTCGGTTGGTTTTTAAATCATAAGTTGGGTGATAAAACTCTTCAGTGTTTTCAACCCCTACCTTCTCTGATAAAAATTCGTATTCATTCGTGGTTGGGTTTAACGCGGCCATTTGATTGAGTAAGAGTTCGTTGGGATAGAGAGCTTTGTATAAATCCCCATTGGCGTTGTCTCTTGGAAAGTGCCTGCCAATAAAAATATCATCAATCGCTTCATTGATCGTGTAAATGCCGATGTCATGTCCTTGGTTTTCGGTTTGGAGAGAAACCATCGATAAGGTTGAATGGGGAGTGACCACACCATGGTGCTTAAATAACTTCGAGGCATAAATTTGGTTCACCATCGATTGGTCGTTTGAACGATTCCATTTAAATTCTAATGTCTTCATGCCAAACAATCGCCGGTCTTTTCTAGCTTGATAGGCGGGGTCTAAGGCTTGCCAGGTCTTTTGAAGGTTTAAAGGCCCGTAAAAAACTTCATCATAAGTTTGATCAAAAGACATCCGAAAGTGGAAAGGGTTTTGTAGTCTTGCGTTCTCGTTAAGAAAAGGACCTCGAGAAAAAATATTCCCTTTTTGACGAAGCCCAACCTCTTCATACACGAAACTTTGGTTGTTGATGGTTAACTCAATCGTTGCCGGAAAGTAATAATCATTAAACTGGCCGTTTTTTTCTTGACCATACGTTTCAATGGCCATTAGATTTGTTTGGCTAATTGAAATGGCGACATCAAGCTTGGTTTCCACCGCCCAAAAATTGACATAATCCAAGGGTTGATTAGGTTGGGTTGTTTGCGTCGATTGAGTCGGTAGAGAAAACTCAAAAGATATCCCTTCACAACTCGAAACGATGAATAAAGAAAAGAACGTTGCAATTAAGAGTTTTTTCACTGTTGAATTAAATTCATCAACTCAGATAACTCTTTGAGTTTTTCCTCAGGTTTTTTATTATCAATCGCTTCTTTGACACAGTGATCCATGTGATCACGAAGAATAAGATTATTGGCTTTTTTTAACAACGCTTGAACCGCCAACACTTGCTTGGTAATATCCACACAATAACGATGATTTTCATACATACTCAAAACCGCTTTGAGTTGGCCTTCAGCCGTCTTTAATAAGAGGGTGACGTCTTTTTCGGTTGTGTTTTTTTTCATGAACAACCCTTCATTAGGGGGTATGTTTATCTTAACATAGTTGACGCTGAAGATGGCACGTTGATGTAACATTTTGGAATGCGGAAGCAAACCTTGCCAGGATATCCAATCACCTAGGGATAACCCACTAAGTAAGTAGCACGACCATCAACTTATCTGATGATTAAGCTAAAAATATATCCAATGAAGGATGATGAAATCCGTTATAATTATGGATAGGATATACATGATGGACATCATCACCACCATTTTAATCAGTGTTTCAGTTGTCGGTATTGTTATTCTTTTGGTTGTGGTCCTCAGACAACAACATCAAACCAAACAAGCCTTAACCCTTCAAGATTTAAAGAACATGAATGAACAAATCGATAAATCGATTAAACAAGCGAATCAGGCCGTCAATGATGTGTTAATGATGATGCAAAGACAAGTTGGCCAATCGCAAAATGATTCCCTACAAGGACAAACGCAGTTAAGGTTAGAACTTACCAAGCAATTGGATAACCTCACCGTGACCAATGAAAATAAACTTGAGTTGATTCGGCAAACCACAACCTCGATGTTAGAAAAACTGCAAAAAGACAATGCAGACAAACTTGAAAAGATGAGAGAAACCGTCGATGAAAAGTTAAACAAAACCTTAGAAGAACGCTTAACCCAAAAGTTCCAATTGATTAGTTCTCAATTTGAAACGGTTCAAAAAGGCTTTGGAGAAATGCAAGGTCTAGTCTCTGGGGTTGATGAATTAAAACGCGCACTGAGCAATGTGAAAACTCGTGGTATCATGGGTGAAATTCAGCTTGGAAGAATCTTAGAAGAAATCTTGTCTCCGGATATGTATCTAAAAGAAGTCCCCACGAGACCTGGATCTACAGAACGTGTGGAATATGCGATCCGATTACCAGGGGATGGCAATCATCCTTTATTCTTGCCGATTGATTCTAAATTTCCTTTAGAAGATTATTACACGGTGTTAACTGCCTACGACACCAACGACATGAAACAAGTTGATGCGGCTTTAAAGGTCCTTGAAACCAAAATTGAACGGTTTGCCGATGATATTGCCAGTAAGTATATCGAAGTCCCTTATACGACCAATTTCGCGGTGTTATTTTTACCTGTGGAAGGTTTGTTTGCCGAGGCGATACGTCGGGGCTTGGTAGAAAAACTACAAACCAAATACAACGTGGTGCTGGCAGGACCAACGACCATGGCCGCTTTACTCAACTCATTACAAATTGGGTTTAAAACCCTCGCCATTCAAAAGAAATCCCAAGAAGTCTGGCACGTCCTTGCCAATGCCAGAAGTGAATTTGATAAATTTGCCGACGTCTTGGCCAAGGCCCAAGAAAAGATTCAATCTGCCGGTAGTGAGCTTGACCGATTGATTGGAACGAGAACAAGAATGATTCAATCCAAGCTTAAAAATCTAGAAACCTTAGGGGAAAATCTTAAGATTGACGAACCAAAAGTCGATGCTGAAGAATAATTCTTTTTTCCTCTTGATTTGTTGATAAAATAAAAGCATGAAGGCAACGACCCAACGTTTATTCCATTATGTTTTAACTCATCAATTTGCTTCGATTGCCACTGCCCAAGTGGAAACCAATGATCGCATTGCGATGAATTTAATTTATTGGTTAGCCGATCATCATCTGGTCACCCATCCTTTGGTGAAAACCGAAGACATCAAGAATTACCTTTCCAAAGAATGCAAAGCGTTTTACGAGCAACAACAATGGAAACACGATCCTGACTTGATTCTATTCTTGTTGTTGGTGACCCTTGGTAGTAAACCGTATGAAGCCTCGAGTTTGTATCATTATCACCGCTATAAAGTATATTTCTTAAACTCCTTCACTGACCTTCATCTGACCCAACCTAAGCTTTTGGAATTGATTGAGAAAATTCAAGACAACAAACAAGCGTATCCCTTCCTCGATTTACTCAAAGGCATTTGGTACTCGTTATTGAATGAGGCGAGCAAAGCAAAAAACCATTTAAAAAACGTCATTGATCCGGAACGCAAAAAGATTGCTTTATATTTCCAAGCCCAGATTGATCTTAAATTAGGCCAATACGACGACTTAAAGCAGAAATTAACCACCCTCGAAGGTGTGGATTTTCCTCTACCAATCGATGACTTTGTGGATAAAGCAAAACAAGCGATTCATCAACATCATCATTTAGATTTTTTTGCCGACATCAAATCCATCTATGACGTCGATAAGATTCAACTCTACATTGAGAAAGTCTTTGATTTAAGTTTGTGGCGAAAAGCCGATCAGAAAACCAAGACGATGGTGAAGACTGCTTTTTATTTGTCTTCAAGAATGTCGAGGTTACTTGATAACGACACCATCCAAGACTACTCGTCGTTTGCCTTACCGTTTGTGAAAGCCTATGAACATGAATGCTATAAGTTATTCTTTAAAAACTATATTCAATATTTAATCAAAGAAGGGATTGCCCCCAAGCTTTCCATTCCACCACATTCTAAGAAGGGACGTTATATTTCTCTACTCGACATGGATCAAGAACCGTATCAGTATCGGGCCACGGAACCGGAAAACTTCTCGATTGGTAGTATTCCTTTTATCCTTGATATTAGTCATAAACTGGCAAGCAAAGAAAGTAAGCAAGTCGATCCTTCAGGATTGTCCATCGCCCCTTTGTTTGAACGGTATTGGATAAAACGTACCTCGTTTTTACCGCTTAGTTCTCAAGGAAAAGGTAAACTGATTAACATCGCAGAACAAGCCTTTTTGATTTCAAAACTAAGAAACAAAATGACCCATGCAGAAACCTTAACCTTATCTGAATTTAAAGAGATTGTCGCGTTGATTTTAGAGAATCGTCAGCTTCAAGAATTGATGCTCATCAACATCTCATCGTGATTGGTATTATCTAATCGGGGATAGCTTTGATACAATTAAGGTATGGAATCAAGAAAAAAAATCGCCTTGCTGATCGACTATGACAATTTCAACCAAGAAAAATACTTTCCCATTTTGTTTGAAGCCTTAAACGATATTGGGGATGTCATCATCAAATATGCTTACTACTCGAATTTTAATGACAGCACGATTAAAAATAAGTTTATGAAGTATGGCATTGAACCCCGAGCGCAAATTGCATATTCCTCAGGAAAGAATGCGGTTGACATTGGCATCACCATCGAAGCGATGGAATTGCTAAACCATGATTATATCGATTGTGTTTGTCTTGCGACAAACGATTCCGACTTTACCCCTTTAATCAAGACCATTCAAAAACATAATCGTTATGTGGTCGGTACTGGGGATAACAAAGCCTCAGAAAACTTTAAAGATGCATGCAACACCTTCATCTCCGTTGAAAAAATTGCCTCCAGTCAAAACGTCAATACCAAGAGTCCAATTCTTAATGACCTGATTGCGATTGTGGATAAGATCATTGATGATTTAATCGATGGCGATGAATATGCTGACTTTGCTTCCGTCATCCAAGCCTTACGGGTGCAGATGAAAGATTTTAACCCAAAGAACTATGGCGCGAGTAAACAAAAACCCATTTCCTTTTTCCAAAATGAATTAAAAAATGATTATGAAATGACCAAGGTTGGCAATACGCATATGATTCGGCTTAAGAAGCGTTCCAAGTAAAATACTGATAAAAGAATAATTGTTGATACGGAGAAAATACATCAATCACTTCGATGATGTTTTCCCCATCGTCGATGGTGATGATCGTGGGGACATCGGTGTAACTAGAAACCCCATCGGTGCCAAAAAGTCTGAGATACGTGTCATTGACCCAACGGGCGAACGTATCGAGTAAGTCATAATTTGCCCAGTAGGTTCCTTGGAATTGATAATCGGCGCGAATGGTTGAATTTAACCTTTGATAGGCTCGACCATACGCGGTGGGGTCACCCATGTATCGGGTTAGATTGAGCAAGGCATAGAAGGTGTTGAAATATCCCGAGTATTGCACATAAGGATCATCACTGAGTAAACAAACGTATAAGGCGACGAGGTTGGCATCATCTTCCCGCATCACCCCTTTGGCGTGAACGAGTTCATGAATCATCGTGTAAGGAATCAGGGCATCCGGAATCAAGATGTTGATCGTTGCTTCGGTGCTTGGGGCAAAGTGAACCCCGGTGATATGAAATTCTCGATACAAAAACGACGTCAATAAAGGTTTTACGGTTGTCGTATACGTGGTGAAATAGGTTGAATCAAGATTGGCGTTCATAAAAGCTTCCCCGATGACCTCGTTGAGTTCATCCAAGGAATAAGGGTTGATCACCGAGCCTGTGTCTTCATCAAAGGATAACTGGGTTGAGGCTTCATTGAATCGGTCCGCGAAGTAATCGACGATGGAGACATATTCGGTGTATACAACGTCACCTTCAAATTGAGGAATCACGACGGGTTGACGACGATACGCCATCCCTGCGGTACCAACATAAAGATTGGCCATCACCAAGAGCGTGATCAATGCGGATTGCAATGATTTTAAAAACGGACCTGGTTGTTTTTGAATTGCAAACCTGAAGGATTTTATCAATTGAATCGCAACAAGAACAGCCCATGTGATAACAATAATTTCCATCAATGAAAAAGGGACTAAAGAAAATAACCAAGCAAACGATAGATGATACATTCGAGCGATGGTGATGGACCACCATTCCGACACACCTTCAAATTGCATCAAAAAAATGAGCACAACAAATGTACCTATTAAAAAGAAAAGGGTGAATGTTAAGGGTGCGGATCGAAACTTTCTCATAGTTATATCTTAAAACATTTAAAGTTTAAAATGATAAAATAACTTGAAAGAGAACCCCATGAAAAAACATTTATTGATCCCCATTGGTTTAATTACCTTATTGCTAGCCTCGTGTGAGATTGTTTTACCAAGCATTCCTTTTTCTTCCACTGAAGGTGGGACAACGATTTCCACAGAGACAACCACGTCGACTGAAACCACAACCTCGACCGAAACCACAACTTCGACTGAATCAACCACAAGCACCACGACCACATCCAGTGGCGTGACCTCTTCACTTAGCACCACCTCTATTTCCTCAAGTAGTTCAACATCGGTTGCCCCATCCAGTTCTGAGGTGGCTCCAGTTGGCTACACCAAAAATATTTCTCCAACCATCAATCTTGATCAATATCGAAACGCCAGTGACAATATCGGTCTACCTACCACTGGGGATGTCAAACTTTTGGTGATTCCTGTGACCTTCACGGATTATCGATGTGGTTCTGTGTGTGTCAGTAGAAGAGAACAAATTCGAAAGTCCTTTTTCGGACTAGCCTCAGAAACATCATGGCATTCTGTTAAATCGTATTATGAAGCCTCTAGTTATGGCGCGTTGACACTGACTGGGGTGGTGACCGATTGGTTTAATTCCTCGTGGTCATCAAGTCAGTTTGCTGACCTCACCACCAATCAAGGCAATTATGCTGATGCGTTTGATCCAACCTGGGCGATGCTTGATGCTGCCGTCAGTTGGTATAAAACATCTTCAGGCAGTAACTTAACTGAATACGATACCGACCAAGATGGATTCATTGATTCCGTTTATTTGGTGTACAACAATCCAAACTCTAGTAATGCCTTTTACCCAGGGGCTGGGGATAATGTCTTTTGGGCGTACACTTATTGGCACTACAATAATTATGGTTATGAAAACATCAATAGTCCTGTGGGTATGACCTTGGTATGGTCAAGTTATGATTTTATGCATGAAGGATACGGGGTTAATGGCATTGATGCCCACACCTATATCCATGAACTAGGTCACGCGTTTGGTTTAGATGATTACTACACGTACACCGATGGGGATTGGGGTGCAATCGGTGGGGTGGACATGATGGATTACAACATTGTTGATCACAACGCCTTCTCGAAATATTTACTTGGTTGGGCGAATCCCTTTGTGTTGAACAGCAATCAAACCACGACCACGGTCACGTTAAACCCTTTTGAATCAACTGGTGAATTTTTCTTGTTAGGCAATAGCTGGAACGGCTCAGCATTTGATAATTATTTGATCTTTGAGTTTTATACACCTACTGGTATTAATTTAAAGGACTCTCAAGCCATGTATCCAGGCAATGGACTTCGAGGCTTTACGGTGCCTGGGGTTAAAATTTATCATGTCGATGCTCGACTTGCGCGCTACTCCAATAGCACTGGGGCATTCTTGGGGTATACCGATACCCTCAACACCAGCGGGAGCTACCCTTACATCGCCCATAGCAATTCCCTTGAATATACCCAAAACGATAACTATAAACTTATTCACTTGATTGAAGAAGGTGGCCTCAATACCTTTATCGATGGTGACACGGCCACCAATGCAACGTTATTTAGACAAGGGGACACGTTTAATCCAACCACCACCCACGCGAGTTTCTTCTACCATCAAACCGGTCGGTTTAATGATCAAAGTTTGATTGGGTATCAAGTCAACGTCACCACCTTAACGAATCAAGCTGTCACCTTAACGGTCACCAAAATTTAAGATTCGCACTTATTGGTTCACCCAATGGGCGTATTTTCGCATGGTATAATTAATCATATTTTGATGAGTACATTCCCTTGGAAAGATGTTCAATCTCACCTCAACAACGTCGATGTGATCATCGCGCCTTATGCTTTTCATGCATTCTACTTAAACCTTAAACAAACAAGTTGGGCTACTCGGTTTCAACTCATCACCAAAGACCAATTCCTCAACGATGTTACCTTTGACTTTGATGATCAACAGGCAACCAAGAAGGTGATGGAATCGTTTGCAATGTCCTATCAAGAAGCGAGGACGTTGTTAACCACGTTAAGACATTTCCCTCTTGAACAGCTGACCAACCAAGGACCTTACGCCTCACTGCATCGGGTCTATCAATTGCTCATCCAAGAGAAGTTGATTCAAACCAACCCTTTTTCTAAGCATAAGTATCAAGGAAAAAGAATCTTGATTGATGGGTATCTTCCTGATGATCAGTTGTTACTTAATCATCTACAAGACAAAGGCAGTCAAGTTGATGTTATCGAGAAGGATTCCATTCCACCTCACGGCGAAGTTCACATGTATAGCAACCTAGAAGATGAAGTGTCAGGATTCTTTAACCGAGTTGCGCATCAGCTTAAACAAGGAAAAAATTTATCCTCGATGGTGCTGGTGGATCCTGGGGTTGCCTATCATTATGAATTAAAAAGACAATCCCAGTACTTTCAAATTCCGATTCAATTACCAGGTCAAGAAACGATCTTTTCCCTCCCGTTGATGCAAGTCATCCTTCGTGAACTTGAACGTGGTGTGGAGGTGAAGGTCTTGCTTTCCAATCCGTCGTTCACCACTCACCAAGATTGGGCGATGGCCATCCCTTTCTTGAAAGAGTACCAAGGGTTAAGCTTAAGTCCTGCCGCTCGATTGGATTATCTGCGTCATCGCTTTCAACAAACCCGATTAAAAGAACCACGTTACCGACAAGCAATCCAGGTGGTGAAGGAATATGCACCCCGTCATGATGACTATGTGTTTGTCCTTGGATTTGTTCAAGGCAGTTACCCAAGCACCACCCGAGACAAAGGATATTTAGGGGATGCGGAAAAAGCTAACTTAGGGATGTTGACGAGTTCACAAGAACAGGCGATGCACACCCAACGGTTCATCTCGCTATTCTCAAGATCGACGCACCGGTATCTTTCGTATTGCCGAATCCTCGATGGAAAAGTCATGATTCCCTCACCTTGGATCAACGGATGGTCCATGAAGGTGGTGGAAGGATCTCATGTGGTGGAAGGTGTGGATTACAGTCAACGTTTAGGCGTGATGAGAAAAGTGAAATATGAATACATCGCCAAACAATTCAAGGAAGTGAGTCCTTATTTACAAACGTATCAACAAGCGTTTCCGACCACAAAGAATCTTTTTGATAATGCCTACACCCCGATCGACGCCAATGCAAAAGATAAACCGTTACGCTTATCGTATTCTGCCCTGAAGGATTATTATGCGTGCTCGTTTAAATACTTTGTGGGCCGTGTCTTGAAAGTTAAACCGATGGATCAGGATGAATTTTATATGCATCTTGGTACCTTTGCTCATGAAGTCTTTGAAACCATGGGGACCGATCTATCTCAATTTGATCTCGTCTTTGATCAAGCATTAAAGAATCAGAAGTCGCTCACGGCAAAAGAAATCATGTTGTTTACTCACTTAAGAAAACAATTGCTTCGCGTCTGTGAATTTAATCTTAAACATGTTCAGGCCATGAACAAACCAAGTGTGGATGCGGAAAAAGAAATGGTGTACCAGCATGACCAGAACACAAGCTTGGTTGGCTATATTGATAAAATCACCATGGTCAGAGACGACCAAGGGCGTGAGTATTTAACCGTGGTGGATTATAAATCTGGGGCTGAAAGCTTTGATGAACAACTCCTGCCGTTTGGGTGGTCGTTGCAACTTCCTATTTATGCTTTGATGCTTCAAGAACATCCGTCGTTTAAAGGCAAAGAGATTCTTGGATTATTCATTCAACACATCATTGAAACTTCGATGGATCCTAAAACCATTGAGATCGATGGCAAGGAATATCCTAAGTCCTTGCAATTGGATGGGATTGCCATCGCCGATCGAAACAAATTGCAATGGTTTGATGACACCATCCGGGATGGCACCAGTCAGTTTATTCAAGGGGTGTCGATCGTTAAATCTGGTGAGTTTAGAAAGACCAACCATGTCAAATCCAAAGAGACAATCGCCGCTTACGCGACCTTGGCAAAACAAAAGATAGAGCAAGCAAACCAAGGCATTCGTCAACAAGCCTACGCGATCAATCCAAAACGCATCAAAGGAAAATCTTCCTGCGATTATTGTCCTTTTTTAGATACGTGTTTCCGTCAACCACGGGATGTTGAATCGATTGAAATGGCAAAAAAAGGATTGGTGGATACCGATGGCGACACTGACTAAATCCCAACTCCTTGCCAAAAACCATCTCGTTGGCGATGTCCTTATTGCCGCGGGTGCGGGCAGTGGTAAAACCAAAGTCCTGACGGAACGGGTCATTAAACTTGTTTTAGAAGATGGGATTCCTCTTCAACGTTTACTACTATTAACCTTTACCAATGCCGCGGCCGCAGAAATGAAACAACGCATTCGTAAAGAGTTTTTAAAAGCGAAGCGCGACGATCTTGCCAGTGAGATTGATCAATCCTTCATCATGACCTTTGATGCCTATGCTTTGTATTTACTACAAAAATATGGTCATGTGTATCAATTCAATCCCCACGTCGGCGTCTATGAAGAAACCCTTTATGACATTGAACGGAAGCAAACCTTAGAAGCGATTTTTCTAGAACGATACGAACAACCCACCCCGTCATTCTTACGCTTGATTCAAGAATACGTGATCAACCAAGATGAGTCGCTGAAAGCTTTTATCTTAAAGATCGATCAACAAGCAGACTTGCTTGACGATAAGTTAGGGTATTATCGCCGCTACGTGGGTGAATTCTTTGAATCGATTTGGAAACAAGATAAACTCCAAGAGCTTGATCGATATTATCGTAAAGAAATTGTTCTGATTCAAAAGCTAGCCTCAGCGTTTGAAAGCAGTGAACAAACCTCATTCTTTTATGACCTAACTCGGCTTTGGTTGGCCCAACCGACCTTGGATGATTTACTGAAAACCATTCAACTCGTGTCGTTTCCTCGCTTGAAACCAAAGTCCATTTCCGAAGAAGATAAACAAATCAGAGACCGCTTGAAGGTTGACATTCTCGCCTTAAAAGCTGATGCAGCGATGGTCCCGATTGGAAAGCAAGTCGGTCATTACGAATCAACCCAACCGCATGTGGAAGCAATCCTGGCGATTCTTTTGGAACTCAATCAACGACTTGAAGTCAAGAAACGTCAGCTTCAACGTTATCCTTTTGCTGACATTGCCAAGTTGGCCAAGCAATTGCTTGATGTCCCTTCCATTTATGAAACCATTCGTCATCAATTCAGTTTTATCATGGTGGATGAATACCAAGATACGAATGATTTACAAGATGCATTTTTACAAAAAATCAGCCATCGGAATTTATTCATGGTTGGTGATGTCAAACAATCGATCTATCGGTTTCGTAACGCGAATGTGGATTTATTTAAACAAAAGTTTGATCAATTTAAAGACTATCTAGCTAGTGAGGATAAACATCAAACCAAGATCATCCTTCAAGAAAACTTCCGTTCCCGACCCGAGGTTTTATCAGACATCAACGCGATCTTCTCTCACCTCATGTCGGATGCCTTTGGCGGGATTCACTACGATCATCACCAACGTTTACAAGCAGGACAAACCTTATACGAATCCTTGAAAGATGAACGATTGACCTACACGATGGATGTTTTGCGGTATGAAAAAAGTGATAGCAATCCTCAACTCAATGAACCACGCATTATTGCAAAAGACATCATTGATAAAATCAATCAAAAAATCTTGGTCACAGACTTAGAGGATAAGAAACAACGTCCCATTACGTTTAAAGATTTTACGATTTTAATTGATCGAAAAACCAATTTTGAATCCTTCATTGAAGTGTTTAATGAGGCTGGGATTCCTTTGGAAGTCTTCGCAGAACGAGACTTATCCAACTCCGATGTCTTTAGGGTGCTTAACAACCTGATCATCTTGGTGAATCGATTTCAGGATGGGCAAATCCTAGATACCAACAAGCAAGCGTATGTGTCTGTGCTTAGAAGTTTCCTTTATCAAACCTCTGATCAGGACTTGTATTTATTTGCCACGGGTAAAAAACCTCTCACGTCGTTTTCCTTGTTTGATAATCTCAAGGATTGGGTTCAACTTAGCAAAACCTTGACCTTGAATCAATGGATGCAGCGGGTGGTCAATGACCTTCAACTCGAAGAAAAATTATTATCTTTACCTGATTTACCCGCGAACATGGCTCGGCTTGAAGGCTGGATGCTGAAGGCGCGTCAATTAAGTGAACTTGGGTATACGGTCGAAGCTTTTGGGCAGTTTTTAAAGGAAAGCCAATCTTTAGACGTGGACTTAACGATTGCTTCCCCGAAGCAAAGTGAGAATGCTGTTCAATTGATGACGATCCATAAATCCAAAGGTTTGGAATTTGCTTATGTGTATTATCCTGGGTTAACCAAAGGCTTTAACATGATGGACACCAAAGGGTTATACCAATATTCAACCACCTATGGCATTCAACTTCCTTACCCAGAGGCGGTCTATGTTCGGCCTATCTTCGCCGATCTGATTCTCCAAGAGGAGAAGCAGGCGATCATTTCTGAACAAGTTCGACTTTGGTATGTCGCCTTAACGCGTGCAAAAGAAAAAATCATCCTTGTTTTAGAATCCAGCGACATTAAAAAAATCGTGGACATTGAAAAGGCTCGATCGTTTTCGGACTTGATGTTTTTATATCACCAATCGATACCTCACGGGCAGGAAATAGGCATCCATGTGGACCCTTTAGAAACCTTACCTTCGTTGAATGTACCACCACAAAAGCAAGAACCGAAGCGAGTCGCGTTTGATCACATCGCTCAATCCTTTGAGGTGGTGTTACCTAAACGGGCAAGTAAAGCGATGGATGATGAAAGCGATGAAGGGGCGTTAGCGTACGGGACGTATTTACACGAATGCCTTTTTTTATTGGATTTTAAAACACTCGATACAAGTTTTATTCCAGTTGCCAACGATCGATCCATGATTGACCAACTTCTCAAGCTTCCTTATTTCAAACAATTGTCTAAACTCGCTCAAGCCAATGAAGTGAATATTCTTAAGGAATATGCATATCTTGATATGGTTACTGGTCAAAAGGGAATCATCGACCTTGTGATCATCCAAGGCAATCAGGCGACGATTTTAGATTACAAAACCAACAACATAGAAGATCCAAATTATGTCACGCAATTGCAAAGCTACGCCAGTTATTTAACCTCAAGAGGATTAAAGGTTGAAAGTATGTATTTAATTTCTTTAACCAAAGCAACCATCAAAAGACTTTAAAAGTCTTGAATTTAAGCAGTCAACCAACCGATGTGAGGAAGCAAGTTGAGGATTGATAGGCTGTGTGGTGAACTTTCAAAGAAAGCAGTTGCGTCGGTTCCACCCATGGCAATACCGCGGTGAACACCATTTCTCCAAGCAGTTTCATTGGTGACGTTGTAGATTTTGCTATTCACGGCAATCCATGCTGGTTTTCCATTGGTACCATCGTAATACGCCAATTCATTGAGGGTTAGGTAATACATCCCATCGGCAGAAGGTGTGTTGGGTAGTGTGATTGAACTTCCTGGGGTCAACGAGGTTGTCGTGGTATTTGAGCAAGACCAATAACCATCATCTTCGTCTTCATCATCCTCATCATGGTCATCGTCTTCATCTTCGTCGTCATGATCATCGTCTTCATCTTCCTCATCGTGGTCTTCATCTTCGTCATCATCAGAGAAGCGAATTGCATCATCTTCCTCTATCCAAATACATACTTCACTCACGGTCGTTGAAGAGCCACTTGAGTTTGGAAGGGTGGAAGAAGAACTACCATTGGCATCCACCAATTGACCGATGATTGTTAATTGCATCAAGACAGAGGTTCCATGGGGTGAAGACTGTAAGACGTTGGTGCAATCGGTTCCTGCTAAATGTAAACCTTCGTGGACACCATTGTTCCAACCGGATGCATCCGTGACATCGTATATATTACCTTCGTAAGCAATATAAGCTTGTTGACCATTTTGACCATTATAGATGGCAAGTTCTATTAAGGTCAGTTGTAACCATTGGTTACTATTTTCTGGGACTTGTTGTTGTTGAATGTTTTGAATGATTGGTGTGGCAATCCCACCAAAGAGAATACTCGCTCCAACTACAATTTGACCGATAAGTGATGTTTTCATGTTTTTTATTGTCCTACTTATTGAATAAAAAGGGAAGTGTTTGTATTGGAAAATATTTTTAAGTTTATTTCAACCACTCCATTGGCTTAACCATATACAATTATTTCATGAAGAAAAAAGAAATCTTCCAAGGATTTGCCTTGTTCCTATTGATTATCTTTTTGTTTGATACAATCTTACATTTCTTCATCCTTCCATGGAATCAACTCACCTTTGTTTGGATCAGTTGGAAGGGTGACATTGATTTTATGACCATGGGCGTGATCAACATCTTTGCCCGATTATTGATCTATGGGCTCATGTTGTTTTCTTTACGACGTTTTGTTAAGGTTTCTATTCCTTCGCTTCTATTGGTGATCATTCCGACTGTATATTTGATGATTGACTCATGGTGGGTTTTTGAAAATTATTTGTTTCTCTATGGTTATTGGTCTTCACTCTTGTTGGTGATAGGGTTGATTATTTGGGCAGTGGTTAAAAAAGTTTATCATCCTAGAATGTTGATGATGATCGCAGGTTTATCTTTGGTCCTTGGTATGTTGATTGGTTTGGTTTATGTTGATATTATGGGATGGAATTGGCCATATGAATTCGTGTATTCCTTTTTCCAAAGATTAGTTTATGAATCCTTGTTTATCTTTCTAGTTTATCTTGGTAATCTTCTCCATCAAACAAAGGAGTAATGCATGATTTTTCTTTCAAAAACCTGGCGTGGACTCATCTTTATTGGCGTCTTATTCGCTCTGAATTTTATTGTGTGGTTTACGGCGGTGCCCATCGTGGCTCAACCTTTTGATAGTGTTCTCGCTCAAGCAATTGGCAGTGCCATCTTATTATCATTCTTTATCGTTTTCCTTTTATCCATGAGGATTAAGCTTCTCATTCATTGGTTTGGGGGATTAGACCGTTTATATTTCTATCACCGTTGGTTAGCGATTTTACCCTTGTTTGTGATTACGATTCATGAACAATTATCTGACGCAATCATTGAAATCTTTGATATTGACTCGCCAATTCTTGGCGAGGCCAATGACGCAGGTGAAACGGCGCAAACCATTTTTATTGCCCTTATTGTCATCGCCATGTTAAGTAAATTTCTCAAATATGAACATTGGCGACTCATCCATCGGTTGATGATCATTCCTTTTATTTATGGTTCTTATCACGCGTTTTATTCATCCACATACGATTTGTTTAATGGTAGTGCCCTGTCTATCTTTATGATGGTTGTGGTGGTCGGAGGAATGTTTTCTTCGTTTTACATGGTGTACACCTATCAATGGTTTGCTTTTCCGAATCGAGGCAAGGTTACCAAGATAACCCATCTCAACGAGACCACAATTGACATTGAGTTAACGCTCAAAAGAAAATATACCTATATTCCTGGACAATTTGCCTTCTTGAAAGTATTTCAAAAAGGAATCGAAGATGCACCACACCCTTTTTCTTTATCTGGCAAAGATGGAAAAAAAGTTTTCTTTACGATGAAAGTACTGGGTGATTTCACCCGGCATATGAAACAATCGTTAAAGCTTGGTACAACCATTGCCATCACCTCTGCTTATGGAACCTTAACCATGGTGAAGGGTGGCCCCAAGCAGCTTTGGATTGCAGGTGGGATTGGTATCACCCCGTTTTTAGCACAATTAAGAAGTCATGCTAAACTCGACCAACAGATTGATTTTTATTACAGTTTTCGAAATGAAAAAGATGCCGTTCATTTACCCTTACTTCGTGATATTTCTACAACCTATCCCAAAGTGTCGATGCATCTTCATGATGCCAAAAACCAAGGTTACCTAAGTTTTAAAGGAGTTCATCTTGATCCGGAAACCGAAGTGTATTTATGTGGTCCTCGTTTGATGGTGGCTTCTTTAATTAAGCAAATTAAAGTCAGCAATCCTGGAATCAAAATTGATTACGAAGCATTCACCTTTATGGGAACGATTGTCGATGATGTGATTCGATATTTGAAGTTGATCGTGCAATTTTTTTTCAACCAAAAAAACAAAGTTATCCCTTAAATTTAGCTTAGTATGGATGACACAACCTCACCACGTCAGTTGGCAAGACACGGTCGATGTTTTTTCGATGGTTAAATGATGACCCACCATGTTTCTAAGGGTGATGATTATCCCTATGGCTAAGGAATAAGGACGAATATATGTTAGATTAATAATTCAGTCAAGTCGGTCGTCGTCGTGGTGAATTCAGTTAAGTCGGTCATGTAGGCAAACCCAGATTCAACGATTTCACCTTTGCTATTAAAGAATTTATATTTCCCAAGTGTACAAATCATATCGTCGTCATGGGGGTGAAGTAGTTTAACCATGTCTACTGGAGCAGTGACAATGGAGAATTCTCTAACGTGGTATTTATAATGCGTTGAGAATTTTTGTAAGACAAAATCTAAATGAGGTTCGTTATCTTTGAATGTTCCCGCGACTCCCTGTAATCGATCGAGGGATAAGCAAAAATCAATGTAGAACATCGGGACACCATCGGCAGTTAGATAGCGTCGGTAATGTAGGACTTTTTCTCCAATGGCCATTTGAAAAGTATTCGCCATCGTTGCATCAAGGACAATCTCTTTTTTTTCAATGGTGAAGACAGCAGGTTTTTTCCCAGAGTTGATGATTTCCCGATAAGCGGGAGCGACATTGATTAAAAAGTCGGTCTGATGGGATGGGTTTTGCACCACATACTGATCATCTTTTTTGTTGTACTTAAGATAGCCTTTTTCCGTTAATTCTGTGATGATTTTTTGGATTTCTTTATCGGTTAATTCAAATTCTTTTTTCGCCAAAACAAGGTCTGGTAAAGGCATGCCAATAATTAATTTGTAATCATTAACGTAAGCGATAAATTGGTTAACCACTTGGTTAACCACACTATCTTTTTTACGACGATCAAACTCAAAAAATTCTTTCATATCTTTCGATCGTATCGAAACGATACGATATCCCCTCGAATAAAAGTAAAGACCAAGCCGATGAGTTTGTTAGATTCGTAAATGGTGCTGAGGATTTTGTGGAGAGGAGCACCGCTTGGAATGTTTAAGAAATTGGCTTCGATGTGTGAGGCTTTCTTCATCCCGTGTTGATTGATCCATTTGCCTTTTTGCGCATCAATCGAAGTGCTTAAAATAACTTCCTTGATACGTTTCTTCGCTAACACCAAATCATTGAGGGTTTCCCTGGATTGATTAGGTAAGAAAACTTCTTGGTAGGTGGTTAAGATTTGATTCATGGTGATTAAGCGGCGAATTTTGGTGATGGACTTGGCTTGGGGAAAGTATTCCCAGATTGGGGAAGAGGAATCTAGGGTCAACGCTGACATGGTGGTAAGATCAAAATCAATGTTGCTATTGGATTCATAGACAAAAGGTAAGTTGATCACGATGGATTG
>CAMCVC010000009.1:0-31008 GCA_945879785.1 Staphylococcus epidermidis | reverse complement strand
GGTGGGTCGACGCGTACCGAATTACGTAACGTCGATCCATTAGCCAATCCTTACCTTGCCCTTGCGTTTATTCTCACGGCAGGTCTTGAAGGGATTGCAAGTAAAGATGAAAAAACGGTGCCTCCTGTTTATGACAATATTTTTGAATTAACCCGGGAACAACGTGAAACCCAAGGCATTCAAAATTTACCAGAAAACCTCAAAGATGCGATTAAAGAAATGAAAAAAGATCCATTGATGCTTGCGGTCTTAGGTAAACACACCTATGACAAATACATCATCGCCAAAGAAAGAGAATGGGATGCTTATCGAACCTCAGTCTCTGCTTGGGAAATTGAGCGATACCTCCACTTATAGTTCTTTCAAAGAAAAAACCTTCGCGAACATCATGCGAAGGTTTTTTTATTGCTTTTACTTGAGTGTGGTTGCCCAGTTACCTTGGGTAAAGATGGCCAACGCTTTGCCTTCGCGATCATAGCCGGTGATGGTTAAATCCCGACTGCCAATCATGAAGTCAACGTGAATCATCGAGCGATTGCAACCAATGTCTGTGAGTTGTTGCGGGGTCATCGTCGCATAGCCTTTGATGGAATTCACATACGCCCGACCTAAGGCAATATGGCAAGAAGCATTTTCATCAAATAAGGTGTTGAAGAATAATAAACCTGATTGTTGAATTGGGGAATCAAAAGGAACAAGCGCAAGTTCACCAATCCGTGAGGCCCCTTCATCCATCTTCACCATCTGTTCTAATAAGTTTTGATTTTTCTTGGCGTGGACGGCAATGACTTTGCCATTGGCAAACGTGACGGAAAAATCTTCAATTAATTCACCCTGATAAGACAAGGGCTTGGAGGCAACAACTTTTCCTTCTGCCTTGCCCGCTTTGGGCGTAATAAACACTTCTTCGGTTGGCATGTTTGGGTTATAGAATTGACCATCAATTAACCGTTCACCGCCACCTAACCATCGGGCTTCTGGAATCATCCAGATTTTAAAGTCGGTGCCATTAGAAGATTGGAAATGAAGATAATCTAAATTCAACGCATCCAATTGTTTGCTTCGTTGTTGTAAGGTCGCATTATGTCGGTCCCATTCTGCAAGAGGATCATTGGTAATTCGGGTTGCTTTGATAATCGCTTCCCACATTGCTTCTACTGCCTGATCGCCTTTAAGTTTTGGAAATACTTTTTCCGCCCATTTAATGGAAGGAACACCAATGATGGTCCATTGAAACCGATTGTCCATTTGTTCACGATACTTCAAAATTTGTGGGGTGGTTATTTTTGAAACATTGGTTAACTTGGTTTGGTCAACACCCTTCATCCCATCTGGATCGACGGAACGAATATGAATTTGTGCAGGTAAGGTTTTCACATTGTGGGCCATTTCTGCATGTTGCCATTCAGGAATTTCCGCCATCACCTCTTCCTTCATTTCAATCGCATTGACGCGGCTAATCGGTAAATGTGTCCATTTGACGCGGACCGATCGAGCACCTGCAGCGTAAGCTTCTTCCACCACCATGGTGATAAATTCAGGTTGATCCAGTTCAGCATGGATGATCACATCTTGGCCTTTTTTAACATTCACGCCACGGCGTACGGTAAGGGTTGCAAACTGTCTGAGCTTTTCTCGATTCATTTTAAACATCCTCGTTTCGTTATTAGCATTATAAAACTTTCCGTTATTGAAAGAAACATTTGATAAACTAATGGCATGAAGACCGTGATGCCAACCCTATCCCCAAGCCAATGGAAAGTCCTTGGTTATGTCTTTGCAATGTTGTTTGGCATTGTCGCGATGATCGACCCATCCACTGGTTATCAAATCTTAGGATGGACGTTGGCGGTGACAGGTTTGTTCTTTGGAGGCATTCTTGCGTACCGCGTCTTGTCTAACCTCAACCAAGGGGTTAAGTTTCCTTTTTCAAACCTCAGCATCGTCATTGCCCTTATCGCCTTAGGCATCTTTTTTATATGGATTCCCTTGGTGACGTTAAGGCAAACCCTGAGTGTTTCCCTCATGTTGGGATTACTAGGGTTAGCTGCCTATCATTTATATTTTATTCGTCGACAATTCATCAACCCACTCCATTGGAAAAATTATGCGATTGGCATTGCCTCACTGGTTGGGGTGTTCTGTATTTTATTCTTTATGGAGACTATCAGTGATTTGTTGATGATGCTGGTTGGCTTGGCCATCATCACCTACAGCGGCTATCAGCTGATGATGATGGTGATTAAAAAACATTAATCTTCTTTTGCTTTTGATTTGAATTGTTTTGTATAGGCTTCCCAAAGATTTTTTAACAATGATAGTCGTGTCAATAAACCAACCCCTCCAGGAACTGGGGTTTGTAAGGCTGCATGACGTCCAGGTTTAACATCACCATAAATTTGTCCGTCGTCTCGGGTAATCCCGATGTCAACAATCCAGGCTGATGATTTAATTTTTTGATCAGACAAGTACCATTTTTTGCCCACGGCAACGCAAATTAAATCAGCTTGAGAAAGTAAACCGAGTTTATCTTCTTCTTTTGTTTTTGAGTGAACGATACTGACGGTGGCGTGACGGTCTAATAACGCAGACGCTAAAGGACGACCCACAATATAAGAGCGACCAATGATCACCGCGTGTTTACCAGTGAAGTTAAAACCACTTGCACTGAGATAATCCACAATCCCTTTGGGCGTGCACGCCATCATCGGGGATAAGGGATGAAAACCATCCACATCTTTTTGAGGAAGCACAGCCCGCCGAATGATCGCGGGATCAATGTGAGAAGGTAAAGGCACTTGAACGATCACCCCGTGAACCAAAGGGTCGAGATTATGCTTATGGATTTCTTTGATTAAATCTTCTTGGGTGATGCTCATGGGAAAGCGGAGGTGCGTGGCTTGAATGCCAACCTCTAAACAATCCGCAAGTTTTCCTCGAATATAAATATTTGACCCCTCATTCTCATTCGCTTGAATGATCACCAAATGAGGTTTGACCTTTAACCCTTGGGTTAACGTTTGAAGTTTGGTTTTTTCTTGTTGAATGTATTGTGCAATTGTCATAAACACCAAAATTATAACAAATTCAAACAAAGAAAAACGAGGGAGAATCTCCCTCGTATGAAACCTCTGAACTAAATAAATTTAAGCCAAGGCGTTGGTGAGGAGTGCTAACAAAAAGAAAACCACGGCAAAGCCTAAGGTTAAGTAAGAAATAATGAGTTCTGAACCACGTTCTTTGGTTTTGACAAAGACATTCATGCCGGCCCCAGTGATCGCACCAGATGCCCCTTCGGATTTACCACCTTGTAACAAGGAAAGAATGATAATCACGAATGAAACGATAATAAAGACGATGTCTAAAAATGAAAATTCCATAATTGTCTCCTACGTCTAAAAATCATACCTTGTTTTTTAAAAAAAGCAACGTAAACGTTATGCCTTTATTTCTGCTTTCAGTTCAAAAATAATGTCTCTAAGTTCAGCAGCTCGTTCGAAATCATACGCTTTAGCAGCTTCTCGCATGAGTTTTTCAAATTCTTTCACGCGTTGTTCAATTTCACTTCGCGATGATTTCCCTTTGGTATTTGCCAACTTAAGAATCTCGTCATCCATGGTATGAATAGGAGCATGGATTTCTTTCTTTATCGTCATGGGGGTGATGTTGTATTTTAGATTATGCGCGATTTGTTTGTCTCGTCTTCGGTTGGTTTCTTCAATCGCACCTTTCATCGAATCGGTTTTCTTATCCGCATACATAATCACTAACCCTTCCGCGTGACGTGCGGCCCGACCAATGATTTGAATTAATGATCTTGTCGATCTTAGGAAACCTTCTTTGTCTGCATCAAGAATGGCAATCATCGATACTTCAGGAATATCAAGCCCTTCTCTTAAGAGGTTAATCCCAATCAAGACATCATATTTTCCTTTTCTTAATTGATAGATGATTTGCGTTCTTTCTAAGGTTTTGGTTTCTGAGTGCATGTAGACGACTTTGAATGAACGTTGTTTTAAGTAAGCGGTTAGGTCTTCCGCCATTTGAATGGTCAAGGTGACAATCATCACCCGTTGGTTGAGGGCAACGCGTTTTTGAATCTCCTGCATGAGATCATCAATTTGTCCAACCGTTGGACGGATCGTAATGATGGGATCAACCAACCCTGTCGGCCGGATGATTTGTTCCACGACTTGATGCTTGGTTTGCTCTAATTCATAATCCCCTGGAGTGGCGGTCGTGCAAATGACTTGTTTGAGTTCAGATTCAAATTCAACGAACTTTAATGGGCGATTATCCAAGGCCGATGGCAAACGAAATCCATAGTTGACTAAGGTTTCTTTTCTTGCACGGTCGCCATTATACATCCCGCGGATTTGCGGTAAACTCACATGGCTTTCATCGACAACAAATAAAAAATCTTTAGGGAAATAATCGATTAAACAAAAGGGACGTTGCCCTTCTTTTCGACCGTCAATATGGCGAGAATAGTTTTCAATCCCAGGACACATGCCGAATTCTCTTAACGATTCTAAATCTTGTTTGGTTCTCATCTCTAACCGTTGGGCTTCTAAGAGTTGATTATTCTCTTTGAAGACTTTTAATCGGGCTGCTAATTCTACTTCAATTCGATCACAAGCGGCAATGACTCGTTCATGGGTAGAGGCGTGACCATTGGCAGGATAAATTGGATAACTTCGATATTTCTGACGAACTTCCCCTGTGAGTAAATCCACCAGTGAGATGCTTTCAATTTCATCCCCAAAGGTATCCACACGGATCGCAGCATCTGCTAACCCAGGTAAAGCGATTTCAATGACATCGCCACGAACCCGGAATTGACCTGGAGGTAAATCTAAATTATTTCGTTGATACTGAGCATCAATCAATTGACGAAACAGCAACTTACGATCAATGGTTTCCCCGACCTTTAAATAAAAGGCAAGCCGTTGATATTCTTTGGGATCCGTTAACCCATAAATCGCAGCAACAGAAGCAACCACAATCGTGTCCCGACGCTCAAGCACTGAATTAATCGCTGAGGTTCTCATCATTTCGATTTCATCATTCATGACAGCGTTCTTTTCGATATAGGTGTCCGACTTCGGCATATAAGCTTCTGGTTGATAAAAATCAAAGTTAGAGACAAAATATTCAACACGGTTATTGGGAAATAACTCTTTAAATTCTCCATAAAGTTGTCCAGCTAAAGTTTTGTTGTGAACAAGAACCAAGGTTGGCTTTTGGGTTTTTTCAATGACATTGGCAATGGAAAAAGTTTTTCCAGTCCCTGTCGCGCCAAGCAACACTTGAAAACGTTTTTGTGCTTCTAAACCCTTGACCAATTCAGTAATCGCTTGCGGTTGATCGCCTTTGGGTTGGAAAGCAGAAACAATTTTAAAGGGTTGGCTCATGCCACTTTTCCTTTTTTCTTAAAGGTTGGTAAAGGTGCTGCTAAGGGATCAAAACCCAATCCGAGAATCGAACGAGCTTGGGTGATCATCACAAATGCGGATGGATCGGTTTTGGCGATCATTTGTTTTAATGCAAAATATTCTTGTCGTTGAATCGCCACTTGAATCACTTGTTGGGGTTGTTGTAAATATCCACCTTTGGCTTGATAAATCGTCGACCCTCTTGATAGCTTATCAATGATAAATTGATTAATGAGTTGATGTTGACTAGAAACAACCGTCACCAAATAAACCTTGGATAAACCGGCAAAAACGAGTTCAATCATCACCGAGGTTAGCACGGTAGAAATCACCCCATACAAGCCAGTGATGATGCCGAATGTAAACATCCCGATGGCAATGATGACTGCATCAATGACAAATGAGCTTATCGAAGCTTTCCAATCAAAATATCGTTGACCAATCAACATGATCACATCAAATCCACCGGTGCTACCACCAACCAAAAAAGACATGCCAATGCCTAGGCCAACCAGGCTACCACCGAAGACACTTGCCAGCAGACGATGAGTTTCATCTTCAATGGAAAAACCAATCCAATCCGGACCAACAAACCGAATGAGTAAAAATAAGAAGATAGGATATAAAATCGTCGCTAAGAAGGTTTGGGCACTAAATTTTTTCCCTAAGATGATCAAACCAAGAAAGAAAAAAGACCAGGCAAGAATCGCCGTGGTTAGATCAACTGGTATCGCAAACCAAGAAAAAAAGATTAATGATAACCCGGTCATCCCACCATTGACGATGTTCATGGGAATAAGAAAGAAAGCACTGGCAAACGCGAGTAAAAAGTTTGCAGTCATGATGATGAGAACATTCATCAACCGTTTATTTGTTAACATGTTTTTTTGCTTCCATTTCTAGGAAAGAGCGAATGAAGCCATCAATCGCACCATCCATCACTTTACCAACATCACCTTCTTGGTAGTCGGTGCGATGATCCTTGATCATCATATAGGGTTGAAAGACATACGAGCGAATTTGACTTCCCCATTCGATATCTTTTTGTTCACCCACAATTTGATCGAGGTGATCAGCTTGTTGTTGTTTTTTTAATTGATAGAGTTGAGCTTTTAACATTTGCATTGCTTTTTCTTTGTTTTGAATTTGACTTCGTTCAATTTGGCATGAAGACACTAACCCTGTGGGTATATGGGTAATTCTGACTGCACTTTCAACCTTATTCACGTTTTGCCCACCGGCACCACCTGATCGATAGGTGTCGATTCGAAGATCTTTATCTTGGACCTCAACGTCAACATCTTCGACAATATCAGGAATCACGTTGATGGATGCGAAGGAGGTGTGACGACGACCATTGGAATCAAATGGGGAAATTCTCACCAAGCGATGAACACCCTTCTCTGACTTTAATAATCCATAGGCTCGTGGTCCTTTGATCAGCATCGTGGCACTCTTAATGCCTGCTTCTTCTCCCGCTAGATAGTCAAGCATTTGCACTTGGAATTGATTAGCTTCCGCATAACGAACATACATGCGATAAAGCATGTTAGCCCAATCATGACTTTCCGTTCCACCAGCCCCTGGATGAATTTCCACAATCGCATTCAATTGGTCAAATTCACCTCTGAATAAGATAAGTTCTTGTAGTTGCTTACCTAATTTCTTTAAATCCAAGAGTTCGTTTTGAAAACTTTTTGCCAAGGTTGGTTCTAATTCAAGCATGGGAAAAAGTTCTGTTAAATGATGATGATTGGTTTGCAGTTTTTCTAAGGATTCTAAAAAAAACTTTTGTTCATTTAAACGCTGAATGACGACTTTTGCTTGACGTTGATGATCCCAAAAATGAGGCGCATCCATCAACGCTTCGTCAGTTTTAATGTGTTGCTTTAATTGACCAAGGTCAAAGAGACTCACTGATTTGCTGGATAAGTACAGCCAAATCATTTAACTCCGACTTGAAGACGGAAATATCTATCATGCTTTGTTATCTCCAGAGGGTACAGCTAGATTAATTGAGGGATTTTTTGGTTTGATTTCAAGTTTTGCAGTGAGCATCGCACCCACAAATTCAACGGCGATTTTTTCATTGAGTTCTTTAAAGTTTTTAAAACCTTCATTGACATAATCTTGTAGCGGATTACTTTGGGCGTAACTACGTAAATGAATACTTTGTCTTAAGTGATCCATGGCATCAATATGACGTGGCCAATTGACATCAATCATTTTTAACAACACTTGGCGAGGCAAACCTTTGACAACTTCTGCTGGCCAGTCTTTGATGGCGAGTTTGTAGCGATTAATTAAAAGCACAGTGATGTCTTCGGCAACTTCTTCCACAGGGGATTCACTAAACGCTTTCGCGTTAATGCTACCTGCAGGTAAAAACATCGGCTCCAATATTTTCTTAAGTTTTTCTCCGTCAATTGCTTTGGTACGGTCGTCCGCGATCACCGCTTTTGAGGCAAATGATGCTCCGGCATTGTTAAAGACTTCATTAATAATATCGGTGACATCATCGGCAAATAAAATCGCATCGCGCTTACGATAAATCACACTTCGTTGTTTAGCTAAGACGTTATCGTAATCCAAAACGTTTTTACGAACATCAAAATTTTGACCTTCGATACGTTTTTGTGCGCCGGTAATCGCGTTCATTAATAAGCGGTTTTCAATCGCTTCTTCACCCAAGGACTTAAACATATTTCTTAATCCATCTGAACCGAAACGAATCATTAAATCATCTTCTAAGGAAACAAAGAACCGTGAGTAACCAGGGTCACCTTGACGGCCCGAACGACCTCGTAATTGGTTATCGATACGGCGGGCTTCATGGCGTTCGGTGCCAATGACACATAATCCACCCAACGCTCTAACTTCGTCATCAATTTTAATATCCGTTCCCCGACCGGCCATGTTCGTGGCAATCGTGATCGAACCTTTTTCCCCAGCGCGACGGACAATTTCCGCTTCAGAGGCGTGATTTTTAGCGTTAAGCACAGAATGAGGCAACCCTGAATCTTTAAATAATCTTGAGAGTTCTTCGGAAGCTTCAACGGAAGGAGTCCCAATCAATAACGGCTGTCTCTTTTCATAACGCATGGTCACTTCTTTTAGGATTGCTTTTAGTTTGGCAGCTTTGTTGCCATAAATTAAATCAACATCATCGTTCCGACGAATCGGTACGTTGGTCGGGATGCTAAGGACTTTCATGTTATAAATTTTAATGAATTCTTCTTCTTCAGTCTTCGCGGTACCGGTCATCCCACCTAATTTTTTATACAAGCGGAAAAAGTTTTGATAGGTGATGGTCGCCATGGTGATGGTTTCCGCTCTAAAGATCGCCCCTTCTTTGGCTTGAATGGCTTGGTGAAGGCCATCGGAAAATTCTCGTCCTTTTAAAATCCGTCCGGTAAATTGGTCAATGATTTGAATATTATTTTCAGGATCAAGCAAGTAATCCACATCACGCGTCATGATGTGATTGGCTTTCAGTGATTGATGAATACGGTGAACTTTATCCGAATGTTCTGGAGAGTATAAATTACGGATGTTAAAGGCCATTTCCGCCAAGTTTGCTCCTGAATCGGTGAGGTTTGCGGTTTTGGTTTTGACATCAATCGTGAAATGTTTTTCTTTTTTTAAGGATTTAACAAACCGGTCATATTTCACAAATTCTGATTCAGAGGTTTTTGCCCCACCAGAAATAATCAACGGGGTTCTTGATTCATCAATCAAAATCGAGTCTGCTTCATCGATGATGGCAAAAGGTAATCCGCGTAAGACTCGACTTTTCACATTAGCGGTCATATTATCTCGAAGATAATCAAACCCTAATTCCGCGTTGGTGGAATAGGTAATGTCACATAAATACGCTGCTTGTTTTTCTTGAGGATTCTTGTCGCGTAAATTCACGCCAACGGTTAAACCAAGGAATTGATAAATGACGCCCATCCATTCTGCGTCACGTTTAGCTAAATACTCGTTGACGGTAATGACGTGGACACCTAAACCTGATAAGGCATTCAAGTAAACTGCCATGGTTGCGGTTAAGGTTTTCCCTTCACCCGTTCTCATTTCTGCAACGTTTCCACCGTGCAAGACAAGCGCACCGATGATTTGAACTTTAAAAGGGGTCATCTTCAACGTCCGGGTCGCTGCTTCTCTAGCAACCGCAAACGCTTCGTATTTGATCTCGTCCAAGGTTTTTCCGTTTTTTAATAAATCACGAAAATAAATCGTCTTTGCTTTTAACGCATCATCCGACAAACTTTTCATTTCCGATTCGAAAGCAAGCACTCGATCTGCTTCTTTTGAGAGCAATCTGAGTTGTCTTTCTTCGAATTTAAAGATTTTTTCTAACCATGCCATCGATGTTGTTTCCAATTTCTTATTTTAGCATTTTTGATGCTGATTGTAATCTTGAATGTGTATCTATTTTTCTTGATAAAACAATGATTTTTAAATCAAATTTCTCATGGATTGGTATCAATTGAATCATGCTACGCATGGTTTCTCCTGAGGTCATCACATCATCAAAAAAGACGATTTTTCGAGGAAGAGGGATGTGTTGATGACGTTGAATAACTTCACGAATTCCTTGCCGACCTTGAAAATCTTGCTCTGCTTGTCGATAGGCTTTGTTTTTATAAAATACATGAAGTATGGGAAAACCTAGTGGCAAGAGGATTTCATCCAGATGATGAAATCCTCGTTGAGAGACATGATCGCTAAAACTTGGTGCAGGCAAGAACGTAAATCCTTGATACTTTAAACTTAGGTAATCCTGATGTTGATGAAGAAACGTTTTCCCCAATTCAATATCCCCCAAAGCTTTGTATTGATGAATTCTTGATTTGAAGAATGGTCCATAATCCAAAAAGGATTCCATGGAATAACGATCAAACCTAGACAGTTGATGATGCCATTCCAATTGGTGGTCACATCTTGAACATACGTGTGGAGAGCGATGCCACTGGAATAGATGCCGGTGATAAATTGGAGAAAAACAAACCTTACATGTGATCATTGGCAAATTTAATTTTTGATTGTGCCCCTTGAATTGAAGGACTTCGATGGTTCGTCAACAAGATGACCTTGCCCGTGGGAGCGTTTAACTTTCGCCCAACTCGACCCGCCATTTGAATCAACATCGAGGTTGTATACAGTCGGTGATCCGCTTCAAAAATAATCGCCTGTAATTGACTGACAGTAATGCCACGTTCGAGAATAGATGTGGTAATAAGGAAAAAATCAGGTTTATGTTTAAATTGATGAACGACCTCTTCCCGATCCTCGCTTGAAGAAAACGCCAACTTGGTGGTAGGGAAAAAGAATGTGACGAATCGTAACATCCATTGTCCGATTGCAATCGTCGGTACAAAGATAAAGACAGGAACATGTTGTTTCTGAAATTGAAATAATAACGAAACAAGCGTGATCCACTTAAAGAAAAAAGGTCGGACCATGATGCTTAATTCTGGAAGAGGATGTCCGTGGTAGCGTTTAAACAAATGAAAAACTTTTCCTCCTTGTTTCTTAAATTCGATGAGTTGTTGTTTTTCAAATGTTGCGGATAAATACACAATCATTCCTTGAGATGCTCGTTGAACCATGGCCATTAAGACGGGATTACCAGCATAAGGAAAGGCATCCACTTCATCAAAAATCAAGACATCGAAGTACTTTTCATATCGGAAAATTTGGTGTGTTGTCAAAATAATCAAGTCGGCTTCAAGTTGATCGTGATGACCACCAAAGACTGAGGTGATCGTTAGGCTTGGAAACACTTGCTGAAATCTTGGGACCATTTCTTGAACCACGTCCCGTCGTGGAATGACAAACCCGATTCGCTTTCCTTCGGCAAGAGCAATTTGAATCAATCCAAAGACAATTTCCGTTTTTCCACTTCCAGTCACAGCATCCACCATCGCCGATTGTTGCTGACGGTAACAGGCAATCAGACCATCAGCAATGGTTTGTTGCTCGACTGTCAGCGCGTACCCCAACTGAATTTGAACAGCTTTCTTTTCTCGCTTACGAGCAACCCAAGGATCACATTGAAACTGTAAACAAGCACGACAATAAGGTTGGCCATGTTTCATGCCAACCTTAAGTACATCTTGGTTATGACAACGAGGACAGCGATATTCGTTCACACCTATCAATAGATAGGTTCAAGGATTACCGGAAATGTTTTTTTTCGTACTCACTGATGATGTCGAGTCTGGTTTGATGACGACCACCTTCGTATGGGGTGTTCACAAATAATTGAATTCTTTTTAAGATTTCTTCTAAGGTCATGTATCTCGCGCCAAAGGCAATCAAGTTAGCGTCATTGTCGATACGCGCTCTTTTGGTTGCCTCATCATGATATCCAACCGCACAACGAGCCCCTTTGACTTTATTCGCGGCAATCGATACTCCGATGCCTGATCCACAAATTAAAACACCAAAAGGTGCTTCTTTGGCAGCGACACGTTCCGCCGCAGCAAGGGCATATTCAGGATAATGACAGCTACCATCTGTAAAAGTTCCTGCATCAATCATGTCAAAGCCAAAAGCTTTTAACTGTTGAATCAGCGTTTGTTTATTAGCAAAACCTGCATGATCACTGGCAATGATGATTTTCATTGGATTCACCTCTTTCTTAAGTATAAATGATTATGAAGCGTTCTTTAAGATTGATGTCATTTAGGATAGTCGTCTTTGCACCTGGATAGATGGATTGAACGATGGGTGGTAGTAAGGTTGATAATTCCGGACCAATTTCAAAAGCAAAGATTGCCTTGGGTTTGATGAAAGGTTTTGCTTCGATCAAATATTGTTCATAAAACTTCGTGACAGGATTCGCCAGCAACGCCAGATGCGGTTCATGGTCAACCACAAATGGATGGAGGTCACCCTTGGTGTTGACATACGGAGGGTTACTGACGACAAGATGGATTGATCGAGAAAACTTTGGAGGGAGGTTTTGAAACCCATCACTGAGACTGAATTCAAGATCAAGCTTCAACGTTCTCGCATTGTCTTTGGCAACGTCGAGAGCCAACGAACTAATGTCGGTCGCTAAAACTTTCCATGATGGTCGGTTGGATTTTAAGGCAAGGGCAATCGCACCACTGCCAGTGCCAACATCGACCACACTTAGATTGGTTTCAGAGGAAAAGTGCTTAAGTATCCACGTCACAAGTTCTTCCGTCTCTTGTCGGGGAATAAGCACATGAGGATTAACCTTAAGCTGTAAATTTAAAAATGTTGTATGACCTATGAGATAGGCAACGGGTTCACCCATTTGTAAACGACGGAAACTAGTGAAGAAAGCATCAGCATGTTTTGCAGGCCAATCCAAATGCGTGAGCAACAAATCTTTAGAGGCAATGTTTTCGTGATGTTGAATCAACGTAAGAATACTGAACTGGTCGACAGCACCTTCACCTACGTGGGTTAATGCTTGTTGATAAAGTTGACCTAGCGTCATTCCCCACCTGTTAATTTTTGCTGTTGATCAAAATGATTCAACGCTTCAAGAATGTTATCGATCTGACCTTCCATGACCCGATCAAGTTGGTTAATCGTAAACCCTATACGGTGATCGGTGACACGGTTTTGAGGATAGTTATACGTTCGAATTTTTTCACTACGTTCACCGGTACCAACTTTGAGTTTTCTTTCGTTGCCAACTTTTTCATCAATCTCTGCTTGTTTATGAGCCTCTAATTTTGCATACAACATCTTCATCGCCAATTCGCGGTTTTGAATTTGAGATTTTTCAATTTGACAGGAGACAACTAGACCTGTCGGCAAATGGGTAATTCGAATTGCTGATTCGGTTTTGTTAACGTTTTGACCACCAGCACCTTGGGAACGATAGGTATCGACTTGAAGGTCGCTTGAATTAATAACGATATCCACTTCTTCCACTTCTGGCATCACCAGCACAGTTGCCGTCGATGTATGAATTCGACCCGAGGCTTCGGTCGCGGGAACCCGTTGAACCCGATGCGCGCCAGATTCAAATTTAAGTTTGGAATAAACCGCATCGCCTTTGACCATGAATGTAATCGTGGATTGACCACCAGCATCAGAAAGCATTTGGACTTTCCAACCATTTTTTTCACAATACTTTGTGTACATTCTAAATAAGTCACTGGCAAAAATAAATGCTTCATCGCCTCCAGCGGCCCCACGAATTTCCACGACGATGTTTTTATCATCATTAGGATCTTTGGGGATCAAAAGGAACTTAATTTGTTCCATGAGTTTTTCTTGGGCTGTGGTCAATTGTTCAACTTCTAGTTTTCCAAGTTGAGCAATTTCAGCATCACTGTCATTACGCATCACCAAGGCATCGGAAAGATTCTTTTCATTGGTTTCGAATTGATTAAAGAGAAATACAACTTTATCTAAGGTTGCTCGTTCTTTAGAAATCACTTTGAATTGTCGCGAGTCATTGAGAATATGTTCCTGAATAAGTAAATCATCAATCGTTGTCAAACGATCGCGCATCACTTTCAGTCGATTTCTTAAATTTTCTTCCATGTTGTAAACCTATCGTATTTTATCATAAACATCGCATTTTTTGAAAGATTTTTTTCATTTTTACTATTTTATATACCCTTGAAATTGGGTATAATATCTCAAGGAAAACGTCATGGCATATAAAGCACTCTATCGTACCTATCGGCCTCAACAATTTTCACAAGTTGCCGGGCAACAAGCAATTGTTAAAACCTTGCAAAATGCTTTGTTAAACCAAAAGCTTTCCCATGCTTATTTATTCTCCGGCCCACGCGGAACTGGAAAAACCACCTTAGCAAAAATATTTGCCAAAGCCTTAAACTGTGAAACCTCTCCAAGTGAACCTTGTGGGGTTTGTGAAAATTGCTTAGCCCTTCAAGAAAACCGCCATCCCGACATCATCGAAATTGATGCAGCGAGTAATAACGGGGTCGATGAAGTTCGTGAATTGATCGACAAGGTCAAGTACGCGCCGATCAAAGGAAAATATAAAGTTTATATCATCGATGAAGTTCATATGATGACTTCTGGTGCCTTCAATGCCTTGCTTAAAACCTTAGAAGAACCACCCAGCCATGTTCTGTTTATTTTGGCCACCACCGAACCCCATAAAATATTGCCAACCATTCTTAGCCGATGCCAACGGTTTGATTTCGGTAAGGTCAATCCTCATGATTTAAAAAATCGTCTTGAACTCATCCTAAAAAAAGAAAAAATTGCCTTTGATGACGCTGCCATTCAAACCGTCATTCAATTGGCCGATGGCGGTGTTCGTGACGCCCTGTCAATCTTGGATCAAGTCATCGCCTATACGGGTGGTCGGTTTCAAGAATCTGATTTATTGCAATTGTTTGGCCTTGTCAGCACCGAAGAAAAAATCAATTTATTCATCGCCATCGGTCAACAAAATCAAGCGTTGATGATTCAAAAGATTGAACAATTTGTCAAAATTGGTGCCGACTTTAAACGCCTATTAAATGATTTGCTGATGATGTTAAAAGATGTACTTATTTTGGTGAAGACCCAACAACCTTCGTTAATGTCGACCATTGGTGAATCACAAGCAAATCGCCTCTTAGAATATGTCACTATTCAAAGGATACCGTCACTCGTCGAAGCGTTGATGACAATACAACTCGATGCAAGAAACACTCAATCCATCCCTGGGATGATGCAATTACGCTTATTACAATTGCAACCTGAAGTGAGCAAGGCAAAAGCTCAACCAACGATTTTTGATGTGATGAAGAAACCACCCGTGGCTGCTCAAAGCGAACCTACGGCTTCCATACAAGAAACCGGTGAGGCGATTTATATCGATGATGTCAACATGATCAAGGTCATGGTGACTGGGGATAAAGATCAAAAAAATGATTTGATTGAATCGTGGAAGAAACTTGATGAACTCTTGTATCAACCAAAGTACGCGGCAATGGCAGCCTTCATCAAAGACGCACGTCCTTATGTGCTTAGTAAACATATTCTTGTGATCGAAGTTGACCAAGTCAGTGTGACGGCCAAGTTAAATATCCTCGCGAATCAATCCCTGATTCAAGCAGTCATCAAACAAGTATCAGGGTATGAAGGCTTGGTGTATGCAATCAATCGCCAAGAAGCGGTGAAACTAAAGAAACTATTCATGGACTTATCGCAGTTAAATAAATTACCCGTCAAACAAGATACACCACCGACGGTGAAAAATTGGACCTTCCAATGAAACCATTAAAAAGTTTACAAGCGTTGATTGAATCGTTTGAAAAATTACCAGGCGTTGGTAGCAAATCCGCAGAACGCATGGCCCAAGCGATTTTAGATTTCTCGGTTGAGGATGTCACACAATTTCAAACGAGCTTAGGCGCAGTCAAAGCCAATGTTCACGCCTGCCCAACGTGTGGTTTGTTAACCGAAGACGCCCAATGTGAGATTTGTTTGTCATCGCGATCGTATGACACATTGGTCGTGGTGAGTTATTCAAAAGATGTGGTCGCCTTTGAAAAACTAGAAGAAACGCCTTACCGCTATCATGTGTTAGGCGGGGTGCTTTCGGCGGCAAAAGGTTTTGGCATTGAACATTTAAACATTGATTCATTACGTCAACGAATTCAAACCCATCCTTTCAAAGAAATCATTCTTGCCACCAACCCAACCCTAGAAGGTGAAACCACCGCGCAGTTTATTGCGACGCTACTTGCGAAACAAGGGTTAACCATCTCTCGGATTGGCTATGGCTTACCGATGGGTGGACATGTGGATTATGCCGATGCACTTACCTTATCCAAGGCAGTTTTAGGAAGAACCAATCTCAAAGGAGTGAAATGATGTTTATCACCTTAGAAGGACCAGAAGGAAGCGGAAAAACATCCGTGATGAAAGAAGTGATTGCCCGTTTAAGGCAAGAAGGTTTTGTCATTGAAGAAACTCGAGAACCTGGTGGGACCCCAATTGCCGAACAAATTCGCCAAATCATTTTAAATAAAGAAAACACAAAACTTGATCCCCGCGCGGAAGCCTTGTTACTCGCGGCGAGCCGAAGACAAAATTTAGTTGAAAAAATTTGGCCAGCACTCAAAGCAGGAAAAATTGTGATTTGTGACCGGTTTATTGACTCGAGTCTTGCCTATCAAGGTGGGGCGAGGGGTTTAGGTATTGAACCTGTGTTAAATATCAATTTATTTGCCACCGAATCTTCTTATCCTCAATTAACATTGTTGTTTGATATCCCACCAGAATTAGGATTAAAGCGAATTGCCGCCAACGCCAATCGAGAAATTAATCGTTTGGATTTAGAACAATTATCCTTTCATCAAAAAGTTCGCGACACTTATTTAGCCCTCGCAAAGCGCTTCAAAGATCGCTTCATCGTCATCGATGCTTCGTTACCTTTAGCCACCGTGATTGAGAATACTTACAAGGCCATCCATCAACGATTATTATGAACGCGTCCGACTATCTCCTCCATCAACAAAAACCCTTGTATGACCTTTTTGCCCGCGCGCGGGCCAATGGTCGGTGGAGTCATGCGTATTTACTTCACGGTTACCAAGGTCAACCATTATTACCCATCGCTCAATTCTTAGCCCAATCGCTTTTATGTGAACAACCTTCTCCACTTGCCTGTGGCAATTGTTTAACCTGCCAACGATTTCTTCAACAAGACTATACAGACATCATCATGATTGACGGAAGTGAAGCGACCATCAAGAAACAAGATGTGCTTTCCCTTGAGTCACGCTTCGCCATCACCGGGCTAGAAAAAGCTAACAAACAAATCTACGTCCTTCACCAAGTGGAAGCGATGACACCTGAAGCGATTAATGCGTTATTAAAATTTTTAGAAGAACCTCATCTTGAAATCTATGCAATCTTAACCACCACATCGCTGGATGATGTCTTACCAACGATTCAATCACGTAGTCAAGTCATCCATCTCAAACCAACCGATCAATCCATGCTTATTCAAGCAGCGATTCAGGCTGGGGTGAAAGAAAAAGACGCTGAGTTATTAAGCTTTGAATGCGGGACCGTGGAAGCCATGGTGGAGAAGAGTCAACATGACACGTGGACCGCAAGCATGGTCCACCTGGAGACCTTTTGCCAAGCATGGACCAAAGACAAACTTGAAGCCTTGTTTTACTTTCGCCAATCATGGTTACCACTTTTAGAAGATGTGACTTTGGTGGCTGCATTCATTCAACGCTGGATGGTGATGCTCCAAGAGATGGCGAAAGCATCGACAAAGCAAGCTGTGATTTTAAAAAGCTATGTTAGTATGTTGTTAGGTGTTCGTCATCAACTAAGGCAACCTTATGAAAGCTTCACGCGGTTGCAGGTGCGATTCGCGAACTTAGATAAAAGTACCAATCTCAACCTTTTCTTAGAAGGATTGATGATTGAATTGTTAGAGGTATAACCATGGAAAGCCAAACCGTCACTCCCTATTACGTAGGGATTCAAATTAATCATCTTCCAAGGCTGCAATATTTTTCCACCGTTCAAACCAGTTATCACAAAGATGATTATGTGATTGTGGAAACGGGAAAAGGTATTGAATTGGGCTTAATCAAAACAGAATTAAAATCAATGGATACGTATCGATATCCCTTTCAACTTGCCCCGATTGTTCGTCCAGCGGACCCCAAAGATGTCACTGCCCAGCAACGCAATGAACACGATGCCAAACAAGCGATGTTGTATGCAAAAGAAACGGTTAAAAAATTAAACTTAGACATGGATATTTTTGCCGCTGAATATAATTTAGATCGCTCAAAACTATTCTTCTTATTTACGTCAGAAGACCGCGTTGATTTTCGTGATTTATTACGCACCTTAGCAACGCAATTTCACACGCGGATTGACCTTCGTCAAGTTGGCGCACGTGACCGCGCCAAACTTTATGGCGCGATTGGTATCTGTGGTTTACCTTTATGCTGCACCACGTTTTTAAATGAGTTTGATAACATCTCGATTAACCGGGCAAAGAATCAAATGCTGACCTTGAATATTCCCAAACTCACAGGTCACTGTGGCAAACTCTTATGCTGCTTAAAGTATGAAGATGATGCTTACACCGAAATCAAAGCGAGCTTACCTCGGGTTGGCGATCGCTACATGATTAACGGCGTGAGTTTTAAAGTCACGTCGATGAATGTCTTATCACGGATGATCAAAGTAGAAAACCAAAGCCGAGAAATTCAATTCATCCACGTCGATGATTTGAATAAACATCCTAAAGGAACACCCGTGGCATGAAGCGTCGACGATCGTTTGTAGACTCCAAACTTGGCAAACTTTATCTTGTCGCGACCCCCATTGGTAATTTAGAAGAAATCACCACGCGGGCCACAGCCACCCTTGCGAGTGTGGATCTTGTCGCCTGTGAAGATACGCGCGTGAGTGGCAAACTCATCAAACATTTAGGGTTAGAAAAACCACTGATTGCTTGCCATGAACATAATGAATTTACCGTTAGTAAACAGTTGGTGGAAAAATTATTACAAGGCCAGTCGATTGCCTATGTTTCTGATGCTGGCTATCCTGGGATTTCTGATCCAGGACAACGCTTAGTCCAAGCCGCGTTATTAGAAGATATACAAGTGATTGTCATTTCTGGACCTTCCGCGGTTTTTAATGCCTTGGTCGCCAGTGGTTTAGACACCACCCGATTTTATTTTCATGGGTTTTTAAGACAAAAAGAAGCGGCAAGATTAGATGAAATTAAAGATTTATATCGTCGACCAGAAACCCTCATCTTTTATGAAGCACCCCATCGCATCGATACGACCTTAAGAAATTTACTCGATGTCCTTGGCAACCGTAAAGCTTGCATCGCTAGAGAACTAACCAAGATTCATGAAGAATATATTGAAGGAACGTTACAAGAATTAACCGAGATTGATCCCACCACCCTTAAAGGGGAAATGGTGGTCATGGTCGAAGGCAACAAGGATGAATTTGGAATCAAACTCTCAGAAGAAGAAATTAGGAAGTTAGTGGATTCGATGACGGCGACCGGTATTTCGATGAAAGATGCGATCCGCCAAGTTTCAGAGATGACAAAAATGGCGAAGAATTATATTTATAAAGTCGTTCATCAAAACTAGTTTTCTTGGTCTCTTCGTCTTTTTTCAATGACAACACTCGCGCCGATGACGCCACCAAAAATGGCAAAACCAGCTAGCGAAATCAATAAGCCTTCTGATAAATAAGGCGTCCAGTAACGGACGATATAATCGGTTGGGCCAACCCCTGATAAGAACCCAACAAATCCACCTTGTGATAAATACACCGGCGTAGAATCTTTTTCTCCACCTTGAGCGATTCTTTCCACACGCCAACCTGGATCAAACGCAGTATTCAAGACAATGAATCGTGAGGTTTGAAAATTCGTGGAAAAAGATCGTGTGTTCCTCGTGTGTTGAAAGTTTGTTAACGGATATTCATTTAAATGATCAAGGCGAGATAAAAACGCCGCATAAGGTTCTCGGTATAACACAGGATGAAACATACTACCTTCATTAAATTTAGGGACGATGACAATACGACTAACGGGACGATCTGGGTAATAGCCACGCATGAATTTAAACGATGTATTCACAAAGGAGTGGGCATCACGAATGATGATGTCACCCAACTCATCAAAAAAATAGACGGTGGCATAATGGGACAATCTTAATTGAAGGGAAAAGAAATAAAGTTCACTATCCCCAAAGGTGGTACCCACGGAAGGCGTTAAATGAATCGGCATGTATTCTCCATCAAAGCGATTGATGGTCGCGTTAGGATTGACCACGGTTTGTTCGCAATTGTCGATGGTTTTCACATGGGTTGGGTTAAAGGTGAGTTTATTGCCATTGACGTCTTCACATATGATCGTCTTCACTTGCGCATTGATACGATCGATCGATCGCGAAGGTAAATCACCAACTTCTAAATGAGGCGCTTCTTCGCGAATGGCTTCCACATCATCGTTGGCCAGGATCGTCCCTGATAAATATATTTCTTCATTATTAAGGACTTCGGTCGTGCCATTGGTAAAGAAACGATTGCTGAACTGACCTTCCACTTGGTCGTTTTCATAAAGCGTGTCATGGGTTAAACCACCTTCAATAAAATGTTGGTTCACATACACGGAATTTTTATTCGTGGATAAGTAAGGATCTTTGATAAACCCAAAAGGGACGTTTTGATAGAGATATTCATCAATGCCGGTGACTGGATTCACCTCGCCTGCTTTGGTGTACGAGTCATAGACGTTTTGCATGATGTAATATTTAATTCCTAAAAATAAATCAAGATTATAACGTTTTTCGTGATACCCCATTGACCAACCTTGATAGTTATAATTCATATGCGAATAGTTATTAAACTCAGACATATAGAAATTGTATAAAGAATGAAACGCGGTAAGCCCGTTATAACCTAGACGCATCCCAAGGTTGGTGGATTCACCGGCGTTTAAATTATAAATTCGGAAAAAATCATCGTCTTGTTCATAGATGTCTTTAACCACATCTCGTTGATCTTCCACTAAATCTAATCCGTTATCTAAACTGTTGGGGTAACTGATTAAGCCATGCATGTTCATGATCAATGTCCCCATGACAATCGCTTCAAAGAAAATTGCATTCTGGATGGTTTCTGGTAATGACTTTTTTCGGAAATCTTTTCTTAATACCCAAAACACGGCAATCATGTAAAGCAAGGCAAACACAGCGACATATTGGCGTTCTTCCATCTCAGAGAAGAAGAATTTATTTTCATATTCCAAGGCGACGAAGACTGCATACAAGGACAGGCCGATGATCAATGCAAACGACACATCATAATACCAACGTTTAAATTCTTTTCTCTTTTCAAATTGAAGGGCAATATACGTAATCGCTATTGCAACCACAAAGATTTGCCAACGACCATAATCAATGGTAAATCCATGAACCAATTGATAGGTGAAAGGGGTGAATAACATCAACAAGACAATCGAAAAACCAAGCAAGTGTGACCATTTTTTCTTGCGTAAGTTGTGAATCAACGAAGGAATTAACAACATCGTTAATGGGGTATAAATAAATAAACTAGAAATGGTGTTGTCATAACTGCCGGTTTTAAATAAGGTGGAACTCCGGTTGCTGACGGTCGGAAAAAGAAACGATACCAGAGGGTAAAATTGGTTATACGGTTCTTCCACACCAGATTGATTTTGCCAAACGGTCAATAGACTCCAAACTTGTTGCCAATTTTCTTCATCAAAGGCCGTGGTCAATTGATCTAAATACCACGCTTCTCCGACTCGGTTGGAGGTGACGGCGACCATGACCGAGGGTAGAAAGACAAACGCTGACATCATGATGCCGGTCGCGAAGGCAAGAAAACCATACAACGCAACGGAGATATTACTTTTTAAAGGCCGTTGATAGGCGGTTTGAAGATAACGAAAGATCGCATAAAACACCGCGGTAAAACTGGTGGACACAAGGAAGAAATAATTGGTGATCCCCATCAAAAATAAGCTAAGGGCGAGGAATCGAAAGTTTTTGTCTTTGAGTAGCTTTTCAATCCCAAGCAAGACCAAGGGAAACACCACCGCCACTTCCATGAAGTGATTAAACCAAAGATAATACGCCATCCAGCCGGAAAATCCATAGGCCATGGCAAAGATTCGCGCATGATTTTCTTCAACCCGGAAATGTTTTAATAATAACCGAAAGGTCAACGACGCCCCAACCATTTTTCCAATCATCAGGATCGCTAATCCTTGGGGGACTAAGAAACGGGGGAACAAAAGAATCGGCATAAAGAATGGATTTAAGTAATAGTAGAAGGAATTGGAACCAATATGATTCGCCCCTAAGTAGGTGGAATCATCCCAAAGGACAAACTCACCGGTGGTGAAAAAATGCCACCAATCATCATATCCATTTAAATAGAAAGGAATTTGTTGGAGGACATAATCTCCGCTCAGAGGGATGGTGAATAAATTGGTGACCAAGGCAAAAGCATAAAACATCACGCCCATAAAAATTAGGAAGAGGATGTAACGTAATAAAGATTGTGGATCATCCCAAGCTTGACGTAAACGCTTGGTACGGATTAACCACTGATGATGAAATTGACGTTTAAGTAAGGCGAATTGCATAGGTATATTATACCGAATTAATCTCGAGATGGTTTTTCTCCGTGTCGACCTTCAATAAACGACTTCATCAGTCCAGGGAGTGGGGAAAAGAAACTTAATTTTTTTTCAGTCACAGGATGAATTAACTCAAGGGCGTAAGCATGTAATCCTAAACGCTTGATGGGATTGGTCTCTGCATGGTATTTATCATCGCCAATGACGGGATGACCAAGTTCTTTTAAGTGGACGCGAATTTGATTTTTTCTACCGGTGTCGATTTTCACATCAAGGAAAGCATGATTTTTAAGTTCTTTTTTGACCACATAATGGGTGATGGCTTCTTGA
Organism: Staphylococcus epidermidis; assembly: GCA_945879785.1. Classification (GTDB taxonomy): domain Bacteria; phylum Bacillota_I; class Bacilli_A; order RFN20; family CAG-826; genus UBA970. Next base: position 8,097 of record CAMCVC010000009.1, on the reverse strand, counting down.
CCTTCATCATCTTCATATTGCCGAGAGTACATCAGTTGGGTGGTGGTTTTATGTAGCCACGTATGGATGGTCTTCTTCTTTTCGGTGGGGATGCCGTCGACAATCGCATAGTAGCCACGTTTAGAAACAATGCTGTTCCATTGTTTTTGCATGTCATCCCGAAGGGTTTCATTTTTACAAAACATCAAGAGGCCGCTGGTGTCACGGTCAATCCGGTGAACGACATACAGTCTTGCATGGGAATCTTTTAACCGAACATAATCCATCATCACCCTAAACGCCGTTTCACTTTTTTCATTGTCTGAGGCGATGGTGAGTAAACCGGTTGGTTTATCAATGACAAGGATTTCATCATCCTCATAGATAATATTGGGTGTGGGTATTTGCTTTTCTTGAGGATTATATTTACCGATCATGACGATATCCCCAGGCGTTAAGACGAAGTTATATTGGCTAATGGGTGCGCCATCGACCATCACTTGTTTTCGAGTCAGTAATGATTTGATGTTGTTGCGACTCATGTTCTTTAATTCGGAACGTAAAAAATCAATTAAAATTCCCGATTGTTTGACAGGATAGGTTTGAATCGCCCTAGCGATTTGTTTTTGTTTTTTTAAATTTTGCATATAACCTCACTGCTTTCATGGGCATGCGCATGCCTTCAAAGGGTTGCTGATGGGCTTCGTCCATCGACCAACCAAGAAAACGATAACCTGGTTTACTTGCCTTCGGTTGAAGGGAAATATCTTCACCAACCCGGAATCGACCAGGGTTGATAGGTTTTCCACCTGCTACATCATAATACACAAGACGCTTCCATCGTATAAACAAAACCATGCCTAATAAAAGCAATAATCCCCCACCAATGTACACAGCGACCTGAGATTGCTGGCCATAGATGGTGATCGTCACCGGTTGTGAATAGTAACTGATGGTATCGGTGACAAAACCAGTTGGACTAGTGATCGGAATTCGATAACGAATCCGGTATCGGAATGTTCCGTTTCTAAAGGGAGAAAATTCATTTGCATTCGCCCCTCCGATATTTTCAAAATCATCACTAAATTGCGGTGCAGCTTGCCATTGATAACGAACATTGGCACGTAATGGTTCGTAAAGCGGAAAGGATAAGACCATGGTCTTGGATTCAAAGCGATCGCCTTCCATCGATTGATAAAGACTAGCAAGGGAAATGGCAGGATTTAAAAAATTCCAGCGTGCATACACCGTGGTGTCTTGGATGATAGGGCTTGTAAAATTATGAAAGGAATCAAGGGATGCGTCCCTGTACCACCCGTTGAGTTGGGCGTTATCTCTTGAGATAAAGTCTGTAGGTGGGTTTAAAAAAACTTCGCCTTCATTCACTGTGAAGGTTTTGGTTTGGTCATCATTAAGAATGATAAAGGTCAGGGTTAAAGAATCAACGGCAGCAACTGGAGGGGCAATATGAAGGAATAAGGCTAGTGACAAGGCAAACCAAAGCATGGTTAATCAACCTGATTGAATCGTTGAACGGTTAAGGTGATCGTTAGATTGCCGTTGCGTTGTCTAAGTTGGTCCATCATTTCTTTTTGCTTGGTCGATTTTTTAATCACCAGGTGATAGGTTAATTCAAACAACGTTCCAAAATCGATGGTTCTCACCCGGTTAATCGCATAGGATAGACAATACTTCTTTAATAAGTCATCGAATAGGTTTTCATAATTTAAACTTTCCGGGACAACAATTCTTAAGGTCAGATTTTTTTCTGAGGTTTTTCCAAATTTAACCAGATACAAACCAAGAATCACCAACATCATGAATAACGTAAAGATCACGGCAAAGGCAACATAACCGGTTCCGGAAATAACCCCAATCACCACAGTTAATAAGACGTAGGCAATGTCTTCGGTATTTCTTTGATTGGAGCGGAATCTTGTCAATGCGAATAAACCACCAACGGCAATACCGGCTGCTAAGTTATTCGACAACATGATGATGAGTACAGCCACCACGGGAGGCATGATTGCCATCGTCCAAGGGAAATCAGAAACATATCCGTCTTCTCTTTTGATGAACATATAAAAGTAAGCAAGAGCAATCCCTAAGATGACAGATGACATCATCACCACCACCGCGATGGCCACCAAACTATCCAACTGCGCATTTAAATTATCAAACATCGTTTCCTATCTCCTTTGCAAGGCTATGTTCATAGGCCTTGCCATATTTTGAAAATGAATTCAGGTATATATTTTGTTTTGCCAAAGCTTTTGCAAACCATAACGGCATGGCTTCTCCAACTTTAACTTCCATCAACACCATATCGTTTGCAAGTAAGGCTGTGCCTTTGACTTTGCTTTCAAAATCAAAATTATCATAACGCGTGTAGATGTGATGGTCAAACGTTACTCTAAATTCCTCATCCTTACGGTCAAAGAAAGCCAAGCGATCGTATTCAATAAAAACCGCTTTCTTCAGTTGATAGATCTCCGTCATGTAGTTTAATTCTTTCAGGATTTGTTGATCAAAGTAGTTGGTTCGTTCCGGGATGATTCGTTCCTGCATGAATTGGTCGATTTCTAATAAAGATAAGGACGCTCTTCTTTTGGTGACAATCCCTTTGATTTTTCTTTTCACTTCAAGAAACACAAGGTTCGTCCCGTCGCCTTGAACGCCATATTTTCGGATTCTTAGTTTTTCTTTAAAGTCTGGTTTTAATAAAGAAAGGGAGATGAGCTGATGATCAGGCGTATCAAAATAGACATTTCTTAGGTGGTACATGTTGCCATTTTTACAATAATCATCTAGACGCATATAACGATGGATGGTGATTAAAAGTTTTTCATATTGACTACTCGTCAGTAAAAACTTCTTTTCGTACCGCTGAAAAACACTGCCATTGCTAATCATTATTTAAATTATACCTTTGTTGATTGCAAAGGTCATACGTAATCTTAGGATAGACATTGACCGAAACGGTCAGTATAATAAGATCATGGACATTTCTCTCACCCAAGAAAGAATCATCAAAGCAAGTCTGTTTGTTTTTTCTCAATATGGGAAAGCAAAAAGTTCGATGGCCATGATTGCCAAAAAAGCGAAAGTTTCTAAACCCCTTCTCTTTCATCATTTTGGAAACAAAGAGAAGTTATATCGAGATTGCCAACAGTTTACGCTTGATAGGTTATCCACGCTTAAGCAAGATGCCGGGCGTTATGAAGAGATGATGGCCAATCTAAAACACATTCAATTATTGAAATTAAATCTAGAAAAGTCGTACCCGGGCATCTTTAAGTTTTTTGGCCTTGATCAACCTTCTGTTCCTGCGATACCCCCGTCACCCTTTACCACCAAGGACAAGAGTCGGTTTAAGAAAGGTGTGTCCTCAGATAGCTTTTGGCGCATACTGTATTACTTGACCATGGGTTATCACCAAGCATTGCAAGGTGAGGCAAACGTGACAACCCTCATTCAAGACTTTCAAGAATCATTTGCGCTTTTAGAAACACTCGCCATCCACAAGGAGGATGAATGATGCAACCCATCTACGAGATCAAACACTTAAGTTATCGCTATCACTCAAAAAAAGAGGATGTGGTCAAAGATTTAAACTTGGTGATTCACCCAGGACAAATCTTTGGGTTATTAGGACCCTCAGGTGCAGGTAAGTCCACCACACAAAAAGTATTAATTAAACTCTTACCAGGTTACCAAGGTGAAGTCCTATATTTAGGTAAACCGTTATCTTCGTGGAAACAAAACTTCTATGAAGACATTGGGGTTGGTTTTGAAATGCCAGTTCACTTTAACAAACTGACGGCGATGGAAAATTTAAAGTACTTCTCATCTCTTTATAAGAAGCATATCAACATCGAAGCCATGATGGTTCGTGTGGGGCTCGGGGAAGCGATGCACCAACCGGTTGGTCAATATTCCAAGGGCATGAAAATGCGTTTAAACTTTGTGAAAGCATTATTAAATGATCCTCAGGTTCTGTTTTTAGATGAACCTACCAACGGCTTAGATCCTAGCAATGCACGGATCATTAAAGACATCATCCTTGAAGAAAAGAAAAAAGGCAAAACCATTCTGATCACCACCCATTTGATGGGCGATGTTGAAGAACTCTGTGATGAAGTTGCCTTCATCGCCAATGGAAAATTATTAGAGACTGCTTCACCAAAAAGTTTAAAACTCAAATATGGAAAGCGCGAATTAAAGGTTGAGTATCTTGAGGGTGACCAAATGAAACATCAACGATTCTCAATGGATGCTTTAGATAAACAAGCGGTGTTTCAAGGATTACTCAAAGATAAAAAAATCATCACCATGCATTCTCAAGAAACATCCCTTGATCAAATCTTTATTCAAATCACGGGGAAAAAAGAATGAACAAGTTTTTCGCCCTCATCAAAGGAGAAGTGATTCGCTTATGGCGTTATCAAATCACGCTATTTGGTCTGTTGGTCAGTGCCATTTGGATCATTCTTCTTGCGGTTGTCAGCAAAGAAGAAGCCAATGCGTTATTACCCCAACTCATTGTTCTTGATAGTGGCCTCATGGCCATCATCTTGCTTGGGGCTGCTTACTTTTATGAAAAGCAAGAAGGAACGATGAAAGCCGTGCTCGTTTCTCCAACCTCTCCAGCGGTGTTACTTTCCGCTAAAATCATCGGCACCCTTATGGGAAATTTATTATCGGTCTTTTTGATGTGGTTGACGATGCTAGTTGTTCATCAATCGGTGTTTCCAATCTTTGCTGCGCTTGGCTTGGTCATCATCATCACGTTAACCCACCTCAGCATTGGCTATGTGCTGATTTATTGGAGTAAAGACTTCATGGATTTATTGTTGAAGTACACGTTCGTTGTCCTTGTTCTATTTGTCCCAACCATCTTGGTAAGTTTGGATGTCTTAACCGATGGCCTGGAAAATTTAGCGTATCTATCCCCAACCTACAGTGGTCAAATCTTAATCAGTCAATTATGGAACACCGAAACAGAGTCAATCTTAGTTGCATGGATCTTGACCGTTGTTTATCCGTTAGGATTATTTCCGTTTTATATCTTGCCGCAATTTAGAAAGGAAGCGATACGTGCATGAAAAAATATCTTCAGCTCCTAGGCTATGAGTTTAAAACGTTATTACGTGATCCAATGAATTTGTTCATGTTTATTTATCCTGTATTTATGTTGGGCTTTGTCGGCTGGTTAATTCCTACCATCCTGGTTCGGGCAGGGATTGATACCCAAGGCAGCGAGTATGCGTTAAGTTTAATGGTGCTTTTTGTGTTAATCCTTGCGATTGGTGGGTTTATCTCGGGGACTCTATTAGGTTTTTCTTTATTAGAAAACAAAGATGAACAAACCATTAAAGCGATTGCCGTGTCACCCATCACCGTCACCGGGTATACCTTGTTCAAGACAACTTATGCATTCATCATTGGCTTTATCGGTAATTTGGTGATGCTATTTGGTTTGAAATATTTTTTCGGAGACACATTTAGTGTCCAATATGGTGAGGTTGCCTTTGGCATCAACAGCATTGCGAACCTCGATATCATTTTATTTTCACTCGTATCAAGTTTACTAACTCCAACCGCAGGCGCATTGATGGCGGCGATTGCTAAAAATAAAATCGAAGGATTCGCCTTGATGAAAACCGGGGGCATTTTATTTATGGTCCCGATGCTCATTCTTTTAGAAACCTTTGGTGATTGGAAACAATTTATTCTCGGGATTGCCCCAAACTTCTGGGCAGTCAAAGGGTTTTTTAATCTTGCGTTCGATACCCAAGGAAGTAATGATCTTGGGTATGGGATGTACTTATTGATTGGAAGTCTATACATGATAATCCTTGCCGGTATTTCCTTACGATTCTTTATCAAGCGTGTTAACGCAGAAAGGAGTAGTTAAATCATGGCATGGTGGGGCTGGGTTTTGATTGCCGTTGCGTTTGCAGTGATTGGTTATCTCAAACTAAAGGTTTGGAATTCAATGGCGAAAAAGAAACCAAATCAATCTGAAAAAAATGAGGATTAATTTATCCTCGTTGGTAAGCTTTTAACATGCGTTCAGGCGCATGTTTTTTAATTTCTTGTAAAACAAAATAAGGATTGAGTAATAATGGACGACCTAAATACACAAGCGTCACGTCTTTGTCTAATGCTTGTTCGATCGCTTCCATCGTGGTGATCAACCCTCCGCCAATCGTGGGAATACCGGCATCCTTAATCCCACGCGATAAAGGTAATTGATATCCAGGACTAGGTTTGATCGGAAAGGGAACAACCCCGCCACTACTGACGTTAACTCCAGCAATCATTGGCTTCATCATTTGAAGCAAGGCAATCGTGTCCTGCAGATGGTGACCACCATCTGCATATTCATCTGCAGATAAACGAACCCAAACTTCACCTTTGAATACAACACGAACAGCTTGGATAATCTCTTTTAAAAATCGGACACGTTTCTCTAAACTCCCACCATATGAATCCTGACGAAGATTGGATAATGGAGATAAAAATTGGTTGATTAAATAACCGTGGGCACCATGGATTTCAACCCCGTCAAATCCTGCAATTTGGGCCCGCCTTGCGCCTTCACGAAATGCGTGAGTAACTTCTTGAATATCGGCAATCGTCATTGCAACAGGAACCGTATAATCTTGAGAAAATGTCACCGCACTTGGGGCGATGGATGTGTGAGTTTTAACTCCACACTTTCTTCCAGCGTGGGCCAATTGAATGGCAATAAGACTCCCGGCAACATGAACCTCATCCACTAATTTTTTTAATCCGACCACATGACGATCATCATAAATGCCTAGGTCTTGTGTAGAAATTCTTCCTCGGGCTTCTACCGACGTTGCTTCGGTGATGACCATCGCCACCCCACCATAAGCGCGGGCGGTATAGTGTGCAAAATGAAACGGTAAAATAAACCCATGTTCATCAGCACTATACATACACATCGGCGCCATGACGATGCGGTTCTTTAATTGAAGTTTTCCCCAAGCAATCGGGGAGAATGCTTTAACCATTAATGCTGCTTAGGCCCAAATAGAAACTCATGGAAAAACCACTGAAGTCTTCGAATTTAGTTGAACTAAGGCTCAGTACCCAAAAATCAAGGGCGAAGGTATCGAAAGTGATGGTGACCAATAATTCCTCAGTGTTATCACTTTGATAATTATCGGTGGCAAATCGTTCTTGTAGGACGAGGGCGACGTCTTCATAGAGATCAACTGTTTGTGAAATTTCTTCTCGTGTAACCATGAGTGGATAACGATGATTTTCATCATCGGGAGTGAATGATAATGAAATCCTACTACTGTTGAATGGCGTTAATTCTAACTCAGCAAGCGAATCAACATACGTTAATGATTCGTATTGAAGATCGCTTAAATCGATGATGGAAAAATCAAGTGAATAAAATAACGATTCATCATTGGGATCGACAGGATCACCTTCTCGATCGCCAAAGGTTGCTTCAAAATCCGATGGATGTTGATAGCCATCTGGAAGAATAGGAAAGCGATGTAACCCTAAACTTTCCATTTCGCTGAGCGTTGCCCATAAGTAGTTATACGTGTCTTGTTCTAAGATAGGTTTTCGAATAATCTCACCGTCTTCAGAAATCATCGATTCTCTTTGTAACGTTTGTTCTAACTGAGTATTCAAGATCATGCTTGTTAAACTCACCGCATTCAACCCAGGAAACGCAGCGATGAATAAGAAGGCACCGATGAGTGATAACAATCCCCGGTGAATCGCAACCCGGCTTTTACGAATCACAAAGAAAGCATAGACCAATGGCCATACGCCTAAGATCAAGCGAATGGTTGTGTTTAACGTAATCCCTGTGGTTGCAATCGAAATCAATTGTTGAATATAATAACCGACCATCACCACAATCAAGACAAAGTGAAAGTATTTAACAAATAAGTTTGCGAGTCGATTGGTCTTTGTAAAAGGTGCCAAGGCAATTTGACTTGAGATCCCGACAAAAGCGATGACGAGCGAAGAAAAGGTATACACTTCTGGTTCAAAGCCACTTGAGTTGATGAGGCCTGTGAATAAATAAAGAATGATGAGAAAGGAGAAAACGGAAATCAC